>DATENU010000009.1:0-300000 GCA_035274845.1 Chthoniobacterales bacterium
CTTCGCTGCGACTCGGATTAGAGGTGCGAAACGCAACGCCGATCGACGGACGGACAACATCGTGGCGGCGCTGTTCGAACACGAGACTTCTCGGGCGCTCGATCCCCACCTGCACACGCATTGCATCGTCTTCAATGCCACACACGATCCTGAAGAGCGGCGTTGGAAGGCGCTGCAAAATTATGAGATGCTCGGCGCGCAGAAGTTCGTTGAGAACGTGTACTATCACGAACTCGCGCGAGCATTGGGGAGCTTCGGCTACACGATCGCGAACTCTGCGCGCGGTGACTTTGAACTCGCCGAGATCCCGCGTGCTCTTTGCGAACGTTTCTCGAAGCGACATCGCGAGATCGACGACAAGACGCGTGAGTTTCTCGCGTCGCATCCAGACAAGCTGCCCGGAAATCAGAACGCGATTCGCGAACACATCGCGCACAAAGAACGCGCGCGAAAAGGTGAGATGGCTGCCGCCGGTTTGTTGCGGAAGCTTTGGGAAGAGCAAGTCACTCCTGAAGAATTGGCCGCGATACGCGAGCGCCACGTTGCTCGACCTGCAATTGAGCAGGGCGGCAGCGCCGAGAGCGCGTTGTCCTGGGCGGAAGCGCATCTCTTCGAACGCCGCTCTGTCGTACGAGAACACGAGCTTTGGCGTCATGCGTTGGAGGCGATTCGAGGCAGCTCCGTTGGTCTCGCCGAGATCAAGCGACTGAGTGCCTCTCGCGATTACCTCCGGGGCGACAACGACAGGGTCGCGCACCGCGAGATGCTCGCGCGCGAGTGGGAGATTGTTCGGGCGGCAACTGACGGCATCGGCATACATCCTCCGTTGGCCCGAGCGAGAGCAGAAATTCACAGCCAACTCGCGCCAGACCAGCAGCTCGCCCTCGGCTCCATCCTCTCGTCTAGAAACTTCATCACACTATTTCGTGGCGGCGCCGGCACGGGGAAAAGTTTCGTCCTTCAGCGAGTTCAAGGCGCAGTCAACAAAAACGGTCGGAGATCCGTTGTCGTCGCCCCGCAACGTCAGCAAGTGATCGACCTCATGCGCGATGGTCTGGTGGACGCGCAAACGGTTAGCGAATGCCTCCAGCGCGGAACGTTACCGGATGGCGGCGTCGTCATAGTCGATGAAGCGGGCCAAATCGGCGGTCGGCAGTTGCTCGATCTCATTCGCCTGGTTCGTGGAGTGGACGGGCGACTGATTCTCTCCGGCGATACCCGACAGCATGGCCCAGTTGAAGCGTCCGATGCCTTACGAGCAATCGAGCGTTACGCCGGGCTTCCTGCCGCGCAGTTGGAGCAGGTTCGGCGGCAGGAGCCGAAGCGCGCTCAATCGATCGAAGAACGCAAACGCATCGAACAGTACCGCGCCGCTGTGGAAGCAGCAGCGGCTGGCGATCTGGCGCAATCAGTTCGGAAGCTCGAAGGAATAAACGCGTTCGTCGAGTGCGGTCCCGCTGAGCAGAACGAACACATTCGCGACGCGTATCTCGATATCGCTAAACGCGGCGAATCAGCCCTCGTAATTTCGCAGACACGCGCTGAAGTGCGCGACATAAACAATGCGATTCGCGAGCAACTGCGCCAACGCGGAGTGCTCGGCGCAGAATCAGAAGTCACCGCTCTTGATCAGCTCGACCTTACCGCCGCTCAGAAGCTGGATGCGCGTCACTATCCGCCCAATTGCGTTCTCGTGTTCAACCGCGATGTCGCTGGTTTCAAGCGCGGCGCGCAAGCGAAGCTGATTGGGATTACCGCGAATCGACTGGCAATCGAACTTGCCGGTAAAGTACGCCAGATCCCGGTAGCGAAGATCGATCACTTGAACGTTTGCAGAGCGAGCGAACTCGCCATCGCTGCGGGAGACAAACTTCAGCTGAAAGCGAACGGCGCGACCGCTGACGGCCGGAAGCTCGCGAACGGCGAGATAGTCAACATCGCCGCGATCAAACCAAATGGAGCTATCCGCTTGCAGGACGGTCGCATCTTGCCGCCACACTATCGTCAATTCGTGCTGGGGTATGCGGTAACGTCGTACGGATCACAGGGGAAAACTATCGATCACGTTCTGTTCTCCGACTCCGCAGTTCGGGCAGCGACGAACGCGCAGCAATGGTACGTCACGATTTCGCGCGGTCGGAAGAGCATCAGAATCTTCACACCCGACAAGGAGCAACTCCGTCATGCGATTATGCGCAGCGGACAGCGAGAGCTCGCGCTCGATCTTCTTCCCCCCGGAGTTCGTCGCCATCGCGTCCGCGATCGAATGCTCCGCGCTGTACGTCGGGGGCGCGATTTCGCCCGCCGCGTATGTCGCATCGCAATGAGCGAGTGGACGACACGATTCATCGACTCGCGAACAACACTCGCAAATGAAATCCGACAGCAACAGAGAAGCCGTTCCGCCCGCCCCAACGTGCTGGCAGCGTGAAGCTCCCGTCGCGTGCGTGCGCATCGAGACATCTGCTCGCGAAGCACGTGTCTTTCCCTACCATCATCTCGTCACGGCTTCGCTGAATGAGACGGATGATTTAGAAACTCTAAATGTCGCGTTCTCGTCGCATGATGTGGAAATCCGCGGTCGAAACCTGCGGCCACTTCTGCTCGCACTGCAAGATTTCGGAGTGAAATGGCTGCGCGCCATTCCAGAGCGCTATCATGGCCTGGCCGGCGACAAGAACGGTCTAATCACGAGCATTCGAATCGAGGAAGCAGAATAGGCAGAAAGAATTCGCTCGTATCGTTGTTGGCTGCGGTATCGGCATCAATAAAGCCGCACGGGCATTCCCGCCCTAGTCGCTCCAATTCTTGCGCAATGGGCGACGACCGAAGGTTCACAATGCGGGCATGAAATACTCGCAGCTGAGACGCGGTCTCTCGCCTGAGGATGCCGCGGCTTACGTCGGCAGCAAGGAACTGCTTCGGCAGTTTGAGCGCGCGAAATGGGTGAAGCCTTTCATTCGCGGCAACCGTCTCACGCGTTTTGACATTCGCGATCTCGACACATGCATCGACCGACTAAAAGCCGGTGAACTGCTGCCGAACGGCGCTCACGCTGCGACTACACCGTGAACGCCTTCATGATCTCACGATCATCCGGTCGCAATTTGGCATAGTGTCGCTGCACCACGCGCACGTCATCGCCAAGCCAGGTCGCGATCCGGTAAATGTCGATTCCCTTGCTCGCACAGATGGAGGCAAAGGAATGCCGCATCACGTGTGGCGTGACCCACGGCACTCCCTGCGCCTTCATGTATTCGGAAAACGCACGTCGAAAATCGAATCGGTACCGATGCGATCCGTGCGTCACAGTTGGTTCGAGAACGTAAGGCGAGCGCAAGCCATACCGTTTCAGAAATTCAGCGAATTGATCGGTCAGCGGGACGGTTCGCGCATCGCGATCCTTCGGCCGAAATGTCGCTGTCTGGCGAATCTCCACAGTCCGCCCTGACAGATTGAACCATTCGGGCACGGCTTCCACGATTTCCAATTTTCGCATTCCAGCATGAAAACCGGAGAACAAAATGAATCGTAGATCGTCGTTGGGCGCATTTTCGATCAAGCGTTGTGCGAGATCGAACTCAGCGAAGCGGGTCCTGCCTTTTCGATCAATCCGATCGAGCTGGACATCGAGAACCGGATTTCGCCGGCACAGATTCTCCCTCACGCACCAATTGAAAAATGAGCGCAACGTAAACATGTAGCTTTCCGCCGTGCTCGCGGCGATGCGCGCCTTTGCCGCATTGTAGAAAGCCTTGCATTGATAGCCCGTCACGTTGGTTGGCGGGATATTTCTGACGCTATCCGCAAACAGATTGAGGGACGAGCGTTTGCTGTCTGCGCTCATTTTGCTGTAGCGGTTGGTTTCGTACTTGTGTTTCAAGAAGCGCTCGACCTCGGCGCGAAATGATTGCGCCGGCTGCAACTCGGGAGCGTCCATGATTTCCCGCGCGCGCTGAACGGCCTCAACGTAATCCCGCGTTTCAAGCGAGAGCATGCTGCGCCGTCCGTTTACTTGTTTTGCAAACCAGTAAATTTCACCGCGCAAATAAAGGCCTTTGATCCTGCCTTTGAGCATGGGCGGATGCTTGCGTGCCCGTACCTTTTACCCGCTCCATGTGGGGAGCATCATCGGCGATCTGTCGGGCACTGAGTCAGTTTGATGTCCCGGCAAAGGGATGAGTAAACCTTTGCCGGGACTCGTGCCTCAGAACGAAATTTTGCTGGAACGCGCGTTCCTTCTGAAGCTAATAGATTCCAAGCAGTCGCCGTGCCCTTTCAACGTCTTGGGGGTCACCGACGAATTGCAGTTCGATTTGATTGCCGAGGCGTTTTTTGAGGATGATTTTTAGCCGGGCGAACTCGTGTCCGGTGAGGCGAGCTTTAATATCATCCTTCGTCTGCTCGACCCCGGCCTTTTCGAATGAATGCGGAACGAAATCGACTTCGAAACGAATCACTTCGCCACGTCTAGCACGTAAGTCATTTGTGCGCCAAGCTCCAAACGTGATCGGCAACGCCTACTTCAATCGCCAGGGCAGCATTGTCGGCCTTATCGATGAAGCGACTAGATCAACACGAACGGGAGAGAAGCTCTGGCGAAAATTCTGGAAGACTGACCGCAGAAGTTGGCCATCCCACTCTGCTAGCGCGCCGGAAGGGAAAACTCGTAATGCGAGAATGAACTACAAGGAGCAATCCAAGGAGCTACTGAGCAGCATTATCCAAGATCGAAGCCACCGACCTCGCGTCCGACGTTGACGCGAGCCTGAAGTTTTCAGAGTTCGACCCCGAAACTCGCTCGATTCGGTCTGTCAAAAACCACGCGTTCTTGCCACTGCGGATTCGTCTCGCTTCTTGACAGTTGATTCGACATTACGAAGCGACGAAAAAGCGACTTTCCAGACAGATTTTTTTGTAACACTTTACTGTAACATTTTGCGTGTTTGCATGGGTTCGCATGGCTCCATATCGAGTTGCCCACGAGGGAAGAGAGTGCTCACGGAGGCTCTGGGCATGTTGACACGGTAGGGGTCACAGGTTCGAACCCTGTATCGCGCACCATCTGCAATCCCTCGCGACATCGATTTACGTTGAGCAACGAAAACGTACGCGAGGCGAATGCGGATCGTTGCGGTCCCCGGCGCGAATGACTCCGTCTCCTCGCGTTCCGGAAGCGGCACGTCGACTGAGCGCACACGTTTGCGGTCATCGCCCTGCGGGCCAAACCGCTGGCGATCATTGAGCGTCTGAAACTGTTTGCTTTGCGGAGTCGCTGCGTGCTTTGTCATATCCGGCATCGTAGGCCTTGCGCGCCGAGCCGTTGCTCTGCGCCTGGAGCGTTTCGCTGGAGAAGCACACCGCCACCCGCGGCTGCCGTGGTGATCAGCGGGTTTCCGTTGCTCCGCTTATTTCCGATGAATGCGCCGCCGGATGCGGCGACGGTGTCGCCAACAATCCGTGTTGGACTAACGCCCGCGCAGTTCGTCAGCAGTGCGCTGACGAAGAGTAAAAAAAGAAGTGTCGCGTTTTTCATTACGCGACCAGTTGTAGCGGTTCAGCGCGAGCTGGATGCTCTAATACGCGAGCAACCGCGCAGCACGTTTAAGCCTCGTAAAATGTAATGCGGGTATCGCACAAAAGCACCGATATTGTGCAAAACCAGAGAATTGACTGAATGCGTGTCGTCCATCTTACTGCCAATCCGGCGCTTCCGCGTTCGACATTCGCATATCTTGGCCGCAACGATGTCCCGATTGCGCTTGCCGCGCAAATTGCCAGATCAGCTACGTCCGCTGACGAGTACGCAGCGCACTTTTCGACTCTCTTGATTGGCAGTGGCGTATTCGAACCGCTGTATTGTTTGCGGTCTCAACACCTCCCGTCGACCGCAAAGGTCTATGCTGTCGATGCCGACGAACAAGTCGTTTCCCACCTTCGCTCACTGCGGAGTGGTCTGAGCTCGGTTCCGCATCAGGCGTCTCGAAGCACGAATGCTGTTGATGCCCTGAAAGGGCGGTCGGCAATGACTCCGTTCCCATCAGAGAATGAAGTGCTTCTGCTTAGATCGTCCGAGCGTCGTCGGCTATTCGTGGAACGCTGCGACATCAAAAAAGAGCGTCCTTTTAGCACCGTGAGACAGCGCTTCAGCCTAATAGTTTGCAACAATCTGCTTCCCAACCTCTTGATGATTCACCCGGTTGACGCGTTCCAGTCGCTCGTCAGGTGCCTCGCCGAACGTCTGGCGCCAGGTGGGTGTTTGCTGATTGGCACCATTGACAGTTCACTTTATCCCTCGGGACAGCATCCCCGCGCCATCGGGAACTATTCACGCCGTTGCCGTTCTCTCTTCGAAGGGATTCCGCTTCGTCTAAGTCTTTGGTGTACTCGAGCCATCGTTTCAGAGAGGCTTGGATCTGCACGGGCGGTTGATGGTTACTCGTTTCTTTTCTTTACGCACGGGGACCCAAATGCATGCGCGATTCTTCGCGCGCGTCTCAACGCCGGTTCTGTGAAATCCTGCGTGCGGCCAAGCTCGACTTCCAGGCGAATGGTTGGCAGGATTTGGAAAGTGTCTCGGGCACACTATATTTGGTTGGCTTTACCCGAACAGTCAGGAGTCGTTGGCATTTTTGGCGAGCGGTTTCCAAAAAGCAGCATTGCTGCGCTCCACGGGCGTGAGGAGTTTCACCCGCGCGTGATGGAATGGGCGCTTAGGGCATTGAATCACTAGGCGGGACGGGCAGCGATGTTCTGTATTATCGTCTCGCCGAACTCGACAGCCACCGCGCGAAACATGCAGCTCGCACTGCGGTATCTTCAGAGACGACTTCCACGCAGACCTTGCGTCCGCGTCGTTGACCAGAACGTCATCACCGTGACGGCGCCAGAGGAATTGTCATTGTCGCGAGGTGAACGAGGCGAGTCACTGCTCATGCATGGACCGTATCGCATCAGGTCGTGTGCTCGAACCGAGATATTCCCAAATGCTGCATCGATCGACAGAATTGCGCATGCAAATCCAAATCACCACATCGTCTGGTCCTCCGTAAAACGGCGAACGGTTTTTGTGCGATGCGCTCGTGTAGGTTTTCGCCCACTTTACTATCACCGGACTCGGGATGGCATCACGCTGATCTCGTCACATCTGATCTTCCAGCGTCTTCTTGCTGGTCCGCTTTCACCAGATCCGGTGGGAATGATGCAGCAGCTTGGAGCCTCCGCGTGTACAGGAACGCGGACACTCCTACAGCGTGTATCGCGTATCCCCGCCGAGACTGTTCTCCAGATGACGGACAGCGACTACTCGGAGCACTGCTTTTCCGCATCCGATGGGGATTACGACGTGCCCACCTCCGAAGCGAATGAAGAGCGGCTTCTCGGAATCGCCCAGAAGGTCGTCCGCGACACTGTGCCTGAAAAGGATCTCTGCGTCGCACTTTCGGGCGGTTTTGACTCACGGTTTTTGTTATTCACGTCACTTCTCGCTCGCAAGCAGGCATTCGCAATAACGCTCGGTCACCCGGGCTGGTTAGACGTTGATTTAGCGAAGGCGCTCACGTCTGCGCTCGGCATTCCACATGTTATTACAGCTCCTAAACCGTCATCCACGGTGGCGCAGGTCCGCTATATTCTAGATGAGGTAGAACACCTTTCGGACTACTTATCCCCAATTTGGCTGAGCGAGTTTCGAACCGCGCTGATACAAACATCATTGCCAGTGTTGAATGGCTTCTTCGGCGGGCCGCTAACCGGCGGTCTCTCCTCACCGTCGTGCGATCCATCGACAACCTCGCCGTCCGCGGTCAGCCGATGGCTTCGCGAAGTTAACAAATGCTCGATTCGCTGGTCACTCCTCCGTCGCGTATGCCGAGTGCCCGTCACTCCAATCCGCCGGATGGTCGGAAAGCACGCATCAGCACTCGTGCACCTTGCCGAAGGATCAATACGTGCTCTGGAGTTCAATTATCGTCAGCGCGGTTTTGTGTACCTCAACACCGGGAATCTGTATTCGCTCTATTGCAATGTCCGTACACCGTTTGCGGACCTACGTCTCCGCGCACTTTTCGACGGGCTTACATCGCGAGACCTCCGACAGCAGGCGCTATACAGGCGCGTCCTGAAAATCTTGGACACCACCGGTGTTCCTGTGGCCTCGACAACTTCCCGCATGTACCGGCCGGAAACCTTTACCAGCGGACCTCGTGAATTCCTTTTCCAGAGTTACAGGAGGCTTCGGCCGGCCATCCAAGACATGATTGCGAGCACGCGGGAGCAGCTCGACGACTTTTTTGATGTGGACCAGTTACTCGTCATCACCAACGCCGCTAGGCGCGATCCGTTGCGGGGCGTCCCTGCCTTCACAGAAGCGCTTCTGCTGGTCAACGCTGCTCTTTGGTGGCTTTATGCCCGTGAGACGCCATAAAGACGGTGTCTGCCGCTAAGCAAATTAGCGATCATCACGACGCCGTCATCCTGAACTGAACCCTGCGCCCGGTTGATTGGGACCAGGTATTCGAAGACAAGGGCATAAAGAAACACATCGATTCGTCGCTTAACGTCCGGTGTCACATAATTTCCACTAAGCGCATGCTTTAACGCGGAAAGAAGCGTTTCTCGCCTCTGTACGTCAATGGTAAATCCATGGCCTGCATAGTAAGCCGGTCCCAGCGTGATTAGCGGCTTCTTTAGCCAAAGAAACTCCAATCCCGCCTGTGACGTAAACGTAATTGCTGCGTCCGCCAATTGCATAAGGTCATACGTGTTACATTCAACTCCACGAAAGACAGTCACGTTCTTCATGGGATGTGTCTCTGATAACCGCTCTGCCATAACGTCTTGACGCATGCTTGTGATCTCCCCTCCCGGGTGCAGTCGCACTGCCAAGTGCATCGAAGACAGTGGCGGCTTCGAGAATAGGTCGAATAGAGCGCTGATGGCCTCAGTTTGAGTCCGAAATGCCATGGCGTCCGAGAGCATGACTGAATCATGCGGAACCTGACCGAGAAAAAGCGCTAACCGCGTACTTGCGTCTATCCCTAAGTCGGCCTTGAATCGGATACTTGATGGCGGCTGTGGAATTGTCCCGTTCCCCCCTTGAAGCTTCTCTGCGAAAAACTGTTCTAGGCGGGTCTGTTCGTGATAGAGCAACGCTCTTGCATACGCTAACTCTGCTCCCAAGCCACGAAGCTCGTTTCGATTTCCTGCAACACCGGTTGTAGAATAGTGTTTTCGATCGGCAAATGTGCTGCTTTCGGTTCCTATTACTTGGACTGTAGCTTTTCGACAGGATTCGACCATCAGTCGTTCCAGATAAAAGAAGCCGTTGAACAGAATGCAGTGGGTCGGCCGCTGCTCAGCCAAGAACTTTTCGAGAGCGATAAGACTTGCGCACGCAGCTTTAAATAGCTCGACGATTGAGGACCATTCGGTAGGGGTAGCGTGTTGAACACCGGTCTCGACGTCGTCCCATTGGAACAGCGCGCCGAGCGACGGCCTTATCACGGCCCACATGTTCAGCCCGTTGAACTCTGCCGATAATAATTCGTTTGGAGAGGCAGGTGTGAAAGGAGGTGAGTCTCCGGGAGCCGAATAGTAGTCTTCGAGGCGATAGAACAATGATGTGTTTTGCTGAAGCCAATCCGCGGCGCATCCACGAACGCGCGCACACTCGGCTATAGTAGGCGGCTGCAACTGGTGAAAGTATGTGCAGGACGCTCCGGATGTTAGAAGATGCAGAAAGCTAACTGACCTGCCGGCCATCTGCCTTTCCAGCCGCGCGTTGAGCCTAATGGTGTCGTGGAAATAGCAGCATGTCGTATGGAAAATGACGACGCGGCAGTCAAGGGCAGCGTTCACGGTCACGGGTCCACAAACTGCGGCATCGCAAGGCCGAACGGCACAAACGCTGATTGAATCGCCTCCGCGCGCACGTGTGACCACAAACGAAAACAAGGTCGATTCCAATTCGACGCGAAAGTAACAAAGTGGGCAATGCTTACGTTCTTGGGCCAGGTGTAGGGCGGGCGCGGGGGCAAATAGTTGAAACGTCGCGGTAGAAAGCGGGCGACAACTTCGCCGCGGTGGATTCCGAGGGACAGCGCATTCTGCTCGGCGCTGTACGGGTTGAGCATGCCGGCCGGAACAGATGCATCAGCGTGGGCGAGGGCGTCATACGACCTGCGCCACTTTTCCGGCAATGAGCTGCCTGCTCGCGCAAGCCAGACTCCGCTATTTACCGTCACCATGCATTGGAGTTCGCCAACCTCTAGATTTAGGAATTGCGCGAGGATTTTGTGATGCTCTGGGATACAGCCGTTCTGAAATGACGATTCTCGGAGGAAGCGCATGAACCGCTGTTCGTTCGCCTTCGGTTCACCATTCCAATCCCACTCTGTTACGCAACGAATATCTTCGCCCTGCCAGGGTTTGTCGAATGCAGCCGAGGGGTCACTTAAGAACAAAGTATCGGGATCGACGTGAAGAAACGCCTCGATTCGAGGCATGGCGGCTTCACAGACTGCGCGGTGCAAGATCGTCGAGAGCTCAATCCGCAAGCGCATAACCCGAGCGGGGCGTGACTCGCCTTTGCCGACCACTGAAGTCGGCGCAGGAAGAGCGACGCTGAGTAATTGAACCTCTGGCGCCGCCGCAGATAACCAGTTTTTGAATTCCGCCGAAACGCCGCAATCAACGACTAACTTCAACGATCTGTTATAGAAGGCACGGCAGAACTTCTTAAGGGAGTAAATGCTGGTTGGGAAAAACCCCTCGGCGCCAGAGTCGAACATCCATACGACGGCGCGCGGCGAAGTCATTACCTACGATCCGTTGACCAGCTGTTGCCGATACCAGTGGATTGTTCTCGTAAGTCCATCTTCCAGTGACACGAAATTAGCGGCATCCAAGCCGAGGCAGCGTAAGCTGTGTGGATCGCCCACGACTTCGCTGTCGACGGGCTCGCCAGGCCGCATAGGCAAGTGCTCAGTCCCGGCTAAACTCGCAGCGATTTCGTTAATGAGTTCGGCAACCTGCTTGATCGAAGTTCGTCGTCCTGTGCCCGCCTCGAGGATCATATCGTACGGAACATTCGGGTTCGTTGCGGCCAGAAGGAGAACACGCGCCACGTCTTCGACATAAATCATATCCATAATTTGTTCTCCCGACCCGAAAATCTTAATCGGTTGCCGCGCCAATGCAGCTGCAATGAAATTCGGAATTACTTTGCGAACGGGCGCCGCTTTTTGGTGCGGACCATACGTGTTTAAGGCACGAACGACCGCAATTTTAGTCCCATGTTCTTTGTTGTACATCAGCGCGAAGCGTTCGGCGGCGCTCTTTGTGATTGCGTAGGAGTTATTCATGAAGTGATTTCCTACAGTTATCTGGACGCACCGAATTGGTTGCGCTATCGACGCTGACCGGATGGCCTCATAGAGGTAGAGTGCACCGAGAAGATTGGTTTCAACGGAAGGGATAGGGTTTTCGACAGTTTCTGCCGTACCGAGCAAACCTGCTAAATTCACGACACATTCGAATTCCGGGACGAGAGACGTAAGTAAGTTCCTGTCCCGCACGTCTCCAAGGATGCGGGCGGTGGCGGCACCTGAGCTGTTGCGCGAGGCGCGGTAATCCAAAATCGTCACTGAGTGACCGGCCTCAACAGCGGCCTCGACGAGGTGGCGCCCTATAAAACCAGCACCGATAATTAACATCTTCATCGCAGTTCCGGCGCACGAGGCACGATTCCAAGCGACCGTCCTAATCGCTCAGCGGATGTCTTCGCGCAAAACAATATCCTCTCGCGTTCCGGAGGTCTTGTCAGCCCCGATTTTGGCCGTCGTGGGATGTGCTGTGGTGGCCGATAATCGATGCCACAATGTCGTCAGTTCCGCGCACGGCCTGTGATCGTTCATCGAACTGCGCGCCGCTGCTGCCATTGATGTGAAGCATCTCTGGTGAGGCGACATTGTGCGCCGTGCCGCAGATTGGATTCTGCACGTCGTTATGCAGATATGTGAACGAAGCGAATTTTTCGCCGCTCTGCTGATCTGGGAGCGGATATGACAGGATTGCGTGTTTCGTTAATTCGGTCAGGCCGATGTCGCGCGCCATATCGTCGAGATCGGCGCGATCGTTTTGGCGCATTAGGAAGAACGGACGACTGTTGCCGAACACGGTCGAGCGGATACGACTCTCTTTGAAGTGGCCGTATTGCTGAACAATGGAGATGTTTCGGCAATTGAACTTCCGCAACTGCGCGCAGCTCTCTTCGACGGCGTTTTTCACTCGCACCATGTCCGGCCTCACGGGAGATGGTATGCCTCGACGAGCCCGACACCGGTAGTGCTGCCTTTGCCGGCGACAATCACGGTGTAAGCGCCCGGCGCGAGCGATTGAAACAGGGCCGCCTCGCGATCGTCCGCAGGCGCCAGGCCTGCCGCCATGATCTCCGGTTGGCTAATCTCTCGCCAGTTGTCGTTGCTTTGCAGCATGTTCCCATTGCTGTCGTAGAGCGAAAGCATCGGATCCTAGAGCGCGTTCGTTACGCCAAAACTATTGAGGGACGGGCCCATCGCACGGACCACGATGCCGGTCCGGTCGGCCGCGCTTCCGCCGATGGTGAAGCCTCCGATCATCACCTGGTCGCCGGTTTCGACAAGTGCTTGCGCCGGCGTTACCTCTTGAGGCGGCCCGTAATCAGAAGCCTTCGCGCGCCAGCAAAACGAGCGCGGCCAGAATCACGTTAACGAGGAGAAGCAACCCGGCGTAGCCCCATTTTCCCCAACGCACGATTCGGAAATTGAGCCAGTGCAACGGCGCGAGCGTGAGCGGCCAGAGCGCGCCGACGTACATCACGCTGCCCAGGGCCGACCAGCCTTCCACCGGCGGATGATAACCGAGCAGCCGCAACGGCGGCGCCGCCAGGAAGAGCAACAACCCTGTCACCGGATTGACCATCCAAAAGAACATGCTGAGCACGGCGAGCACGACACTGAGGACCGTAAACAAGAGATAGCCGGGCCAGCGCATTAGACTGCATCCTGAAACTCAAAGCCCGAATATCAAGCACGCCGTAACGCAGCTCGCGGAGCGAGCGAGGCCGGGCTTTCCAATCCGAAACAAATACGAATCGTCAAAAGTCTGAATGACGGAAACGAAGCGCCCTTGTTTCGAGCCTTCCTCCTTTTCCTAATTCGAACTTGTTTCGGGTTTCGGAATTCGGATTTCGAATTTCCACCGCAATTCTTCTCGACTGGGATCGCTTTTGCATTCGACTCTTGATCCGTGAACGGCCGTCCCGGTTTTGTTTGTCTCCTTGGCCTCCTCGCGCTTGTGACAGGCGGTTGTTCCCGTTCCTCCGATGACGCGCACGCGCGCGAAATGGCGGGGCGCGTGAAGACCGAGTGTCTCCACGCCTGGAACAATTACGAACGTTACGCCTGGGGTCACGACGCGCTGAAGCCGCTGAGCAGAACCCCACACGATTGGTACGGGCAGTCGCTCCAGATGACGCCGGTCGATGCGCTCGACACCCTCGTCCTGATGAAACTCAACCCCGAAGCTGACAAAGCGCGCGACCTGATCACCCGCGAGCTCTCCTTCGACCGCGACGTTTACGTGAAGAATTTCGAGATAACGATCCGGCTCCTGGGCGGATTGCTTTCCGGTTACCAATTAACGGGCGACAAGCGTTTGCTGATTCTGGCGGAGGACCTCGGCAACAGATTGCTGCCGGCGTTCAATTCGCTCACGGGGTTGCCCTACGTCTATGTCAATCTCCGCACCGGTCAGGTGCGTGAACCGGTTTCGAACCCGGCGGAAACCGGCACGCTTCTTCTCGAGTTTGGCACCCTGAGCAAACTGACCGGCAAACCGGCCTTCTACGACAAAGCGAAACGAGCCCTGGTTGAAACTTACCGGCGACGTTCGCCGATCGGTCTTGTCGGCTCCGCCATCAACGTGGAGACGGGCGCGTGGACCGACACCGAGAGTCACATCAGCGGCGGAATCGATTCCTATTACGAATACCTTTGGAAATGCTGGCTCCTTTTCGGCGACAAAGATTGCCTGGAAATGTGGAACGCGAGCATTCCCGCGGTCCACAAATATCTCGCCGATGAAATCCGCGGCGAACTTTGGTACGGCTACGCCGACATGAATAGCGGCCAGCGGACGCACACCAATTACGGCGCCCTGGACGCCTTCTTTCCCGCGCTTCTCGCTCTCTCCGGCGATCGCGTCCGGGCCCGGCGTTTGCAGGATTCCAGTTTCAAGATGTGGCAGCTGCACGAAATCGAGCCCGAGGTGCTCGACTACAAAACGATGACGGCGACCGCGTTCACCTATCACCTGCGACCTGAAATTGTGGAATCCACCTATTACCTCCATCATTACACCGGCGAGGCGCAATATCGCCAGATGGGCGAGACCATCTTCAACGGCTTCGTGAAACACTGCCGCGTCGAGGCCGGCTACGCCGCGCTCCAAAACGTGGTCACCAAAGAAAAGCGCGATGAAATGGAGAGCTTCGTCTTCGCGGAGACCTTCAAATATTTTTATCTGCTCTTCGCGCCGCCCGGCACGCTCGATTTCGACAAGGTCGTCTTGAATACCGAAGCGCATCCGCTCCGGCGGACGTGGTAAACTGGAAATTCGAAGTCCGAAATCCGAAACAAATTCCAATGATCGCAACAATCGGTAATGAGTGAAACGGAGACAGCTTCCCATTTCGAACCTTCGGTCTTTGTATTTCGGGAATTGTTTCGAGCTTCGGACTTCGAATTTCGAACTTAGCCCTTTAGATGTCCGCCGCGCCCGCTCTCTCTGCTCCCCGCCGCACCTATCGCGGTCCATTCGCGATCATGACTCTGCTTTTCTTCCTCTGGGGATTCATGACGGTCTTCAACGACATCCTGATCCCGCGCTTCAAGGATGCCTTCACCCTGGATTACTTCCACGCCATGCTGGTGCAGTTCGCGTTCTTCGGCGCCTACTTCATCGGCTCGCTCCTTTACTTCGGGATTTCCGTCGCCATCGGCGATCCGATTGCGCGCCTCGGCTACAAGAACGGCGTGGTCACCGGATTGCTGATCTCGGCCGCGGGCAGCTCTCTCTTCTGGCCCGCAGCGACGTCACTTTCCTACCCGCTCTTTCTGGCCGCGTTGTTCGTGGTGGGCCTCGGTTTTGCCATGTTGCAGATCGCCGCTAATCCGTACGTCACGATCCTCGGGCCGGAACGGACCGCTTCCAGCAGACTCAACCTGGCCCAGGCTTTCAATTCGCTCGGCACAACCCTGGGGCCGCTGGTGGGCGGCTATCTGATCTTTCAATACTTCGCCCGCACCGGCGCGCATGGCACCGAATCGGTCAAGGCGCCTTACCTCGCGTTTTGCATCGTCTTTTTGATTCTCGCCGGGATTTTTTTCTTCGTGAATCTCCCGCACGTTGGGGAAGGGAGGATCGAGCCCGGTTTTGCCGCGCTGAAATTTCCTCACGTACCCTTGGGAGCGCTCGCGATTTTTCTCTACGTCGGCGGGGAAGTGGCGGTGGGCAGTTCCATCATTAGCTTTCTCGGGCAGCCCGGGGTCGCCGGCCTGACGCCCCTGCAGGCGAGCGGATATGTTTCCCTCTTCTGGGGAGGAATGTTGATTGGACGTTTCATGGGTGCGGTGGAGTTGAGCGATCTGACGCCCGCGACGAAACGGCTCCTGCTGGGCGCGATCCCGATCGCGGCCTGCCTGCTAATCGGGGCGATCCGGAGTTGGTCGATTGTTCTGATGTATCTGCCGTTTGTCGCGCTCTGCTGGCTGCTGTTCGTGGCGGGCAAATCACTGGCGGCACGGAGCCTGATGATTTTTTCGCTGACTGTGGTGGGATTGCTTCTGATCGCCATCCTGGCCGGAGGGAAACTCGCCATGTGGTGCGTGGTAGGCGCGGGCCTTTTTACCTCGATCGGCTGGTCGAACACGTTCTCGCTCGCGATCGAAGGAACGGGAATCTACAAGAGCCAGGCCTCCTCACTTCTGGTCATGGCCATCCTGGGCGGCGCGCTTCTTCCACCCTTGCAAGGTCATATCGCCGATCGCTGGAACCTCCAGATTTCCTATGTCGTTCCCCTGCTGGCCTACGCTTACGTCGCGTTTTATGGATGGAAAGGGCACAGGGTGGGACGGGGGATCGGATAAACTCGAATCTCGAAGCACGCCGTAACGCAGCTCGCGGAGCGAGCGAGGCCGGGCTTTCCAATCCGAAACAATTTTCGAATGACCAAACCAAGATCAATACCGAAACGGTTTGCCGCTTCCCGTTTCGAGCCTTCGACCTTTGAATTTCGGAAATTGTTTCGAGCTTCGGATTTCGAGCTTCGGATTTCGCCCTCGAGCGCCTCATGAGAACAGATTATTCCAACGATTCCCGCATTGTCCTGACCCTCGACGGTGGCGGGACCAGCTTTCGCTTCAGCGCCACCCAGGGAAACCGTTCGATCGTTGAAACCATTATCCTGCCTTCTTCCGGCGATAATCTGGACCGTTGTCTCGCGAACATTGTCGAAGGGTTTGATCGAGCGAAAGCGAAATGCCCGCAACCGCCGGTCGCGATCAGCTTCGCTTTCCCGGGCCCGGCCGATTATCCAAACGGCGTCATCGGCGACCTGCAACATCTTCCGGCCTTTCGCGGCGGAGTGCCGCTGGGACCGATCCTGGAAGAGCGGTTCGGGGTTCCGGTTTTTATCAACAACGATGGCGATCTCTTTGTTTATGGCGAAGCCATTGCCGGCTTTCTCCCCTGGGTGAATGGTTTGCTGGAACAGGCCGGGAACCCGAAACGCTACCAGAACCTTTTCGGAGTGACGCTTGGCACCGGTTTCGGCGGCGGCCTCGTCCGTCGGGGCGAGCTTTTTCTGGGTGATAACTCGTTAGGCGCCGAGATCTGGCTGCTGCGGAACAAGCTCAATCCGCAAAGCTGGGTCGAGGAAGCCACCGGGATCCGCGCGGTCCGCCGGGTTTACGCGGAGAAGGCGGCCATTCCGCTCGGCGAATCTCCCGAGCCGAAAGTCATCTTCGCGATTGGGCAGGGCCAACATCCAGGGGACAAGGCCGCGGCCCGCGAAGCCTTTCGTCAACTGGGCGAAGTTGTCGGCGACGCACTGGCCCAGGCGTTGACCATCGTGGATGGCCTCGCTGTGGTCGGCGGTGGTTTGTCCGGGGCGTGGCCTTTGTTTTCGCCTGCGCTCATGGCGGAATTGAACGGCAGTTACGCGAAGTCGGATGGCGAGGCCTTGCCTCGCCTGATTCCCGAAGCATTCAATCTCGAAGACCCGGAACAACGGCGGAACTTTCTCCAAACAACCGTGCGCCAGATCCCGGTCCCCGGCAGTCCGCGCCGCGCGACCTACGATCCCCGTCCGCGTCTCGGTGTCGGGCTCTCCCGTCTCGGGACGAGCGAAGCCGTGGCGATCGGCGCCTACGCGTTTGCGTTGCAAAGACTCGTGTGATCACGGCAGCAGCTCAACGACATACGGCCAGAAAATAATCGCGCCAATCACCGCGGCGGCGAGAGCCGTGATCAGGACCGCGCCCGTTTGCGCGTCATTTCGGAATCAGTTGCGCTCGCCATGCAGGATCGTAGTGCGCGGCTCCAATAGATTCGGTGGGGCAGCTCTCAAGTGCTTCTGCTGCGAGGGCGAGTTCTTCGGCTGTGGCGGGCTGATGGAAAACGTATGCCCAGCCGCTCGCTCGGTCCTCGCGAAATACGGCGGGCGCGGCAAGGACACACAGCTCACAGTAAATGCAGCTGGAGTCCACGAAGAAACGACCAGGAACATTCTGCGGAACTCTGTCGTGCGAGTCAGCCATCGGTCTAACGAGAACAAGATGAGCGACGGCGGACGAGGGCGCGCGTCGCTCGGGGTGAAGGTGTGGAAGTCATCTGAAATGTGAATACTCAGCGGTCCGCCGTTCGCTCGATCGTCTGGTTAGATGCGTTGATAGTCTAGTGGACTTTCTTCATGCCATCCCCGAAATCAGAAAGCGGTATGTGAGGGTGCTCGAGAGCGAATGGGTAATGGGGATCATGGACGTAGACGAACTCAGCGCCCTCAATGCTCCAGCGCCCATGCGTGACGGACCGCGAGTCCGGATGATCCTCGTCGCGCTCCGATTCGAGGAACCACTCGTCGAACCGATGATTCGGCCGGATTCTCATGCGCCCAACCGCATCAACGGTTGTCCACTCCCAGACGCCGATGATTCGCTTTTCTGTCGCGGAAAGATGCGAGAAAAGCACTGCGTCCCGAATGCGGAGTGCGGCAAACGCTACGACCGAGCTACCAGCCAACAAGACAAGCGCAAGCAAAAGCTTCTTGTGTCGCGTGGCGCTTAGCATCTAACGAGAATTAGACGTAAGTTTGTCTTTATAGGCGTAAAGTTTTACGTCTATCACGGCGCGTGAGGCGGACGCTCGAACCGGGGGCATGCCACGGAGGTTATCCGCCCCCTGCTTGCTGGACAAGGCGAAATCAGCCATGCAGGGCAGGCCGACGGTCTGAGACCGCGCTACATTGACATCGTGGCTGGAGCGACCGGCGCAATCAGGCTTCGGCGGCCTGACTGAAATCCGAGTTCGGCTCTTTCCATTCCTCCAATGGCTCTCTGGTGGAATCGAGATCGGTAAAGCGCACGGTGCCGTCGGTGCGAAACTCGAAACTCCATCGCTCTCGTTCGGCGGTCACAAAGATGTGGCCGAACTGCGCCTGGATGGAATCGTCTTTCGAAACCAAGACGAGCAATTTGTCGCAACCGACAATGCTCTGCCCGTAGCGCTGAATTTCAGCGCGGATCTGGGCCAGTTGAGCTTCAGCCTGAGGCGAAAACATACCGGCATTTAACGCATGGTGCGTGCCAACCAGCCTTCGTCGCCCGGGGCAGGACTACGGCGTTAAACGGGTTGTAGCGTGCGATGTCATCAGCGCACAAATCGCGTTCACCAGCCTCCGCTGACGACAGCGGACACTACCAGCGCCCGGAGGACAATCGTCTGTCATTTAAAATCCTTGGTGTCCCTTTGCGATCGTTGTGTGAGGTTTCTTTAGAATGAGAGACGCAAAGACAGCGCTGGTCACCGGCGCCAACAAGGGAATCGGCTTTGAAGTGGCGCGGGAACTTGCGCGGCTGGGCCGGCGGGTTTTTCTCGGCGCGCGAGACGCGAAAGCTGGACAGGCGGCGGCCAAGAAGCTCAGTCGCGACGGCGACATCGTTTTTCTCGAGATCGATGTCTCGGACGCCGGCAGCATCGCTCGCGCAGCGGAAGAGTTCGCTCGCCAGGCCGATCGACTCGACGTTCTCGTCAACAACGCCGGCATCCTCCTCGATGAGGACAAGAGTGCGGTCACCGTCACGCCGGAGATTTTCGAGACGACCTTGCGCACGAACACCCTTGGGCCCTGGTTAGTGGCGCAGGCTTTCGTGCCGTTGCTCAAAAAAAGCAGCGAACCGCGGATCGTGAACGTTTCGAGCGGCGGCGGTCAGCTCGAGGACGGCGCCGATGGCTGGGCGCCGGCTTATTGCGTTTCGAAGACGGCGTTGAACGGCGTGACGGTGCAGCTCGCCGCCGCTTTGCCAAAGTGCGCGGTGAACAGCGTCTGTCCCGGCTGGGTCCGCACCGAAATGGGCGGGGAGAGCGCCACCCGTTCCGTCGCTGAAGGCGCCGCCACCATCGTCTGGCTCGCCACCGACGCGCCCCACAACCTGACCGGTAAATTCGTCAAGGACCGGAAAGTGATTCCTTGGTGAGTTCCTCGCCCAATCCTACCCGTCCCAAGGCAGCCGCTTCATCTCCAGCTTCAGGATAGCTTCGGCCCGGTTCGAAAATCCCTGGCGAACCGCCCAACCTTTGCCCTGGAGAGTTTCAGGACCTTCGATCTCGGTCCATTTGCCATCCTTCTTTAAGACCGCGAGCCGGGCACAGCCAAAGTATTCCAACTGGTCACCGCCGGGCTCTGTGAATTGGGGGAAAGAAAGCACCATAGTCCCGTCGGCGATTTGATAGATGAGAAGATGCAGCAGAACCGGACCTCCAAAATGAGGCTTATCGAGCGAGAAGTATCCGGCGATCTCGATCTCTTTTGCCAATTGGAGAGCGAGCGCGTCGAAACGGCCGTCCAATTCCGAGTGCGCCACTCTCACGCCGGAGAGGCGCGTTCCGGATAGATTCCCGCGGACCGCCACCCATCCCTGGACGGGCGAAATCAGGAGGCTCCGATAGAATTTCGGGCTGATCGATCTTTGCAGCGCCCGGGTAGAGATAACATTCAGGTCCGTGATCGTGCGGGCTTTGCTTGGCGGCAGCGCAGCGAGGTTGGAGTGAGGGAATCCAGCAAGGACCACTACGCCCAAAAGGAGAAACAGCGTCTTCATGCGCCGAGTCTGACGAGGAGAAAACGCGATGTCGAGAAAATGTCACAGTCCGGTTCCTTGGTGACCTTGGTGAGGCCTCCCTTTGCAACTCGTCACTTGTCACCTGTCACCCGTCACTTCACCATCCTCCCATGACCGCTACCGCCGAGCCCGATGACTCCGCACCGTTGACCGGGGAAGAACATACGCCCGGCTTGCTCGGCCACCCGCGCGGCCTCTGGTTCCTCGCCTTCACCGAAGCGTGGGAACGCTTTTCCTATTACGGGATGCAAACGCTCCTCGTCCTTTACATGGTGAAGTATCTCCTCCTCCCCGGACGGATCGAGCGCGTGATGATCTTCGACGCGTTTCGCCAGCTTCCTTTGTACAGCGGCCTCGATGGGCAACCACTCGCTTCGGCGATCTTCGGCACCTACACCGCCAGCGTTTATCTCAGCCCGATTTTCGGCGGCTTCCTCGCCGACCGCGTCCTGGGCCGGCGCCGGACCGTATTGCTCGGCGCGCTCACCATGGCGGCAGGCCATTTCCTAATGGCGTTCGAAACCGCGTTCCTTTTCGCGCTTCTTTGCCTGGTGCTCGGCTGCGGGATGTTCAAAGGCAACATCGCCAGCCAGGTCGGCGCGCTCTACAAACCCGAAGACCTCCGTCGCGCCGACGCCTTCCAGATTTTTTACATCGGCATCAACGCCGGCGTCATTATTTCGCCTCTCATTGTCGGTTCGCTGGGCGAAAAAGTCGGCTGGCATTACGGCTTCGCCGCGGCCGGCGTCGGAATGCTCCTCGCTATCGGGATTTATTTGTCGGGCCAAAAATATCTTCGGGCGAGCGACAACAACCCACGCCTTGCCTCCGTGAAGAAGGTGCCAAAGGCGAAGCTTACCAAGCAGGAATGGACTTCCGTCATCGCGCTGATCCTCCTCATCCCGGTCATGGCCGTCGCACTGATTCCGAACAACCAGATTTTCAACGCTTACCTCGTCTGGGGCGACCGGCAGTTCGATCTTGTCTTCATGGGCAAAACGCTGCCCACCTCCTGGCTCGTCACTCTCGACGCGATCGTCAGCGTCAGCTTCCTGGCAATCGTCGCGATCTTCTATCGCTGGTACGGCAAGCGTTGGCGCGAGCCGGATGAAATCACAAAGCTGATCATCGGCTCGGTTTTCTCGATCGGTGGCGCGCTCTGCCTTTTCACCGCGGCCGCGACCCAGGGGGCCGGGCAAAAAATCGGCCTCTTCTGGCCGGTCGCGTTCCATTTCCTGAACAGCATCGCGTTCGCCCACATGCTGCCGATTGGCCTCGCCTTGTTCGCGAAGTACGCGCCGAAATCGATTAACGCCACCATCATCGGCCTCTATTATTTGGCTTTCTTCACCGCGAACACCATGGTCGGCTGGGTCGGCGGCTTCCTCGAGAAATGGCCCACGACCAACTTCTGGCTCCTCCACGCCGCCTTCGCCCTTGGCGCCGGAATTTGCTTCGTCTTGTTCAAGCTCCTCGTCAGCCGGCGTCTAGAAGTGGAGCCGGCCTAGCGGCGCCGCTACAACACGTCACTCGTCACTTGTCACATTCCAAAACCTGCTGCGCAGTGACGAACCCATCCTCGCCCTCGCGCCGATGCAGGATGTCACGGACCTGCCGTTCATGCGGCTAATAAGCGGCTACGGCAACGCGGACGTTTATTTCACCGAATACTTCCGGGTCCTGCCGGAATCGCGACTCGATCCGCAAATCCTCGCCTCCATTACCCAAAACCCGACCGGCCGTCCCGTCATCGCGCAGATGATCGGCAATGATATCACTGCTCTGGTCCGCACTGCGCGCGAGCTCCAGCAGCATCCGGTCGCGGCGATCGATTTGAACCTCGGCTGCCCGGTGCCGATCGTGTATCGCAAATGCGCCGGCGGCGGGTTGCTCCGCGATCCCGATCGCATCGACCAAATCCTGGGCGCGTTGCGAGAAGCCATCGCCATCCCGTTCACGGTGAAAACGCGGATTGGTTTCGATGACGTGGCTGTTTTCGATGAGCTCCTGCCGATTTTTGTTCGCCACTCGCTCGACCTGCTCACGGTCCACGCCCGCACCGTCAAAGAGATGTATCGCAGCGCACCGCGTTACGAATTCATCGCGCGCGCCGTCGCCGCGATGTCTTGTCCAGTGCTGGCGAACGGTAACATTTACTCCGCTGGCAAAGCGGACGAAGTCCTCGGCCTCACCGGCGCGCGCGGGCTGATGATCGGCCGCGGTGTGATCCGTAATCCCTGGCTCTTCCGCCAGATTCGCGAGCAGCGTCGCGGCCAAGCCATCTTCCGTCCTACCGGCCGTGACGTCCTGGAGTACGTGCACGCGCTTTACGACGCCGTCAGCAAACCCGGCATCCGTGAGTCCGCCCAGATCAACAACCTGAAGAAGTACATGAACTTCATCGGTCTCGGCGTCGAACCGACCGGCGAATTCCTCCACCAAATCCGCCGCGCCACTACTCGCGCCGATTTCTTTGCGCTCTGTCGCGAGTTCCTCGATCACGACGACCCGATGCCGCTCGAGCCCTTCACGATTCCCTTGAAGCCCACGGACGTAATGGCCGGCGCGATGCGTTGAGGGGGAAGCTATAGCGCCCTGCAACCTGAGCCATTGAACTCGCCCGCCAGAAGGGGAGAGTCCATCTCGCGTGCAATTCAAAATCGACGATCTTAGCGGGCCCGAGATAGTGGCGCTTCTGGCGGAGCATCTCGCCGGCATGCGCCGTCTGTCGCCACCGCAGAGTGTTCATGCTTTGCCCATTGAAGGCTTGCGTCGTCCGGAGGTCACGTTCTGGAGCGTGTGGGAAAACGGCGAGCTCCTGGGTTGTGGCGCGCTCAAGGAGCTGGGCCTGCAGCATGGTGAGATCAAGTCCATGCGGACGGCGTCACGCCATCTGCGCAAAGGAGTCGCGCGCGCAATGCTTCAGCACATTATCGAAGAAGCGGAGCGCCGAGGTTATCGCACGCTGAGTCTCGAGACCGGCGCCCAGCCGGGGTTTGAGCCGGCTCGCCAGCTCTACGCGCGTGCTGGATTCACCGTCTGCGGACCATTCGCTGATTACACCAATGATCCGAATAGTATTTTCATGACGAAGGAAATTTGAGTGCGCCCGCGATGACAACCGCGCCCCCGCTTACCGAAAGACTCCTGATCAACGCCGGCGGCTGGCCTGCGATGAAGGCTGCGCGCGACGTCGTGAAGGCGGGCCGCGTCACGGAAGCGCGCTACGAACCGCCGTTGCTCACCGGCTTCGTGCGCGAAGGGATAAAGAACTTCCGTTCCGGCCTGCGAATTAAGAGCGCGGAAGACGTGGAGAATCTTTGCACCTGTTGGGAATCCCGCTCGAGCGGCAAAATCTGCGCGCATTCCGTCGCCGTGGGTCTCTCGATTCTAAGGCCGGTACCGGCGATCGTTCCCACACAGCCGAAGATCGCGGAAGCTCCGGCCGGTCCAGAGTTCGCCGCCGCCGGAACCGCCAAAGCGAAACCGGCAAAACTCCATTTGATTCTGCCGCCGAATTTCATGTCGGCGTGGGCGAAAGGCCAGGTGATGCTGGTCGTCGAAGCCGAAGTGGGTGCAAACCGCACGTTGCTCTCTGCCTTGCCGAAGAACGCGACGTTCGCTTGCGACGAGGCGGACCTCGCCCTCGCGGAAGAATTGCGCGCCTTCCCCGCGCTCTTTTCCAGCGGCATGGCGTTGTCATCGCGTGACGCATTTTTGCGTCTCCTGCCCTCGCTTCAAAATCATCCGCGCGTCACCTTCGGAAAAGCGATCCCGGCGACGATTTCGTCGGCCGTAATTCGCCCCGAACTGGAGATCGAGCAGCGAGAAAGTGGGGGCATTATGGTGAGAGCGAAGTCGATGCCGAACACGATGCTTCTCTGGAACGCGAGCGAGGCCTGGTTCCTCCGTGGCCACGAATTCGTGCGTTGCGGCGAAGCCTTGCCGGCGGGCGCAGCGCATTTGCTCGGTTCGCCGCTCGAGCTGGCGGGGGATCGCGCTCTGCAATTCCTCGCGTTCGATCTGCCCCGCCTGCGCGAAGCGTTCGATATCAACGCAACCGAAGGCCTCCGGCTGCCCGAAGTGGTCCCGGCCACCCCCGCCTTCGCATTGCGATTAGCGGGCACGCTCAATAGCGTCACCGGCGAGTTGCTGTGCACGTATGGCGATCGTCCCCCATTCAAGGCCTCGACCAACGAACAGGACCTGTTCGTGTTCCGCGATCCGCAGAACGCTGAACGCATCCTCCTGCGGAATATCGCCGCGGAACGAGCCGCCGTCACGCGCCTCGAACGGGTCGGATTCGCGCGCACGGACGCCGCCGGTTTCGTGTTGCACGGGCAACCCGAAGTCGTGCGCTTTTTCGCCGTCGATTACCCGAAGTTCCAGCGCGACTGGAACGTTACCCTCACCTCGCAGGTGGAGAAATGGAGCGGCGAAATTGAGCGCGTCACCCCCAGGCTCGAGATCGTCGGGTCGGGCGTGGATTGGTTCGAGGTCCGCTATTCGCTCGTCACTCCCGGCGGCCAGGAATTCTCGAATGCCGAGATCCAGCAATTGCTGCGGTCCGGCCGGAACCAGACGCGCCTTAAGAATGGGCGCCTTGTCGTCATCGACACCGCCGGGCTCGAGGATTTCGAGCAGGTGATCCGCGATTGCGATCCGGCGCAAACCGAGCCCGGCCTTTACCGGATCAATCGGGCCCACGCGCCCTACGTTGAAGAAACGGCCCGCGAACTGGGATCGTCCATCGCCGATCGGCGGGAAGCGCTGAAGAAATTTATCACCACCCAGACCGCTTCGGTTGGCGACGCCAACAAGAAACTCGGCTCGCTCGCGACGACCTTACGTGAATACCAAATCGCCGGGTTTGCCTGGCTCACCCGGCTGGCGGCCAACAATCTCGGCGGCATCCTCGCGGACGAGATGGGGCTCGGCAAAACCGTGCAGACGCTCGCGTTTCTCCGTGCTCATCAAGGCAACGGCCCGGCGCTCATCATTTGCCCGACATCGCTCGTCACAAACTGGCAGAGCGAAGCGCAGAAGTTCACGCCCGAGCTGAAGACGCTCGTGCTCGAAGGAGCGAACCGCGCGGCGCTCTTCAGCTCGATCGCCGACGCCGACATCGTCATCACCAGCTACGCGCTCCTGCGTCGCGACATCGACGCTTTACGGGAAATCCAATTCTCCACCGCCGTGCTCGACGAAGCGCAGCACATCAAAAATCCCGAGACCCAGAATGCGCAGTCCGCTTTTGCCCTCCGGGCGAATCACCGTTTCGTCCTGACCGGTACGCCGATGGAAAATTCCGTGCGCGATCTCTGGTCGATCATGAATTTTTCTCTCCCCGGGTACCTCGGACCGCACAAGGATTTTCGCGAACGTTACGAGCTGCCCCTCGCACGTGGCACTGCGCCCGACGTGCAGCGACGGCTCTCCCGCCGTATACAGCCCTTCCTCCTTCGACGCCGGAAACGCGACGTTGCCAAGGACCTCCCCGAGAAGATCGAACAGGTCGTCCCGTGCAGCCTGACCAGCAGCCAACGTAGCGCCTACGACGCGCTTCTTCGCGAAATCCAAAGCGGCCTCAGCAGCGTCGCTAAGGGCGCAAAGACAAACGCCGGCGCGCAACGAATGAAAATGCTGACCGGCCTGCTCCGCCTGCGCCAGGTCTGTTGCGATCTCCGCCTCGTCGGTCTCGAGAAGGAAGACCCCTCCGCCAAGATCGAGCTCCTCGACGAATTGCTAGAGGAGGCGATCGACGGCGAGCATCGCGTTCTCGTCTTCAGCCAGTTCGTATCGATGCTCCACCTCGTCCGCGATCGCTTGGAGGAACGCAAACTCTCCTACTGCTACCTCGACGGCTCCACGAAACAGCGGCAGGAAGAGGTGAACCGTTTCCAGGAAAACGCCAACATTCCGATTTTCCTGATCAGCCTGAAAGCCGGCGGCGTCGGCCTCAATCTTTCCGCCGCCGACACCGTCATCCACTTCGATCCCTGGTGGAACCCCGCCGTCGAAGCCCAGGCCACCGACCGCGCCCACCGCATCGGCCAAACCCGCGTCGTCACCGCCTACAAACTCATCACCCGCGACACCGTCGAAGAAAAAATCCTGAAACTTCAGGAAAAAAAACGCGCCGCCATCGACGCCGCCATCGACAGCGAAGAACCCCTGATGAACGGCCTCACAACCGAAGAACTCGAAGAACTGTTGAGCTGACGCACGGGCACGCGAACAGCGGCGTTGTCTTATAGCGAACATTTCGCTACGCTTAAGAGTATGAGCGTCAAAGAACAGGTCCTCCAGGCGATTAATCGCCTTCCGTCTGACGCGAGCTTCCGCGATGTCACCGAAGAGATCGCCTTCCTTGCGGCGATCAAGGAAGCCGAGCAGGACATTGCGGACGGTCGCCTGATCACCAACGAGCAGATGAAAACTCGGATCGGTGAATGGACCGGAAACTAGTCTGGACCGAGCGGGCTTCGAACGACATCGAAGCGATCGTTCGCTATATCGCGCGGCGCGACCCAGCCGCGTCGGCGCGCGTTGGGTTCGGCATTTACGACCGCGCCCAAATTCTTCTCCAGCATCCCGAATCAGGAACGATTCTCGACGAATTAAGAGAGGGCGGGTGGCGCAAACTGATCTTTCTGCGATGGAAAATCGTCTACACCGTCCGCGGGGATAACATCATCATTGGCCGGGTGTGGCCAGCCGCGATGGGCGAAGCCGACTTCGAGACGCCGCTCTAAAAACGCCGATTCTAACTCGCGGTTACTGAATGAATCGGATTGTCATCGGATAGCGGTAGAACTTCGGGGACTTTCGAATTTCGAGTGTCGAATTGCGATTGTTCTGTTGGCATTTGGACGTCTGACAGAACGCGAACTCTCTGGGAACGCTTCGCACAGCGAAGCGACTACAGAAGAAGGCACCTTCGCTTACTGCGCTTCGCACAGTTTTTGAAAGCGAGGATCGTTCCGGATCGGGTTCCAGACAGGGTCGGCGCGGAGGAGGGCGGGGCTTGGGCAATTTTCGAATGTCGATTTTCGAGTGGCGATTGATTTCTGTATGAGGAAAGACGAATTGACTCCCGTCGAGTTTATTGCTAGGTAGAATAGCGATGGATTCTACCTATTCAGTCACTCAGGCGCAGACGAATCTGCCACGGCTGATCAAAGAGGCGGCGGATGAAGGGTCCATCGCCATCACCCGGCATGAGGAGACGGTTGCCTACCTGATCTCGCGTGGGCGGATGGATGCGATCATGGAGACGTTGGATCTGCTGGGAAATTCGGCGGCGATGAAGGCGCTACGGGATTACGAGATGGGTAAGATGAAGTTTCTGCCGCTCTCGGCGTTGAATGGAGACAAAGGTTGAGCTTTCGGAGCAGGTCGTCCGTTTTGTGGCAAGACGAGCTCCGGAGCCACGCCGGATGTTACGCGAAGCCTTGCGCGCGCTGAAACGCGAGCGGGGTGATATCCGCGCTCTCGAAGGACCGCTGGAGGATTACCATCGCCTGCGGGTGGGCGGTTACCGGATCATATTTGCTTACAAGGTTTCCGGGAAGCGCCGAACAATTCAGTGCATCTACGCGGAACGACGAAGCGCGGTTTACGAGACGTTCCAGCAGCTTCTGCGAAAGCACCTCTTGGAAGCAGGGAAGGAATGACGGGCGGGTCGCTTCGCACAGCGAAGCGGCTACAGGAGAACGCCTGGTTACTGCGTTTCGGACAATTTCTGAAAACGCGGATCGTTTCGGATGGGGTTCCAGACAGGGTCGGTGCGGAGGAGGGCGGGGGTGATGCAGTCGTCGCCGGGTTTCCCAAGGAGATCGCGGAGGATTGAGATGGCTTCGGCGGCCTGGCCGAGTTGGGCGCGGGCAATCGCGATGTCCAATTCGAGGGTCGGGCCTCCAAAGGCGTCCTTCGCGATCTTGTTTTGCAACTTCGCGGCATACTGGTCGACGGCGGCCCGGTTGCCGAGCGCGGCTTCCGCCATCATCAGATCTTCGAGGTAGCCTTCGCCGACGCTTTGCTGGCGCAAGGCTTCCAATTCGTCCCGCCCCTGGGTGAGGTCGCGCGTCCCGCCTTCGGTGTCGCCGGCCAGGCGTTTGGCCAGGCCGAGATGGGTGCGATAGACGGCCCGCAGATTAGGCGGCAGAGGTTCCTTGCTGGCGAGGAGCTGTTGCAACAACGCGACCGCCTCAGGGAATTTTCCGGTAGCCATGAGCTGGGTGAAGCGCGGCTGGAGGACTTCGGGCTCGCCAGGATCGACCGAGAGCCATTCGATTAATCTGCCGGCCGCGTCGAAATTGCCCTCGGCCTGGTTGAGCCTGGCCTTTCCAGCAAGAAGATTCTGATTGTCGGGCGAAATTGCGAGGGCGCGATCGAGCGACGCGTGCGCTTCCGGGAATCTGCGCAAGCTCCGATAGGTTACCGCCTGTTCCGCGAAGATGATGGGGTTGCGCGGATCGAGCTTCGAGGATTGCGCGTGGTGAGCGAGTGCTTCGTCCCACTTGCCCTGCCGTCGTTTCACGTAGCCGGAGAATTCCAGCGACATCGCGCGATTGACGCCGTGTTCAATCGCTTCCTCGAAGGCTTTCAGGGCGCCGTCGTAGTCGCTCAAGGCGCGATAACGGTAGAGTCCGAGCGCGAACCAGGCGTCACCCAAGTCGGGCTGCAATTTCGTCGCGTTATCCAGGGCGCGCTTCGCCTCGGCCAGCCGCACGGCGGTCGGGTCGTAGGTTGCGTAGTTCAGCGTGTGCACGGCAGACAGGTTCGCCCATGCGACCGCGAAGCTCGGGTCCAGCTCGACGGCCCGTGAGTATGCCTCGGTCATTTTCTGGAGGCCTTCCGGTGAGAGACCGAACCCGCCCCAGATCGCCAGGCCGCGGAGAAAGGCATCGTATGCTTCCGGGTTCTCCGTGGGACGCAGGGCGACGGCTTGTTGCTCGCGGCTGGAGAGCTTTACCCGGAGCGCTTTGGCCACTTGCCCGGCGATGTCGCTTTGCACGGCGAAGATGTCGGCCAGTTTTCGATCGTAAACTTCGGCCCAGACATGAGTGTCCGTCAGCGCGTTGATCAACTGCACATTGACGCGGATCTGATCGCCGACCTTCTGGACACTTCCTTCCAGGACAAACGCGACGCTGAGTTGCTTCGCGATCTCCGACAGGTTTTCGGGCGAGCTTTTGTAGCGTTGCGTCGACGTGCGCGAGATCACTTTCAAGTCATCGATCTTCGCGAGGCGTGTCAGGATTTCGTCCTGGATGCCGTCAGCCAGATAGGAGTTCGCCTTGTCTTCGCTCCGATTCTCGAATGGCAATACGGCGATTGATTTTGCGAGCGCCGTCGAGCCGGACGCTTGTTGCGAGGCCGTGTAGCGGCCGAGAAAGAAAAGCGCCAGCGAAAGAAGGCCGGCAGCGAGAACAACAAATATCCAGGCATGCCCTCTCGACTGCGTCTGAGGCGCCGCGTCCGCTTCCTCCGTCCGCTTGATTCCTTCCGGCGTGAGCTCGAAGGCCCACGCGATGACGAGTGCGAGCGGGAAACCGACAATGATCGCGAGCACGATCAAGCGCACCGCCCAATTCGGAATTTCGAAGAACGGAAAAACCTGGGTCGCGACCTGGACGATCAGCCAGCCGACGACGGTGTATGCGGCCGCAACCTTGTAAACGTTGCGTCGCTTCAGCTCGGCGAAAAAGGTAGCCATCGGGCAGGCGCGAGCGCCCGGTCGTTTCTAGCGGAATTCGGACGCGCGCGGCAATCGAAGACTGCGGTTCAGAATTTCGATTGATCGATGGAGCTGGAGCTCTGACCCAAAACGAGGCCGCCCCGAGGACGCTTCGCACAGCGAAGCGCATACAGAAGAGGCCTCTATGCGCTCCGACTACTGAATGAACCGGATCGTCATCGGGTAGCGGTAAAATTTGCCGTCGCTGGCCTGGATGGCGGCGATGATGACGAAGATGGCGTTCAGGATCCAGAGGATGGCGAGGAAGACGAAGCCGACCAGGACGAGGCAAAAGACCGCGGCGATGGCGTTGTAAATCAGCATCGAGATCTGGAAGTTGACAGCTTCCTTGCCGTGCGCGTCGAGCTCGGGGGCGTCGTCGCGTTTGATCAGCCAGAGGATGAGCGGTCCGAGGAGGTGGCCGGGGAAATGGATGAAGACCCCGAGGAGGGCGCTGGCGTGGATGAAGGCGCACCAGGTGCGGACATTCGCGACGGCGGAGACGTTGACGGGGGTGGGCGGCGGTTGTGGGTATGAGGTTTCCATGGCTTCTATTGAATGGACGAACCGAGGCGGGGGTTTGGATTCAAGAATTTGGGGGAAAGGGGCGAGGGACGAGGGGGCTATTCGGGCATTGTTTCGCCGGAGCCGCCGATCTCGGAGGGGAAGTCGCGCATTTTCGGGAGACCGTCCTTTATCGGCAGAACGGTTTCCTCGTAGTTAAGGTGGACGCCGGCCTTGAACGGCATCGTGGGAATTACAGCGGCGGGGACGTCGACCAAGCCCAGCGAATCGTGATCGGTCTTCACAATGCTGCCGCATTCGGTGCAAAAACGGCGGTCGCTCATGGGCGAAGACATGAAGTGCCCGAGGGAATCTTCGCCTTTGGTCACCTTCACGTTCTCAGGTTTCCAGAGCGTGAAGGCATTGATCGGCGCGCCAAGGTAGGATCGGCAGGCCTCGCAGTGACAATAGCCCATGCCTTCGGGCGCGCCGGTCGTCTCGATGGTTACGGCGCCGCAATAACATTTTCCAGGGTATGTGTCGGCCATGGTTCTGATCGTAGAATCGACTCCGAATATTCGCAACCAGATCGGTTTTCTGGCTGTAGCGACGGCGCTCTGTCGCCGTAAACACGCGTCTCGCAAGCCACCCGTGGTACGCCGACAGAGCGGCGTCGCTACAACAAGGAGCATCGGCGAACCAGTTTTGGTTTGTCGATCAGCGCCGGATTTTGGCAGGCTCTCCGGAATGAAATATGTGACAGCGATCGCAATCGCGGCGCTCGCGTTTCTCGCGCTCGCGGTCCGGGCGGGCGACAAGAAGGGCGCTGCTTCAAAAGTCCATGGGCGCATTCAGTACGTGACCAGTTTCCCTGATTACAAGGTGCAGGCGGTCACGAGTTTCCCCGATCTGCGGGTCCAGATCGTGACGAGCTTCCCGGACAAGCCGGGGATGTGGCAGATCGTCGATTCGTTCCCCGATTACAAAATTCAGATGGTGAATTCCTTCCCCGACTTCACCATCCAGTACGTGGAGAGTTTCCCGGGAGCAGCGAAATGGGTCATATAGGTCGTATGCGACTTATTTTGAACCTTGCGCTCGCTGCGGTTGCCCTGACCCAATCGCAGGGCGGCTTCCCGGTCATTGGGAAAAAAACGGTCGTGCAGTTTCTTTCGGCGAAGGAGAGCCAGCCGCTGATCACGGCCCAGGATGATTTTGTTAAGCGACTCAGTCCGTTCGATCGCGCTGCTCGACTGAAAGTGGGCCGGCCCGTGTCCGAAGCCGAGTACCTCGCCTTTGTTGGAAAAAACGTTCGGGATTGGACCGAGCCGGAGATCCAGAAACTTCGAGCGGTTATCGACGAAATCCCGTCGCTCCCGGTTGAGTTCCCGTTTCCACCCGCGATCCAACTCATCAAGACCACCGGCGTCGAAGAGGGGAACGCCGCTTACACCCGCGGCACCGCCATCATGATTCCGGTCGAGCTATTGGCCAAGCCTCCGCCTGACCTCAAGAAGCTCGTGTGTCACGAGATGTTCCATATTCTCTCCCGGGCGAACCCGGCCTTGCGCGAGAAGCTCTATTCCGTGATCGGCTTCACCGAGTGCGAGGAGATCGAGCTTCCTCCTGAGCTGGCCTCGCGAAAGATCACCAACCCCGACGCGCCCCGGAACGATCATTTTATCCAGTTGAAAATTGGGGACGAAAGTTTTCTGGCCGTCCCGGTCTTGTTCTCGACTTCGGAACAGTACGATGAAAAACGAGGCGGCGAATTTTTCGCTTACCTGAAGTTCCAGTTTCTGGTGGTCGAGAAAACCAGCCAACCGGGCCGGCTCAAAGCTGTTTCCCGGACCGGCTCGCCTCGCCTGGTCGAGGCACGGGCCGTAACCGGCTTCTTCGAGCGGATCGGCCGAAACACGGACTACATCATTCATCCGGAAGAAATCCTGGCGGACAATTTTGCGCTTCTGGTCTTAGGCGGAGAGAAGGTCGCGTCGCCGGAGATTTTGGAGAAGATGAAAACGATTTTGTTCCCTAAAGTGAAGTAGATCGTATGCGATTTGCACTAGTTCTGCTCGTTTGCGCATTCGCGCTCGCACAAGCCAACGCTTCCAACATGAAGGCCGTCGTCCTGCACGAGTACGGCGAAGACGCGCCTCGGCCGGCACCGAAGGATAACGAGGTGCTGGTACGGGTGATCGCGTGCGGAGTGAATCCAGCGGATCCGCTCGTGATCTCCGGGCGATTGGCGCAGGAATTTGGAACCCACCTGCCGCTGATTCCCGGTTACGACGTCGCGGGGGTGATCGAGAAGACCGGCGCCAAGGTCACAAAGCTCAAGGTGGGCGACGCCGTGTATGGTTATGCGCTCTTCGGCGGCGGTTGGGCGGAGTACGCGGTCCTGGCGGAAAACGAGGCGGCGCTCAAACCGAAGTCGGTCGGCTTTGTGGATGCGGCGGCGGTGCCGCTGGCGGCGTTAACGGCCTGGCAGGCGTTGCTCGACGTGGCGAAACTGAGCGCCGGCCAGACGGTGCTTATTCACGGCGGCTCGGGCGGAGTGGGCAGTTTCGCGATCCAGATTGCAAAAGCCCGCGGAGCGCGAGTGATCGCGACGGCGTCCACCGCAAACCAGGACCTGCTGAAGCAGCTGGGGGCGGATGTCGCCATCGATTACACGAAAACAAAATTCGAAGAGGTGGCGAAGGACGTGGATGTGGTTCTGGATGCGGTCGGGCGCGATACCCTGGCCCGATCCTACGCGGTCGTGAAAAAGGGAGGAATCATTGCGACGCTGGTGGCGCGGCCAGGCCAAGCGGAACTCGATAAGCATGGAATCCGTGGCGCGTCGATTTGGGGAAAGCCGGATGCAAGCGAACTGGCTGAGATCACCAGGCTGATCGAGGAAAAGAAAATCAAGCCGATCGTGAGCGAGGTCCTGCCGTTGAGCGACGCCGTCAAAGCGAGCCAGCAGGCGGCGACCCATCACACGCGCGGCAAAATCGTGCTCAAGATCGCGGAGGAACCGAAGAGTTGACGCGATCTTTTTTGTGGATCGGACTCGTCACCGCCCCAGTCTGGACTAAACTCTCAGGATCATGCCTGACGTAACGATCGAGACTATCAACAACGGGCCTTACATCGTGACCGGCCGCGTGGAGCTGAAAGACGATGATGGGAACGCCTATCCGGCAAAGGACCGGATCGCGCTGTGCCGCTGTGGCGCGTCGACGACGAAACCGTTCTGCGACGGCACCCATTCCAGGATTGGATTTCAGGCGGCGGAGAAAGCAGTCCCCGGTTCCGCCGAGGGTTAACAAGAACGAACTCGATGCCCAAGCCAAACCCCAAAGCTGTCGCCGGCCCCAGACCGGCCAAGGGGAAACCGGTCATCCTCCTGCTCGAGGAATACGAGGATTTGCTGGACGAAATGCAGGACCTCGCGACGAACGCGCGCCGCCTGAATCAGACCACGATCCCGCTCGCCGAGGTGCGGAAGCGGATGAACAAGGTCGCCGCCTTGCGTCGGTAAGAGTGGATCGCGGATCGGTTGCGCGAGACAAAATCAGCACGCCTTCAGTGCCAATTCTGCCAACGCACAGAGCGCACGATCCACCCCACCGAAATCATCAGAATTCGACCGACAAGCCGAGGTGACCTGAGCGGCCCGGAGCGGGATCGATGCTGCCCCCGCCGAACGGGAACACGCGAGAGTAGTATTTCTCATCGCTCAGGTTGGAGATGCCGCCGAAAACACGGACGTTGTGGGTGATGTAGAATTCGCCGGAAAAGTTGAAGACCTCGTAAGACGGAATGGTTGTCAGCGGAATGGACGCGCTGCCCAGGTTTGAGTCCTGCCAGAACTGCTCGGACACGTGGACGGCTGAAAACGTGATGTTGAAACACTGATCACGCTTAAAGGTGATCCCGCCTTTGACGACGACGTCAGGCGCGTAGGCCGGTTCGTTACCGACAAAGGTCTGTGTCGTCCCGGGAATGATTTGGGTGCTTTCGGTGAACTCGGCGTCGAGCAGCTGGAGGTTAGTGAAAACGATCAGCTGGAGCGGATGCCACGGACGGGTAGTCGCTTTCACCGTCGCTTTCGAATCTTTCGCATCCTTCGCTTCAGTGACCGCCGCGAGCGGCTCATGCTGGAACGGGGCGAGGAGGTCGTAGGCGATTTCGCCTTCGAAGCCACGGTGGCGGGTGTTGCCGCTGTTGAAAGCGAGGGTGTCGAACGGACCGCCGAGTGGGTCGGGGCGAGTCTCGATGCGGTTATCGAATTGCATCCAGAAGAGGCCGACATCGTACCAAAAGCCCTTGATCGGGGTGCCGTGGACGCCCAACTCGATGTCCAGGGAACGGAACGGATCGGGCGTGGTTCCCGGAGTAATGGCCGTCCGGGTGCCGGCTACGTCAAAGAAACGAACGGGACGCCATCCGGATGAGGCGCTGAAATAGGTTTCGTTGCCCTTTCCGAAGTCGTTCCCGAGTCCGATGCCCCAAAGCGGGATCAGCTTGTCCGCGCTGCGGCCGGAGGGCGTGCCGGGCGTAAAGTAGGGCGCGACCCTGGCGTCGACATCGACGCTTTCATGATCGAGCCGGAACGAGGGCACGATGTGGAAAGCACCGAAACGGAAAACGTTTTCGATAAAGAACGCCTGGTAATCAGCGCTGCGCTCCTGATCGAGCGCGACCAGGCCGGAAGTGGTTCCGCGCGGCGCGGTGAGGAAGCCGGGACCAACATTGCCCAGACTGCCAGCGGTGTTGTTCAGCGTGTAACGCTGGAACGGTGCGTCACCATGGTAAACCAACCCGCCGAACGTTAGGGCGCTCCCACGGAGCATGGTGCCTTCGCCCCAACGCAGCCGCGCGCGCAGGTCAAAGCCACCGTTATTGAATTCCTCGTATCCAAACGTGGTGTTAGTGGGGAACGCGCCGGTTACCGGGTTGATGTTCGCGGCCGAGCGCGCGTCGATGTCCTGGTGCGTGTACCAACCTTTGGCCTGGATTAGCCAGTCGCCCAATTCCAGTTCGTATCGGAGCACGGCGGTATAACGATCTACCCAGTTGTGGTTGTAGGGCGTGACAGCCTGGTCCGGGTTGGCCAACCACTGCGCGTAGGTCAGCCGGCCCGGATCTTCGCCGTCGAATTCGCTGGCGTGCACGTCAAGGGCGAGGAGCTGGTGCGAGTCTGGACGCCAACCGAGGTAGCCGTTCGCCTGCCACAGATCGTAATGATTGGAGTCGCGCTGGGTGTCTGAGGTGCGATAAAAGGCGTCCGCCCGGAACTCCACCGGGCCGTTTGCTTCTTCGACAGACGCGTAGCTGGAATAAGTGTCATCAGGACCGCCTGTCTGTTCCAGGTAAGCGTGCCAGGGGGTGCCGGGAGCCGGACGCTTGGTGACGTAGTTGATCGCTGGGGCGGGTTCCGGTCCGTAAAGGAGACTGCTACCGCCGCGGATGATCTGGATTTCACTGACACTTTGCGGAACGGGCACGTAGTAAAGCGTCGGGAACCCAATCCAGTCGCTCATCAAGGGGAGACCGTCCTGGAGGAAAAGGGTGTATTCGGATTCCTGCGGGTTGCCGAGGCCGCGGTAGGTAAAGTTGTACTGCCCCGGGTTTTGCTGCTCGCTGACGATAAGGCCGGGGGCTTTAACGAACTGCTCCTGCAGGTTGTTGTTTTGGATGGGTGGCTGCTTATCGAGCTTAATCACCGTCGCTTTCTTCGTGACGGTGATTTGCGTGCCATCCACTTCCCGCATGATGTGCTCGAGCTTTGGCCGGGTGTCGTCGTGCGGATGCGGAGTGGCGGTTGCCGTCACCACGATCCGCTCTGAGGTCACGTCCTGGGCGAAGAGCGACGGACTCAGGGCCAGACAGGCCAGAAGAACGAGGCTGCTCGCCAGCAGGCTGCCTTTTGATCGGGACAGGATTTTGTGGTGCATAATATTTGTTTTGAAACGGATGTTTAGGTTAAGAAAAGTCGTTTAAGGATTGATGGTTCGCCCAGCGCGCGGCGCCCGGGGCGGGTCCCCCGGGCCAAGCACGGCGAGTGGATTACAGAGTCGTAATCTCCAGCGCAAGCCTTTTTTTACGTTCTTGTAATGTTCCGGCCGGCCTTCCCTTAGGGGCGAAATTTTCTTCTTGTTAGGCAAGCCGTCTTTCGATTACAAAAGCGTCATGTCCGCCTTTCGCCCTCTTCTCCTGGTCCTGTGCGCGCTTTTTGCCGTCACAGTCATCCCCGCTATTGCCCAAACGCCGCAAACTCCAAGTGTCGTCGTCACCGGCGAAGAAATTCCCAGCGCCTACGGCGCGCCGCCCGGCATTTCGCGCACCCGATTTTCACCTTCCGTAACGGCCTATGTTCTGCCGCCGTGGTGTTTCTATTTCGGATCGATCTGGCAAGGTGACATCAGCGGTCAGCCGCCCTTCCATCAGTTTACCCAGGAAGTCGAGATGGGGTTGCCCGGCCGTTTCGGACTGGCCGGCGAAGTGACCTTCCAACGATTTGGCGGCGGCGGCGATGCCCGGAGCATTTCGCTCGAAGCGCGTTATGCCCTGGCCGATTGGAACAAGATTCCGCTCAACCCGACTATCTTCCTTGAATACAAATTCGGGACGGGTCGCATTCTCCAGGAGGAAGGCGGCGACGAGGGCGAAAAGGAGATGGACTCGGCTCTCGCCCTGGTGCGGAAGCAAAAAGTCGCGACGCGCTTCCAATCGATCACGGGCAAAGGGGGTGGTGGCGACGACGATAAGGACAAGGAGGACGATGAGGAAGAGGGCAGGCCACGCCAACCTGACGCCGCCGAATTTCGTCTTCTCCTGGCCCAGGATTTTGGTGAGCACGTGGAATGGGCATTGAACGGATTTGTCGAGCAGGAGGTCATGGGCGACCGCGGACGGGAATGGGGCTTCGCCCAAAGCGCGGTCATCCCGCTCACCCGAAACGAGAGACTCAAGGCGGGGGTCGAGATGCAGTACAAGAATTTTACCGATAAAGACACCCGCGACGATCCCACGCACAGTTTCGTGATCGGGCCGACGATTGCGTGGAAGCCTTCCAAGAGCACCCGGCTGGATGTTTCGACCCTCTTCGGGCTCACGGAAGACTCGCCGGATCTCCAGGCGTTCGTCGTTTTCTCATGGCTGCTCGGCAATCCCGGGAATGGCGAAGCCGAGGCGCCGGTTTCGACGCGCAATCGTTAGCGCTCGGCCGATTTGGGAAACGAAAGGGTGACCACGGTTCCCCGGCTAAGGTCGCTTTCGATCCTGGCCGTGCCGCCGTGTAAATCCATGATCGACTTTACGAGCGCCAATCCGAGGCCCAGACCGTCGGAGGCGCGCGAGGCATCAGCGCGATAGAAACGATCGAATACGCGCGGCAAGTGTTCCTTCGCTATGCCGCTGCCAGTGTCCTTGACCGAGACTTCTGACTGGTTGGCCCGCTGGGCGACCGAAATCGCAATCGTGCCGCTGGGGGGCGTGTGGTGCAGAGCGTTTTCCACGAGATTGCTTACCGCCCGGCCAAAGAGCATCTCGTCGGCGAGGATGTCCCCTTCACCGGTGCAGGTAATGGTGAGCTTCTGTTCATCGGCGACGGGTTCGTAAAACTCCGCGATCTTTTCGATCGCAGCGCGCCCGGGGAACGGTGCGCGCTGGACGTGGCCTTCAGCCGCCTCGGTGCGGGCGAGGAAAAGCAGGTTATCGACGACGTGGCTGAGCCTCTGGCATTCTGCCACGGAAGATTCGATCACGTCGCGGTATTCGTCCGCCGTTCGGCTGCGGGTGAGCGCGACCTCCGCTTCGCCGCGAATATTCGCGATCGGAGTGCGGAGCTCGTGGGCGAGATCGGCGGAGAATTGCGAAAGACGGGTGAAGGAGTTTTCGAGGCGGTCAAGCATGTCATCAAAAGCGACCGCTAGCGGCTGAAGTTCCCGGGGCCAGCCAACGGCGGTAACGCGCTCGTGGAGTTGCTTTGGACCGACCCGCTTTAGCGCGCGCGTCATTTCACCAAGCGGCCGGAGTCCCCGTTTGGTGACGGTAATTGCAATCAGGGCCGAGGCCAGGACACCGAGGGCCAGCACCGCAACGAGCAGCCCGGCGAACTGCTTCATGAATTGGTCGTCCGCAGAACGGTCCTGGGCGAGTTGGATGATATAGGATTGGCCGGTTGGTTCCTGGGCTTTCGTGATAAGGGAAAACAAATGCCCGCTAGTCCGAAGATTTGTCGGGTTAGGCGTGGACGAATTGGAATTCCCGGGTTTAGGAAAAACCTGGGGCGGCAAGAGCGCAGTCATTCCCGGGGTCTCTGCGACAATCTGATTTGCTCCATCCAGGATCCGAATCCAATAGGTGGCGCGGTCCCCGGCGCGCTCGACCTTTAGTTCCTCGTTAATGATCCGGAGGCCGCCGGTCGCTTTCAGATCCGCCTGCACAGCGAGGAGTTTGTCGATCAACACCGCATTGTCTTCCTCGAAGGCGTGCCCCACGACGATCCAGTAGAGCGTGCCCAAGCCGCAGGTGAGGAGCAACGCCGCCGCCAGCGTAAAGAGCACGACCAGCTGCGACGCGATCGACCGCGGTTCAGCCGGTTTTGAGGACATAACCGGCGCCGCGGACGGTATGGATCAGCTTTGTCTTGAACGGGTCGTCCACTTTCGCGCGCAACCGCCGCACCATCACGTCCACCACGTTGGTGCTGGTGGCGAAATTAATGTCCCAAACATGCTGGGCGATTTCCCCGCGCGAAACGACTTCTCCCGCGGAACGGACCAGGTGGGAGAGGAGAAGAAATTCCTTGGCCGTAAGGTTGAGCGCGGTGCCGGAACGGGTGGCCTTGTTCCGGCGCGTATCGATTTCCAGGTCGTCGATTCGAAGGTGCTCCGGCGGCTGGTCCGGCGAGCGCCGCAATAAGGAACGCACCCGGGCGAGCAACTCCGAAAACGCGAACGGCTTCACCAGGTAATCGTCCGCGCCAAGCTCGAGACCTTTCACGCGGTCGCGCACGCTGTCGCGCGCCGTGAGAAAAAGAATCGGGGTGCGCATGCCGCCTTTCCGCAGTTCCGCGACCACGGTCCAGCCGTCCATTTTTGGCAACATCACGTCCACGATGAGGAGATCGTGTTTTGAGCCGCGCGCGAGTTTCAGGCCGTTTTCGCCATCCTGGGCGATCTCGACCGTGTAGCCATCTTCCAGAAGGCCCTTGGCAAGAAAAGCCGCGGTCTTTTTCTTGTCCTCGATTAGCAGCACTCGCATTTGCGCAGTATAGGGCTTACCCCGCAGCACTCAAGATTCCGCGACGGTCGAGGCAAGCTCACGCAACATTTACTTCGCAAAAGGGCTCGGGGAGGGCCAATGATCGCCTGTGTTTGCGCGTTTCCGACGGCAGGGTTGGTGGAAGGGGTTCGCCGTTCTTGGAATATTCGCAGCGCTTGTCGGGGCGAGCATTATTCTCTTCAATCCGCGTCTGACCCGCTACGTGGAGAGCGATGCGTTTCGGGAAGAGCTGGAGAAGCAGACCGCGAAGGGGCTTCATTTTCCGGCGGGCCAGTTTGCTCCGATTCGGCGGACCGGCTTTTTGTCAGCGGCGTCCGAACGATTTCAGGCCCGGGAAGGACAAAAGGCGCTGAAGGCGTTGGATGCGCGGCGGATCACGGCCCATTTCAATCCGCTTGGGGTGTTTCTGCGGCGGTGGGAACTCGACGCCCTGCATATCGACGGCGGTGAAGTGGGCATTCAGGTTTACGAGCCCAAGCCGGAGCCGTCGCCCAGCAAACCGTGGTATCACCTGTTTCTCCCGAATCGCGTTTACCTCCGGCGAGTTTGGTCCGAGCCCGCGGATGTGACCTGGCAATTTCGAAACGAGAAAGGCGGTTTCTTCGGGACCCGGTTGCTGATCACTCCCCACGGCCGTGATTTCGAATACCAGGCGACGGGCGGCATGATGAAAGGCGCACTTATTCCCGACCTTCCTCTGCGCCATACCCACCTGCTTATCACCCGGACACTCCTCACGCTTTACACGCTCGATCTTTCGCCCGGCGCGGAGGGCGGCGGATTCATCCATGGGGAAGGCACCGCGGGAACGCGTGAGGACAAGAGCATCGATTTCAAAGTGCGATTCGGCGAAATACCGTTGCGCGAATGGTTGCCCGCCAGCTGGCGCGACCAGGCGAGCGGCCTGGCTGCCGGCGATGTGCATTGGCACGGCAAGAATCCTAAGCTCGAGAGTTCGCAGGTGGAGGGATCGTTCCAGGTCGATGGCGGACGCGTCCGGCAATTGCCGTTCCTGGAAAAGCTCGCTTCGATCACCGGCCGGAAATCGATTGCCTCGCTGGAACTCAATGAATGTTCTGCGGAGTTGGTTTGGAAAAGTCCCCAGCTTGAAATCAAGAAAATTGCCGTGGAGGACAAAGGGAAATTTCGAATCGAAGGGGCGTTGTCGATCCGGGACAAATCGCTGGAGGGCGCGCTCCAGTTGGGCCTGGCCCGTGAATATCTGGAATGGCTCCCGCACGCCGAGGAAGTTTTCCCGAAGGAGAGCGCGGGCTACCTTTGGACCACTGTGCATTTGTCGGGAACGATCGACAAACCGGAGCAGGATCTCAGCCCTCGCCTTGTCGAAGCGCTGAAGGAATCGCCGGGCGCATTCCTCGGCCTTATCTTTCGTCAGCTCGGAGATTGGCTGAAGGATGCTTTCGGAGAATGAACTTTGACGACTTCCGGTTGGACAAGCGCGGTCGAGCCCGATTTGATGGCAGCGTGAAGGGATTCACCCTTTTCCGCCTTCTGCCCTTGGTCATTTCGGTTTGCTGGCCAATGGGCGCAATTGAATCCGCCACTCTCGCCGGTCAGCAGGTTGCAGGTGGGAAAACGGTGGAGATTCGTTTCCCGGTTTCAAAATATTTTCAGGACATCGCGGCCCAGGGCGGTAATCCGCGGGTCGAAACAGGAAGGGCCGTCCTGACTTTTCCGCCCGGTTTTGATCCGGCGCGGCGCTGGCCGCTTCTGATCGTGACTTCCACGACGGATTATCACCGCACGAGTCCGATGGACGCGGAGTGGTATCGCCCGCCCGCGGATGCCGAGGGCTGGGTGATTCTCGCCTCGGACGCGACGGTCAAGGCCCGGCAGGATTCGACTCCCTGGCGGCTCGGAATGTTGGGCGCGGCGTTGGAAGCCATGCGCAAAGACTGGCCGCAGTCAGCCCGGTGGCCGGTCGCGTTCGCCGGAATGTCCGGCGGAGCAAAGCGCAGCGGCCTGCTGGGCGCGATGCTGGCCAAGGCCGGAGTGGTAAATATCTGCGGCTTTTATTTCAGCGGAATCAACGACGACAGATTGAGCCCCGCCTACAAGACCTACCAGCCGGGGGCGGATTTCCTGAATATCCCGATTTGGATCAGTGGCGGCATGGACGACACAATCGCCACTCCCTCCTCGGAAGGCGCCGTCCAGGCCTCTCTGCAACGCACCGGCTTCAAGCGAATTCGCATCGAAAGATTCATGGGCGGTCACCGCTTGAAACGATCCGAAGTGCGGCTGGCCCTGCGCTGGTTCCGGGAACTCGGCGGATTCTGAACGGAAGTTAGGCTTCCAGCCTGACTCGGACGACATGCTTCTAGCTTGTCGACATTTGTTGCGGATGGCGCTGCGAGAATCGCTTGTCGACATTCTCGCAATTCCGACAGCCTGGCAGGCCGTCGGCCGAGTCAGGCTGGCAGCCTAACCTCCGTTTCCAGAATCGATCAATATTTTCAAGTCGCGGAGCGGCGCCCGCGTTTAGCTCGTGATCTTCGCGTGATTTCGTCTATCGTCCGCTCGCTCCAATGCCGCGGAACAACGATCTCCACAAGATCCTCCTGATTGGCTCCGGCCCGATCGTCATCGGGCAGGGCTGCGAATTTGATTATTCCGGCGTCCAGGCCTGCAAGGCTTTGCGCGAGGAAGGCTACCAGGTCGTTCTCATCAATTCGAATCCCGCGACGATCATGACCGATCCGGAATTCGCCGATCGGACCTATGTCGAGCCGATCACGCCCGAAGTCATCGAAGCGATCCTGGAACGGGAAAAACCGGACGCGATTCTGCCGACGATGGGCGGCCAGACGGCGCTGAATGCGGCCATGGAGTTGAATCGCAACGGGGCGCTCGCCCGGCACAACGTGAAATTGATTGGGGCGAACGCACAGGCCATCGCGAAGGGCGAAGACCGCCAGCTGTTCAAGGAAGCGATGCTTCGGATCGGGCTCGATGTTCCGCGCTCGGGCATCGCGCATTCAATCGCGGACGCCATCCGCATCGCGGGCACGATCGAGAAGTTTCCGCTGATCATTCGCCCCGCTTTCACTTTGGGCGGATCTGGTGGCGGTATCGCCTATAACCGCGATGAGCTGGAGGAAATCGTCGACCGCGGCCTGGCGCTTTCGCCGGTTACGGAGGTGCTGATCGAGGAATCGCTCGTCGGCTGGAAGGAATTCGAGATGGAGGTGATGCGGGACCGCGCGGACAACTGCGTCGTCATCTGCTCGATCGAGAACTTCGATCCAATGGGTGTGCACACCGGCGACTCCATCACGGTCGCGCCCGTCCAGACCCTTTCCGACAAGGAATTCCAGATGATGCGGGATGCGTCGTTCGAGGTCATTCGGGAGATCGGGGTGGAGACCGGCGGCTCGAACATCCAGTTTGCGGTCAACCCGCAAAACGGACGCATGGTGGTGATAGAGATGAATCCGCGCGTCTCGCGTTCGAGCGCGCTGGCCTCGAAAGCCACCGGGTTTCCGATCGCCAAAATCGCGGCGAAACTGGCCGTCGGCTACACGCTCGACGAAATCCGAAACGACATCACGCGCGAAACGCCGGCGAGCTTCGAGCCGACGATCGATTACTGCGTAGTCAAGGTGCCACGGTTCACCTTCGAGAAATTTCCCCAGGCCGATCCAACGCTCACCACCCAGATGAAGAGCGTCGGCGAAGCGATGGCCATCGGGCGCACCTTCAAGGAAGCGTTGCAAAAGGCGCTCCGTTCGCTCGAGATCAAACGTTTTGGATTATGCGGCGATGGGAACGAGAAACGGGTGGATGCCGAGACATTGCGCCTGAAACTCGCGACTCCGAATGCCGAACGCATTTTCCACATCGCCCAGGCCTTCCAGGACGGAATGTCGATCGAGGAAGTTTTCGAGCTGACCAAGATCGATCGCTGGTTCCTCCATAACGTGCGGCAGATTGTGGAGGAGGGCCAACGGAGGTTAGGCTGCCAGCCTGACTCGGCGGACGGGCTACAAGCCTGTCCTGCCAACTCGTTCCAACCTTTCGACGAACAAACTTCCATTCACCAAACCAAACGCCACCTGCCTCATTGGGAGCAACCCGGCGCCACTTATTTCGTCACCTTTCGCCTAATCGACTCAGTCCCGCAGAACGTTCTCGTGCAATGGCGCGAAGAGCTTCAGCAATGGCTCAAAGTGCATCCGAAGCCTTGGGACTGGCGAACCGCTCGTGAGTACATGCGCTTATGCGAAGAAAGCCGGGAGGAATGGCTCGATCGCGGCCATGGCTCCTGTTTGCTGCGCGATGCGGCGGTCGCCGCCATCATCGCGGCCGGTCTGAAGCATTTCGACGGTGACCGGTACTTGCTGGACGCGTTCGTCATTATGCCGAATCACGTTCATGTTCTGTTCAAGCCCAGGGCCGGCAACTCACTTTCGTCAATTCTGCATTCGTGGAAATCGTTTTCGGCAAACGCGATAAACCGCCAGGTAGCTCGGCAGGGGCCGCTCTGGATGTCGGAAAACTTCGATACGATTGTCCGGGACGCGGCACATCTGGTCGCCTGCCGCGAGTACATCGCGCAGAACCCAGTAAAGGCGAGACTGGAATCCGGAGATTTTATTTTGGAGGTGCGTGGGATGTTGCGGATTGAGGACGGGAACGAACGACAGGCTGGTAGCCTGCCGGCCGAGTCAGGCTGGAAGCCTGACCTCCGGGAGCTGCGTCGCCTCAAGAAGCTTGGCTTCTCCGACCGCCAGCTCGCGATCGCGCGCGGAATTTCAGAAGCCGAGGTTCGCGCGGAACGAAAAGCCGCCGGTGTCATTCCGACGTATCGCTTGGTCGACACCTGCGCTGCGGAGTTCGAGGCCTTCACGCCTTATTACTACTCAACCTACGGCACCGAGAACGAAATGCGGCGAACCGAGAAGCCCAAGATCATGATTCTGGGCGGCGGACCGAACCGGATCGGACAGGGAATCGAATTCGATTACTGCTGTGTCCACGCGGCTTTCGCCCTGCGTGAGATCGGGTTTGAAACCATCATGGTCAATTCGAACCCGGAGACGGTTTCGACCGATTACGACACGAGCGACAAACTCTATTTCGAGCCGCTGACGCTCGAGGACGTGCTCAACATTTACGAGCAGGAGCGCCCCGAAGGCGTGATCGTGCAGTTCGGCGGACAAACGCCGCTCAACCTGGCGGCGGGCTTGAAAGCCGCGGGAGTCAGGATCATCGGCACGCAGCCCGAAAGCATCGAGATGGCGGAGGACCGGAAGCTTTTTGCCGCCATGCTCGACAAACTCCTCCTGCGCCAGACGCCGAGCGGCTCGGCGGTCAGCGCCGACGAAGCTCTCGCGATCGCGGACCGGATTGGCTACCCGGTGCTCGTCCGGCCGTCGTTCGTGCTGGGTGGCCGGGCCATGGAATTGGTTTACAACGGCGACGACCTGCGCCGCTACATGCAGAGCGCCATCGAAGTCAGCCCGGACCGGCCAGTGCTGGTGGATCGGTTCCTCGAAGATGCGATTGAGGTCGATGTCGATTGTATTGCCGATGGCGAAACGAGCGTCATCGGCGCGATCATGGAACACATCGAGCAAGCCGGCATTCACAGCGGCGACAGCGCCTGCGTGATTCCGACGTTCTCGCTGCCGGGCGCCGTCCTGCAACAGATCCGCGCCGCCACGACAGCAATGGCGCGGGAACTGAAGGTTCGCGGACTCATGAATGTCCAGTTCGCCGTGAAAGGGGACGACGTTTACGTGCTCGAAGTGAACCCGCGGGCCTCGCGGACGGTCCCTTTTGTGAGCAAGGCCATCGGAGTGCCGCTCGCGAAACTGGCAGCGAAAGTGATGACTGGAAAGAATCTGACCGAGCTCGGTTTTACCAGCGAGATCGTGCCGAGACATTTCTCCGTGAAGGAAGCGGTCTTTCCGTTCCTGCGCTATCAGGGCGTCGACATCGCGCTCGGCCCGGAAATGAAATCGACTGGTGAGGTGATGGGGATCGACGCAGATCTCGGCCTGGCCTACGCGAAGTCACAAATGGCCGCCCCGCCGCCGCTGCCAAAATCCGGCCGCGTCTTCGTCAGCGTGAAGGATAGCGACAAGCAAAGCGTGATTCCGCTGGCGCGTGAATTTGTCGAGCTCGGTTTCCAGATCGTTTCGACGAGCGGGACGGAAGCGGCCCTGCGTGCGGCCGGCGTTCCGGTGACGAAGGTGTACAAGATTCGCGAGGGCCGTCCGAACGTGCTCGATCTCGTGACCAATCGGGACATTGATTTCATTATCAACACCCCGAGCGGGAAGATTCCCCGGGAAGACGAAGTCAGGATTCGGAACGCTTCGCTCGCCCAAAAAATCCCGATCATGACGACGGTGCGGGCCGCGCAGGCCAGCGCCAACGGGATTCGTTCATTGCAGCGGAGCAAGGTGCAGGTGAAGACCCTCCAGGAATATCATGGGAAATGACGAATGCCGAATGACGAATGCCGAAGGGAGAATCGGTTGAACGTTCGACGTTGAACGCTACGGTCAACGCATGAAACTGACATTGGTTTGTTGCGTGCTGGGGCTGGCGTTCGTCGCCGCGCCGGTGCGGAGCGAGGAAAAAAAAGAAGAAAAGAAAGACACCGCCACGACCACTGAAGTGAAGGAGGTTGCGGTATTCAAAACGAGCGAAGGCGAATTGGTGGCCGAGTTCTGGCCGGACGTGGCCCCGAAGACGGTCGAGAATTTCAAAAAGCTGGCGAAATCCGGCTTTTATGACGGCACGGCGTTTCACCGCATCATCAAAGGATTCATGGCCCAGGGTGGCGATCCGCTGACCAAGGATGCTTCGAAGGAAAGCATGTGGGGGACCGGCGATCCGGGATACAAGATCAAAGCCGAATTCAACGCGAAGAAGCACGAGCGTGGCGTGCTTTCGATGGCGCGCTCCGCCGATCCGGACTCAGCCGGCAGCCAGTTCTTTCTCTGCTTTGGTCCGGCACCGGCCCTCGACAACAAATACACGGCCTTTGGCAAGGTGATCAAAGGCGATGCCGTCCTCGACAAGCTGGCCAATGTGCCCGTCACGCAGAGCGCGAGCGGTGAGAAAAGCAAACCGGTGAATCGCGTCGCGCTGGAAAGCGTGAAAATCGTTCCGGCCGATTCGGTGAAGTAGCCTGGGAAACTCATTTTTCCAATGACTGCATCACAAAACGAAGTGGCGGTAATCAAAACCAGCGAAGGCGAAATGGTCGCTGAGTTCTGGCCGGACGTGGCCCCGAAGACGGTCGAAAATTTCAAGAAGCTGGCGAAATCCGGGTTCTACGATGGGACGGCTTTCCATCGCATCATCAAAGGCTTTATGATTCAGGGCGGTGATCCGCTGACCAAGGACGAAAGCAAGCAAGCGCGCTGGGGCACGGGCGACCCGGGTTATAAGATCGACGCGGAGTTCAATAAGAAGTCTCACGAGCGCGGGGTGCTTTCGATGGCCCGCTCGCAGGATCCGAATTCAGCCGGCAGCCAGTTTTTCATTTGCCATGGCCACCCGAAGTTTCTTGACGGGCAATACACGACCTTCGGGAAACTGATTAAAGGGGACGAGGTTCTTGAGAAGATCGCGACCACGAAAACGCTCCCGGGCGATCGGCCGGAAAAGCGAATGAACGTCGAGAGCATCAAGATCGTTCCGGCGGACTCGGTGCAATAGTTTCTTGTTGTAACGACGGCGCTCTGTCGCCGTAAGATCGCGTAAATTACAGGCAGCGCTTGTTACGCCGACAGAGCGGCGTCGCTACAACTACGGATATATGCACGCCAATAAAACGACCATCGCGTTGGTCCAGATGCAGTGCGGGACCGATCAGGCCGCAAATCTGGAGAAAGCGATCGCGCGGATTCGAGACGCGGCGAGAGGCGGCGCCCAGATCGTTTGCCTGCCGGAGCTGTTTCGCTCGCAGTATTTTTGCCAGGCGGAAGATCACGCGAACTTCGCGTTGGCCGAGGAAATCCCGGGGCCGACCACCGCGGCGCTGGAAACCGTGGCCCGCGAGACTGGCTTGGTGATCGTTGCCTCGCTTTTCGAGAAGCGGGCCGCGGGCGTTTACCACAACACCGCTGCCATCATCGACGCCGACGGCAAATATCTCGGGAAGTATCGCAAGATGCATATTCCTGACGACCCTTCTTATTTCGAGAAGTTTTACTTCGCGCCCGGGGATCTCGGTTTTCAGGCCTGGCCTACCGCGCACGGAAAAATCGGCGTCTGCGTTTGCTGGGACCAATGGTATCCGGAATCCGCCCGGCTGACGGCGTTGCGGGGGGCCCAGCTTTTATTTTATCCCACCGCGATCGGCTGGCATCCGCGCGAGAAGGAAAAGTACGGCGTGGCCCAACATGCCGCCTGGGAAACGATGCAGCGCAGTCACGCGATCGCGAATGGCTGTTACGTGGCGGCGGTTAATCGGGTCGGCCACGAAGCTCCGGCCGGCGGCGACGGAATCGAATTTTGGGGGCAAAGCTTCGTCGTCGCGCCCAGTGGGGAGATCCTGGCCAAAGGGAGCGTCGATCGGGAAGAGGTCGTCATGGCTGAGATCGACTGGCAGCGGGTGGATGAACACCGGACGCACTGGCCATTCCTGCGCGATCGAAGAATCGACGCTTACTCCGGAATCGAGCAGCGCCTGATCGATTAATCTCCTGTAGCCGCTTCGCTGTGCGAAGCGTCAGAGAACGGGCAACGGTTCACCAACCTTCATTGAGTCGCCCACAGGGCGACTGCTACAGAAGATCGGCTCGAGGATCGTCCCGATGTTTACATGACGCCGTTCACGGCTGTAATGTCGGGCATGAAAATGAACTTCTCCAAGCTGCTTGTTGTCGCGCTCATCGCAACCGCGCTGATGTTCTCGCTGGGGAACGCGGGCGCCCAGGAAATTACCAAGGCGGTCGCGGTTATGCATCCTGCTTCCGGAACCCAGGTAGCGGGAAGAGTCACGTTCACCAAGAGCGGTGACTCCGTCCTGATCGTTGCCGACATCACCGGCCTCACGCCCGGCAAACACGCATTCCATATTCATGAGTTCGGCGATTGCTCAGCGGCGGACGCGACCTCGGCAGGCGGACATTTCAACCCAATGAACAAGCCCCACGGCGCTCCCGACGCCGCGGAACGGCATGTGGGCGACATGGGCAACCTCGAAGCGGATGCCTACGGCAAAGCGCATTTGGAATTGAAATCCAACTTGATGAAATTGAGCGGCGAACACTCAATCCTGGGCCGGGGCGTGATTGTGCACGAGAAGGTCGACGATTGGTCGCAGCCGACAGGCAACGCCGGGGCCCGGCAAGCGTGCGGCGTGGTCGGCGTCGCGAAACCGTAGCGGCAACCAACAGCTGATCGAAAGACCCCCGGACAGATCGGCGCTGATGGCGCCAACAGAGATGGACCTGCTCACGCTTACTGAAATTCGCCGCCACGCCCAGAACGGCGCGGTCGTTGAGGCGCGCGTTCATGTCCAGGTGGAGGGCGCCTCAGCCAAAGTTACGCGCGAGCAAAAACCCTATTGCGAGCTGAGCCTGGCGGACGCCGCCGATCGGATGACGCTGCGGGTCTGGAGCGATCACCCGGAATACAAGGCGTGCGACACCCTCAAAACTTCGGACTTCATCGAGCTCAGTGGCGAATTCCTGCAGCACCAGCAATTTGGGCTCGATGCCAGGAAATGGAAGGTGCGGCATCTCACCGCGCCAGAGCGCTCTGAGCTGTTGCAGGGACCGCCGGCTTTGCGCGCGAGACAGGCGGCCGACTGGGAATACATCGTGGAGCGGACGCGTTCTCTCGAAGATCCGCGCCTCCGCGCCCTCGGCGAAGCTTTCATTGCCGAGCACGGCGACCGGTTCCGGCGGACGGCCGGGGCGCGTTCCTACCATCACGCCCGGCGGGGCGGACTGGTTGAGCACGTTGCCCAAATGATGCGAGTCGCGACGGAACTGGTGCCGCTTTATCCGCAATTGAATCTCGACCTGCTCATCGCCGGAGTTTTGTTTCACGATGCCGGCAAGCTTTGGGAAAATCATCTGCCCGACACCGGGTTCACGATGGGATACGACGAACGCGGCGAATTGATGGGCCATATTTCGATTGGTCTCGAGTTGGTAAATTCTCTCTGGCGCAAAGTGCTCACGGAGGAAAATGCGCGAACCTGGAGCCCGCTCAGGCCAGCGTCCGAAGATGTGCGGATGCATCTGCTCCATTTGGTGGGCGCGCATCACGGCGAACCGCAATTTGGCTCGCCCGTCTCCCCCAAGACGCCTGAAGCAATGGCGCTTAATTACATCGATAATCTCGATGCCCGGATGGAAATGTTCGCGGCCGGATATTTGGTGGCGAAACCGATCGCCGAGCGGATCTTCGATCGAGTTCGGCCGTTGCCGGGGAACCTGGTGAAACCGCTGGAGAAATATCAGGCGCCCGGTTCCAACGGCCCGCCGCCTTTGCCGAAAACGAACGAGACGGGGACGCTGCTGTAGCGTCTTCTGTAGCCGCTTCGCGCAGCGAAGCGTTCGTTGATTTCCTGCAGCCGCCAACGCTTCGCACAGCGAAGCGGCTACAGAAGACGCCTCCGCGCCTCCGCCAGATATTCCTCGTCGATCTCGAACCCGATGAAGTTCTTCACGCCGCAGCGCTTTGCGGCGACGGCGGAGTTCCCGATTCCCAGGAATGGGTCGAGCATCGTTTCCACGCGATCGATGCCATGCAGCTTGATGCACCATTCCGCGAGCTGCACCGGGAAGGTGGCCGGATGCGGGCGCTCCTTGGCGCGGCGTTGGATTGTTTGATACGGAATAAACCAGGTGTTCCCGCGGCAGCGTCGGTCCTTGCCTTTTGTATGGCCCCAGCGCGCGATGTTGCTCTTGTCGGCGTACGGTACCCCGAGCGCGAGGCGGTCGATCGGGGTCCGGCCCTCCGGCGTGAGATGAAAGATGTATTCGTGGCAATCGTTTAGGTAACGCGGCGAGCTGATCGGTTTGAAATGGCCGCGCGAAGTCGTCTGTCCAGCGTCGTCCTCGATCGAGATAGCCTTGATCCAGTGGATCGTATTCTGAAGTATGAACAGATCGCGCAGGCGGAGAATCAACTCATGGGGAAAAAGTGGATTTGAGGGTGCTGCGCCGAGATTAAGAAAGAAAGAACCTTGAGGTCTCAGGACACGCCGAACTTGTGTGGCCCATTCATGGCACCACTCAAGGTATTGCCGGCGGTTCTGTCGATCGGAGTAGCGTCCATACACAATCCCGAGATTGTATGGCGGCGAGGTGACCGCTATGTCGATGCAGTCATCAGGTAGCTGCGCCATTCCGGAGACGCAATCCTCCAGCCGAAGATTAGGCTCAAAGAACCTGAACAATTCTTGGCCAACCGGATGTCGGATTCGAACCATCGTCGAACCCAAACTCCGACAAAAACGAGAAAGTACAAGTGGAACTACCTGCCGAGTTCTGGCCCTAATGTGCGCTCAAAAATAGCCTTCAAACGGTCCTCCCATCCTCCATTTTTGTAGTCAAAGCCATACCGCGGGATTCTCTCTTCGTGCTCCTCGGTAAGTGCAAGCGCGCCCGTTTCTCGGTTAACGGCATTCTGGAGATCAACAAGGAGTTTCTGAAAGCCGCCATCACGTTCCGTCATTGGATCCTGTCGGTCCAGAATTTCTATTTCGGCGGCAGTCAGGGTCACAGTTTGCATCTTAAAACATCGCAAAGCGTTTCCAAATTTCAACGCGGATGGGGCGTGATAATGCGCGTGATCCGCCTATGTTATCGGCGCTTGGGGGCGAGAAGTTATTAACACGTTATTCCCTTTTTTGCTAGACTAGCGTCGTTGCGGGAATACCTTTGCGCCGTGGGCGGTTCCGATAATTTTGCGGCGTCCCTCCTGAAATGGATCCAACTCAACAGGCGGAACTCAGCCGCGTCATCCCTCAATATCTCCACGACGGACGTTATCTCGAATTACTTTCGTTTCTTGCGGTCTTGTATCTGCCCTTTGTCCCAGCATTCTGGAAGGAGTGGCGAAATCGTCGTGAGGTGAAGCAGCTTTACAAGGATCGTTTGTCTGACAAGGATAAGGAGATCGAGCGCTTGGCGCAGCGCATAAAGGAACTGGAAAACGCCAGTCTAAAAACGGTCCGTAGAAAATGATAGCCCTCCAACTAATCGCTCTTTGGCTCTTTGTTCCGGTCGTTCTCTTCGCGACCGCGACAGTTCGGATTCGACGACTGCGCCGCGAACGCGAACATGATCTCATTCTGTACGCGCTATGCGATGCTCGGGACACAGTGGCTGTCAAAACGGTCCGTGGAGAGATTGACGAACGATCCCAAACATTTCGGTACTTCTATAAGCAGCTATCCGAGATCATTCACGAACACAGGCAACATCCGATTGGATTCGCGCACCTCGCGAAGAATCTTGCCGACAATCGAAATAGACCGACTCCCACTTGGGTGCTCCGTTTGATGCGTGAACTGAAGAAAAGTGATGTAGAAACAAAGCAGATGGTGAAACGCTACATTGATTCGATCCAGCTTATCATGGAGCAGGACTCTCTCGTCGTGATGTTAGACAAACTGCCGTTTTGGCTTCGTAAACACGGCGGATTTTTCCGCGCGATTGCCGACCAACCACTATTACCGAAGAGACAGCGAACGTTCGCCCGGTTCAATCTAGCTCTTGCAAACACCGTCGGATATTATTCCGACGATATTTGCGCCGCCGCAGCATAACGCGTCACCTTAAAGGTGGGTGCGTGGGGTGGGGTCAACACATTGTTCGCCGAGCTGACATCGGTATTGCGCGACTTTTTCGATCCCGCGAAGTGTGTGATAGATTGAGGCCATGTCCGACAAACCTGCCAAGCTGAAGATCGCCGATCGCGAATTCACTTCGCGACTCCTGGTCGGCACGGGAAAGTTCGGCTCGAACGAATTGATGCGGGACGCCCTCATCGCCAGCGGAACGGAAATCGTGACGGTGGCGCTGCGGCGCGCCGATCTTTCGGGGAAACACGATGCCTTCGCGAACATTCTCGACTTCATCGATCCGGAACGTTTTCTCCTTCTGCCCAATACAAGCGGCGCCCGGAATGCGGCTGAAGCAGTGCGTCTCGCCCGCCTGGCCGCCGCTGCCGGACTCCCTAAGTGGGTCAAACTCGAGATTCATCCCGATGCTCGTCATCTTCTGCCCGATCCGGTCGAAACCCTGGCGGCCGCGGAAATTTTAGTGAAAGAGGAATTTGTCGTCCTTCCCTACATCAACGCCGACCCGGTTCTCGCTAAGCGATTGCAGGATGTCGGGACGGCCACGGTCATGCCGCTCGGCTCGCCGATTGGGAGCAATCGCGGCATCGAAACCCGCGCGCAGATCGAGATCATCATCGAACAGGCCACGGTGCCGGTGGTGGTGGACGCCGGCCTGGGCGCTCCGAGCCAGGCCGCCGAGGCGATGGAAATGGGAGCAGACGCCGTTTTGGTGAATACCGCGATCGCTATCGCGTCGGATCCGAGCCGGATGGCGCATGCCTTCCGGAAAGCCGTCGAGGCCGGACGGGAAGCGCGCGAGATCGGATTGGCCGAAGCCAGGTCGAGCGCGTCCGCCACCAGTCCGCTCACCGGGTTCTTTTCGAGCGGGGATTCACCTCTTCTGTAGCCGTCGCCCTGTGGGCGACGCCGGGATTGGAGGGCCTGTGCGCCCCGCATTCGCTTCGCACAGCGAAGCGGCTACAGAAGAACGCCGCCCTACAGCGGCCGAAAATTAACGCCGGCGTCGTTGTAGAATTCGATCTGCCTCCCGCCAACGCGGCGCACAACCCGCCAGCCCTGCCGTCGGGTAATGTCGCGCAATTCGGAGTCGGACAGCGCCTGGACGACCTTAAGTTCCGCCGGATGGGTCACAAAATATTCTGGCTTGATCGCGAGCATGCGCGCGATCTTCGCGATAACGGCCGGCAGCTGTTCCTTCGCCGTCATTGGCCTGTCATGCGCCGCTTGGCCGGCGGATTCTTCGGCAATTTCCCGGGCACTGCCGGGGGTTGTTTCGCGGGCCGATTGAGCTTCGATCCCAGCGCCAGATGGGCCTTACGCGAGGGCGAAGGTCCACGGGCTGTTGGCTTTTCGTTACGTCGCATCTTCTCTCTAAAAACGATTCCCGGCCACGTGCCGGCCTTGTTAGTCCCGGCAAACTTGGCGAAATGGGGACGCTGGTCTAGGTTCGGCCCGATGTTTTCCGAAACCGTTGTCCTGCGAGGCCATATTATCGATTCCCTGATTCTGCCCAAGGTCCTCGACCAAATCCTGACCCAGGGAGGCGATTTTAAGATAGGCGAAATCAAGATCGGCCAGAATCGGGTCGACCAAAGTTATGCCCGGATTGAAGTCTCCGCGCCCTCGCATGAAACGCTCGACGATATCGTCCTGCGGCTGCGCCAGCATGGCGCGGAAGTCATGGAAAAGGCGGACGTGCAACTCGCTCCGGCCCCGGCGGATGGAGTTTTCCCCAAGGATTTTTACGTCACGACGAATCAACAGACTTTCGTCACGCTGGATGGCGCCGAGATCGAAGTCCAACCGGCGCTGATGGATTGCGCGGTGGTGGTCGATCGCGCCGCTCGCCGGGCTACCGCGAAGAAATTCCACGAGGTCAATCGCGGGATGGAAATCGTGGTGGGCCACCAGGGGATCAAGGTGGTTCCGGTGCAGCGATCCACTTCGCACACCGATGTGTTTGAGTTCATGTCGACGAACATTTCCCTGGAGAAACCGAAGAGCGGCATCATCCGGGAAATGGCGACCGAGCTTCAGCGGGCCCGGACGGACGGCGGCAAGATCCTGGTCGTGGCAGGTCCGGCGGTCATCCATTCGGGCGCGGCGCCGCACCTGGAAAAGTTGATCGAAATGGGATTTGTCGATCTGCTTCTCGGAGGGAACGCGCTGGCGCTCCACGACATCGAGAACGCTCTCTTTGGCACCTCGCTGGGAATTAATCTGGAACGCGGCTCGCTGGCGGAGCGCGGCCATGAGAATCAAATGCGAGCGATCAACGCCATTCGGGAGGCGGGCAGCATTTCGCGCGCGGTCGAAACGGGCGCGCTCAAGAGCGGAATCATGGCGGCGTGCGTGCGCCACGGCGTGGAATTTGTCCTGGCCGGATCAATCCGAGATGACGGCCCGCTACCGGAAGTTATTTCCGATACGCTCCAAGCGCAGGACGCGATGCGTGAGAAAATAACCGGGGTCAGCACCGCCCTGATGATGGGGACGATGCTGCATTCCATGGCGGTGGCGAATTTGCTTCCTGCCAAGGTAAAAACGCTTTGCGTGGATGTGAATCCGGCGGCCGTAAGCCGGCTGACCGAGCGAGGCTCCTTCCAGTCTCTCGGGTTGGTTTCCGATCTCGAGCCGTTCCTCCGCGAGCTAATTGTCATCCTGGGGCGTTAAACCCGTTCTCGATATGCGCAACCTTCTCCTCTGCCCGCCGGATTACTACGGCATCGAATACGAGATCAATCCCTGGATGAGTCGCGCCCGCGGCGCTGACACGCCGCTGGTGCAGGCGCAGTGGAAAGGTTTGTTCGAGACCCTTTCCAAGCTCGATTGCCAGATCGAACTGGTCCCGCCCCGCCCGAAACTACCCGACATGGTTTTCACCGCCAACGCCGGGCTGACCGTCGGACGCCGTTTCATCCCGAGTAATTTCCGGCATGAGGAACGGGCCGGCGAAGCGCCGCATTTCGCACGCTGGATGGAAGAACACGGCTACGAAATCGTCTGGCTCCCGAAGAATTACTATTTCGAAGGGGAAGGCGACGCTCTCTTCGGCGGTGACGTGCTCTTTTGCGGCTACAAATTCCGTTCCGATATCAACTCGCATCGGGCGGTCGCCGATATCCTTGGCTGCCTGGTCATTTCCGTCGAGCTGGTCGACCCGCGTTTTTATCACATCGACACCTGCTTTTGTCCGCTCCCGGATGGAGGCGCCTTTTGGTTCCCGGCCGCGTTCGATGACTACGGGCAGCGGACGATCCGTGATCACCTGCACGATTTGATCGACGTGGAGCCGGAGGAAGCAGTCCACTTTTCTTGTAATGCCGTGGTGCTCGGCCGCGACATCGTTCTGCCGGAGGGCGCCCCGAAGCTGGTCGCGACGTTGAAAGATCGCGGCTACACCTGTCATCCGCTTCCGATGACTGAATTCCTCAAAGCCGGCGGCGCCTGCAAATGTCTGACCATGTTCATGCCGCAAAGGGAGAAGATTGGTGATAAGTGAAGGGTGATCGGTGATTGGTAATTCCATTCACCATTCACTAATCACTATTCACCTTTCCTTTTTCTCCCCAGTGCCGATTCAATCTTCCCCAGCGGCAAACAGTTCATCACGTCCTGCTTCGTCAGCCATCCTTTGCGGGCGACGCTGACGCCGAACCAAAGATCCTGGAGCCGCTCGATCTCGTGGGCATCGGGGTTGATCACGCATTTTGCTCCTTTTTCTTTTGCGAGCGGCCACCAACGCCAGTCGAGATCGAGCCGCTTTGGCGCCGCGTTGATCTCGATCCAGGTGCCGGTCTCGGCCGCGGCTTCGATGACGGCGGGGATGTCGATCGCGTAGGGATCGCGTTTCAAAAGCAGGCGCCCGGTGGGATGCGCCAGCATGGTCACGTGCGGATTTTGCAGGGCGCGAATTACGCGCTTCGTCATCTCGGCTTCCGACAAGGTGAAAGCGGAGTGGATCGAGGCAACGACATAATCGAGTTCCGCCAGGAGGGTGTCGGGGAAATCGAGCGAACCGTCGCGGAGAATATCGCACTCGACTCCGGCGAAGAGCCGGAAGTTTTCGAATTGCTGGTTGAGTTTACGAATCATCGCGAGTTGAACCCGGAGTCGCGCGTCATCGAGCCCGTGCGCCTGGATCGAGCTGCGGCTGTGATCGGCGATCCCGAGGTATTGCAAGCCCAGTTCCTGCGCGGCCGTCGCCATTTCTTCGAGCGAATTGCGGCCGTCACTCGCCGTGGTGTGGCAATGAAACGTGCCCCGCAGGTTCTCGGTTTCGATGAGACGCGGAAGCTTTCCCGCCGCCGCCGCCTCGAATTCGCCGCAGTTCTCCCGCAGCTCCGGCGGAACATAATCGAGCTCGAGCGCGCGGTAGAGATCGGCTTCTTCGCGGATGGTAGGGACGTCGCGCTGCGGCGTCCGGTCGGCCCGTCGGTCCGACCCTGCCAAAGGCGCGAGGCGATACTCATTCAAGGTCCAGCCCCGTTGGAGCGCGCGGCTCCGCACCGTGACGTTGTGTTCCTTGCTCCCGGTAAAGTAGTTCAGCGCGAACGGATACTCGGCCGCGGTCACGACCCTCAGGTCGCACTGGATTCCCGATCGCAGCCGGACGCTGGATTTCGTCGGCCCGTGCGCGATGACTGATTCCGCCAGCGGATGCTGGACGAACAACGCCGAGATTTCAGCCGGAGCGTTGGTCGCCACGATGAAATCGAGGTCCCGCACGATTTCCTTCCGCCGCCGATAACTCCCAGCGATGCAAACGTGCAGCGCGTCGGGGTGGGCGCGCAGATCGTTTTGCAGTTGTTCTGCTTCGCCGGCGATCTTCCCGAGTTGGAATGAACCTGAGTATTTCTGCCGTTCATCAATCGCGCGGCAAAGTTTCTCCTGCGTTGTTTTCCCAAATCCCGCCAGCTCGGCCACCCGGCCCGCGACGCAGGCTTCGTGCAACTGGGCGATCGAGCTGACCTGCAATTTCTCATGCAGCGCCTTGATCTTTTTCGCGCCCAGGCCGGGCAGCGAAAAAAGTTCCAGGATATCGGCGGGAAATTCGGCGCGCAGATCGTCGAAAAACTTCAACGAGCCGGTTTCGACCAGCTCCTTGATTTTCGCCGCGATCGCCTTGCCGATGCCTGGAATTTTCTCGAGGACTTCCTCATTGCCGAGGTCGGCAATATTCCCGCCCCAGGTTTCGAGTGAGCGAGCAGCGTTCGTGTAGGCCCGGATCTTGAACGGATTCTCATCCTTCAGCTCGAGCAAGGTCGCGATCTTCTCGAGCACATCTGCGATCGTGGCCTTATCCATTTCGTCATTCCTTCGGCATTCGTCATCCGAACTTCGACATTCCTCATCACATCTTCCCGCGGCGTTTGAAGAATTTGTAACGGGCCATGATCGAGTCGACGTACTTCCGGGTCCCCGGAAAATCGATGTTCGCCAGGAACACTTTCGTGGCGACTGGCTTGGTGTCGTCGCCCCCGGCCCAGCGCAGGGCGCGGCTCGCCCCGGCGTTGTATTCGGCCAAGGCGAACGGAACCGGGTTCGACTGGTTCTGCCAATGCTCAATCGCGCGGCGCAAATACCACGTTCCTGCTTCGAGGTTCGTTTTGGGATCGAACAATTCTTCCACGCGAAAATTCTCCGCTTTCGTTTCGCGGGCCCATTCTCCGGCCGCTTTTTCGCTTACCTGCATCAGGCCGCGCTCTCCCGCCGTCCCAAACTTCTGGGCGTCGAACCGGCTCTCACGCCAGACGACCGCTTTCACGAGCATGGGATCGACCTGGTGCTCGGCGGCAACGGTGCGAATGAGAGCGTCGTGCTGCTGGAAGCGCTGCGGACTGATCCATTCATAAAGGGTGTAGAGCGGATCTCCCGAGCGCATCGAGAGATACGTCATGCCGGCGGCACCCGCGAGGAGCGCGCAGATGAGTAGCTTTAGTAGAAATCGTGCTATTTCCCTCATGCTCGTGCTCGCAAAAGTTTCGTGGGAGAATAGTCGAACCCACGCAGAAGCACGAGCACGATTAGGATGACCAACGCTGAGCCGACTACCAAACCCTCCTTCGTCCGCGTGATCATCGACCGGGCGATTCAGCGGGAACTCGACTACGCGATTCCCGAATCGTTTCTGGAAAAGGTCGGCATCGGATCGCGTGTCCGGGTTCCGTTTCGGGAACGCTCGGCGCTCGCCACGGTTGTCGGATTGCTGGAAACCACCGAGGCGACCGGGATTCGTCCGATCGAAGCGCTCGTGGGCGACGCGCCCATTCTGAACGAGAAGCTCATCGAGCTGGGGCGCTGGATGAGCGTGTATTATTGTTGCCCGATCGAGACGGTCATGCGGAGCCTTCTGCCGCAGGTGATTCGCCGCGCCGAGGTGAGCTGGAAGAAACAATTGTTTGTCAGCGCCGCGAAAGAGATCGCCGCCGAAGAGATCGAAAAACTGCGACGCCGCGCCCCGAAACAGGCGCAACTGCTGGAGGCGGTCTCGAAATTGCGCGGAGCAACCCCCGCCGCGGAACTATTGCGAAGGAACGCGCTCGATAACCAGACGCTCCGGGCCCTCGAAAAGCGCGGCTTCATTCGCCTCCACGAAGAATCCGTGGCGCGCGACCCCCACGGTGAGGAGGAATTCGTCGCATCGAGCCATCTCGTTTTGAATCCCGAACAGGCTGCCGCGCTCCGCACGATCGAAGGAGATCTGGTCGATCCGGCAAAGGCGAAGCCGGTCCTGCTTCACGGCGTAACCGGAAGCGGAAAGACCGAAATCTATTTGCAGGCCATCCGCGCGGCTCTGGCTTGCGGCAAGACGGCCATCGTCCTCGTTCCGGAGATTTCGCTTACGCCGCAGACGGTGGAGCGGTTCAAGTCCCGATTTGCCGAAACGCAGGAGATGGTGGCGGTATTGCACAGCCATTTGTCCGAAGGCGAGCGGCACGATGAATGGCATAAGATCCATGCCGGGCGCGCGCGCATCGTAGTCGGGGCCCGCAGCGCGGTCTTCGCGCCACTGGAAAATCTCGGACTCATCGTGGTCGATGAAGAGCACGAGACTTCCTACAAGCAGGAAGAAGCGCCGCGCTATCACGCCCGGGACGTCGCGGTGGTGCGGGCGAAGTTGGAAAATTGCGCGGTGTTGCTCGGCACGGCGACGCCGTCGCTGGAGAGCTATCACAACGCGGTCCAGGGGAAGTATCGGCTCCTGAAACTCACCCAGCGCGTGGACAACTGCCAGATGCCGCTGATGCGGATCGTCGATCTGCGCCAGGAACGCCGAAAGGAAAAGATCGCGCCGATTTTGTCCGAGCGCTTACGGAACGCGATCACGCAGCGCCTGGAGAAACGCGAACAGACGATCCTGTTCCTGAACCGGCGCGGTTTCTCGACTTCGTTGCTTTGCAGCAATTGCGGCGAAGCGCGCGAATGCCCGAATTGCAGCGTCGCGCTCACCTTTCATCGGCACGCCGCCCGGTTGAGCTGCCATCTCTGCGGGCATACCGCCGCCGTGCCGAAGAAATGTCCGGCCTGTTCGCAGGACGCGCTGATCTATGCCGGCTTCGGCACCGAGAAGGTCGAGGCGACGGTCACACAAATCTTCCCCGGCGCGGCCGTCCGCCGAATGGACGCCGACTCGATGTCGCGCAAGGACGCTTATCGCGAGACGCTCCACGCTTTTCGCGCCGGCAAGATCGACATCCTGGTCGGCACCCAGATGATCGCCAAGGGGCTCCATTTTCCGAACGTGACCCTGGTCGGGATCATCAACGCCGACCTGGCGCTGCATCTCCCCGATTTCCGGGCCGGCGAACGGACTTTCCAATTGCTCACTCAGGTGGCGGGTCGCGCCGGTCGCGGAGAGACGCCCGGCGAAGTGTTTGTCCAGACTTACACGCCGTTCAGCCCCTCGATCCAGTTCGCCCGGCAGCACGATTTCGCCGGTTATTTCGAGCAGGAACTGGAATTTCGAGAGCGCTGTGATTTCCCGCCGTTTCGGCATGTGATCCTGATCACGGTCCGTTCCGCGCACGAGGGCCGGGCCAAGCTTTCCGCCGAGACGATCGCCCGCCGCTTACGAGAAAATATCGGCGCCGAATTCCTGGTGGGGGACGCCACGCCGGCGCCGCTGGAAAAATTGCAGGGGCAATTTCGTTTCCATGTCTTGCTCCGCGGCGAAGCGATCATGCGCCTGACCCGGCTCGTCCGCGAAACGTTGGATAAGCTGCCCTTGCCGGAAGACGTTCTCGCCGCGGTGGATGTCGATCCGTATCAACTGCTGTAGCCGTCGCCCTGCGGGCGACGCCGGATTTGCCACAAAGCCACTCTCACGCTTCGCACAGCGAAGCGGCTACAGAAGCAGGCTCACACGCGGTCGATGACGATGATTTCGCCGGCGTACGGCCAGTCATCAGCGTCGGTAACGAAACCAGCTCGAACCGGATTGTCGCGGACGTAATTCCATTTTTGCGAGTAGCTCTCCTCGCTTCGCAGGACATGATCGAAAAACCGCCGCTGCCAGAATGGCTTCTGTAGCCGTCGCCCTGTGGGCGACGCCGTAGCTGGCGCGGCTTTCTCCAAGCATTGTTTCAGAATTCCCATCCATCGACCGAGCTCGAAGTCCGGCGGACCGCAGACAAATAGGTGGATGTGATCGGGCATGATGACGTACCGGCCGACGGCAATGCCATTTTCGTCGTAAGCACGTTGGGAAAAACGCATGAACGCGTTGTGAACTGCGTCCGTCGTCAACAAGGGCCTTCGGCGATACGTGCACGCCGTTACGAAGAAGATGGGGTCGGCTGGAAAAAGAAAATGAAGCCACGGAGGAACCTGGGGGTATTTCTTCACTGGAGGGCCGAGAGATTATGCCAATCAGCGATTCGCGAGGCAATGCCGCTCTCTCGCTTCGCACAGCGAAGCGGCTACAGAAGAGCCGCTCAGGAGATCGTTACAGAAGAGCGGCCGAAGAGCGGCCTGTTCTTCGGGCTGGAGTATTGCGGTATTTGATTTAACTCTATGGGCCGCATGCGTTTTCCGAAATCAATACTCGTGGCCGGGATGACGATCATGGTCGTGGCCGGGTGCCGGAAGAGCGCCTCAACCGGCGGCACGTCGAACCGGATTCGGGTCGGTTATATCGGACTGACCTGCGAGGCGCCGATCTTCAGCGCGGTCGCGAACGGATTCTTCAAGGAGGAAGGTCTCGAGGTCGATCTGGTGAAATGCGAATGGGCCAACTACAAGGACGTGCTCGCGCTTGGCGGCTACGACATCACCCATCACCTGGTGATGTATTTCCTGAAGCCGATCGAACAGGGCCTCGATGTCCGGTTCACGGCCGGCATTCACAAGGGTTGTCTCCGGGTCCAGTCATCGACCAAGGGCGATATCCGCACTGTCCAGGACCTGCGCGGCAAGCGGATCGGCGTGCCGGGAATGGGAACGCCGCCGTTTATTTTTGCGAATCGAGTCCTGGGTGCGAATGGGATCGACGCCAGCAAGGATGTGAGCTGGCGGGTTTTCCCCGCCGGCGAGCTCGGCCTCGCGCTCGACAAGGGCGAAGTCGACGCGGTCGCTAACGCGGAACCAATCGGCAGTTTGCTTCTGGCGGACGGGAAGGTGCGCAATGTCGCGGACCAGGCCGCGGATTCGCCCTACAAAGATGAGTATTGCTGCGCTGTGATCGTGAACGGCAAATATTTGGCCGCGAATCCAAAGAACACGGCGGCCGCGACCCGGGCGTTGTTGAAAGGGGCGAAATGGGTGGAGGCGAACCCCGCGGCGGCGGCGCGGTTGTCGGTCGAGAAAAAGTATCTCGCCTCAAATCCTGAGCTGAACACCGTGGCGATCTCCCACCTCCGTTATGTTCCGAGCGTCAGCGGCGCGGACGACGCTGTGAAATCGGCCGCGGCGGAGATGAAAGTGGCGGGCATGCTGAGCCCGAGCACCGATGTTCCCGCCCTGGCGAAAAAGGCGTTCGTTCATCTCGAGGGCGTCACGGACGAATGGATCAACAATCTGACAGTCGAGAAAGTGGCGGGCGGCCAAATACCTCCCGATCAGGACATCCGCCTTTACGCGGAGTTAATTCTCGCCGACCACGAAGATTCATGTTGCAAGAAGCCAGTCGTCGCGGAGCAGAAATAAACCAGGCGAGACCGGATGCGACGTTGGCCGATCGTTCGGCCGAACGGGAAGGCCGACGCTGGCGAACCTGGCTTCCGGTCCCAATCGCGAACCTCATTTGCCTGGCGGTGCACTGGTTCGTTTCCAAGACGGAGCCGCCGATGGAAACGCGATCCTATTTCGTTTTCCTTTTGAACTTTCTCGCGGTCTCGCTCCTCCTCGCGATCGCGCAACTATGGCTGCCGGGTTTGAGAAAACGGATGCGCCAAGCCGGGCCGATCTTTGCCGCTGCCCTGCTGACATTGTGCGCCTGGGAACTGATTACGTCCGGGTTTCGCCTGCTGCCGCTCCCGTATTTTCCGGGTCCCGCAGCCGTGTTCCAAAGTCTGATTAACGATCGGGCTCTTCTATTCGACAGCACGTGGCACTCGCTGGTTTTGTTGCTCGGCGGTTACGCGCTCGGGGTCGTCGCCGGCCTCATCAGCGGGATCTTCATTGGCTGGTCGACGCCAGTCCGTTATTGGGGAATGCCAATCCTGAAGATCGTCGGGCCGATTCCGGCGACCGCCTGGATTCCGTTGGCCATGGTGGTCTCGCCTTCCGCGGTTATTTCCGCGGCGGCCCTGATCGGACTCGCCGTTTGGTTTCCGGTAACGATGCTGACCGCATCCGGCATTTCGAACACGCGGGCCTCGTATCTCGACGTGGCGCGCACTCTCGGGGCCGGGCGGAGCTACTTGATTTTTCGAGTCGCGATTCCCGCGGCGCTCCCGAGCATTTTCATCGGACTCTTTATGGGGTTGGGGGCGTCGTTTCTAACCCTCGTGGTGGCGGAAACCGTCGGCGTGAAATCGGGACTCGGTTGGTATGTCGCCTGGGCGCAGGGGTGGGCCGAATACGGCAAAGTTTTTGCCGCGCTCGTGATCATGGCCGCGTTTTTTTCCACGATCATGACAGTGCTCTTCAAAGTGCGGGACCGGATGCTGGTCTGGCAAAAAGGGGTCATCAAATGGTAGCCGACCCAGGGATCGAGGCGTCGTCGCTCCGAGTCCGCGACGTCACCAAAACATTTCCGGCGCCTGACGATACCTCAGAGCGGCGCCTGGCCCTCGACAATGTTTCGCTCACGCTCGCGGCCGGCGAACTTAGCTCGCTGGTCGGTCCGAGTGGCTGCGGGAAATCGACTTTGCTTCGGCTCATTGCCGGCCTCGATTCGCCGGACTCCGGCGAGCTGATGGTCGGCGCCGAATCGATTACCGGCCCGAACGCCGAGCGCGGCCTCGTCTTTCAGGACCCAAATTTATTCCCGTGGCTGACGGTCCGGCGAAATATCGAGGCGGGTTTGGTGGCGCGCCACATTTTGCCGGAGAAACGCCATGAAGTGATCGAATTCATGCGGCTGGTTGGCCTCGAAAGTTTTGCGGACGCCTATCCGCATCATCTCTCGGGCGGGATGGCCCAGCGAGTCGCGCTCGCCCGCGCCTTGATCAATCATCCCAAGGTCCTGCTGCTCGACGAGCCGCTGGGGGCGCTCGATGCCTTTACCCGCATGCGCATGCAGGATGAAGTGCTTCGGATCTGGCAGGCCCGCCGGACCACGATGCTCCTGGTCACGCACGACATCGACGAAGCGATCTATATGAGCGATCGCATTGTTATAATGACGCAACGCCCGGGGCGAATCGAGCGGACGATACCCGTCTCGCTGGATCGTCCGCGCGACCGAAGCAGCCCGGCTTTTCTCCAGCTACGCGGCGAAATTCTCGAGCTTCTCCATTTCGCCGGAAACGCGGTTCCCGTATAATCCATTGGCGCGGCCTGCTCTCCGGCCCATTGGAGACGGCCTGCCCCCAGGCCGTTGGGGGTCAGCGTTGCGCAATCCCTCCGGCGCGATGGCGCGCCGGCTCCATCGGGCGCGCCGGCTCCATTCTTAATATGCTTTCCCGGGAAAGGGCTGGCTGAGTATCATCCCCGCAAGCGCGATGGACGAAACGGAGGGTAAACTAACTTCGGGTGAGCCGCTGAGCGTCGAGAAACTCGTCGAGTATCTGCCCGCCCTGAAGGAAATCCCCGGCGCGCAGTTGGAGAAGTACGCCAAGGGCGCGGCAGTCCTCCAGCGTTATCCCAAAGGCGGCACAGTTTGTGTGGAGGGCTCGTTCGGGTCGACTGCCTATTACATCGTCTCGGGCACGGTCGACATTTCGATCCAGAATCCGATGGCGCATCTGCGGACGCGGCCGGCCGCCGGTTTGTTCGGCCGGAGCATGGCGCGGATGAAAAGCATTCTGCTGGACGACGGGCAGGACAAACGCGCAGACGCGCATGAGCGGAAGTTTATTAGCATCGACGCGAACGTCGATCTGCCGATGACGAAACCGATCGCGGAGCTTGGCCCGGGCGAGCTGTTCGGCGAAATGACCTGCCGCACATTCCAACCGCGTTCGGCCACCGTAATCGCGCGCGAACCCTGCGTGATGGTCGAGATGCTGCGGGTGATCCTCGACATGCTGGTCGGCAACCGGCAGGTCTCCGAAGCGTCGAAAGCGACTTCGAAAGTGAAGGCGCCGACGTTCAAGGGCACCTCGTTCAAAGCGCAGCTCGATGAGAAATACCGGCAGCGCTCGCTCGAGACTCATCTGCGGAGTGTTCCGCTCTTTGGCAGCGTGGGCGACGAGTTCATTCGCTACCTCAAGGAGAAGGTCGAGCTGATCTCCTACAACCAGAACGACGTGATCTGCAAGGAGGGCGACGAGGCGGACGCGTTCTATCTCATTCGCTCCGGAATGGTCCGCGTATCCCAGCAGATGCCGGGAGGCGAGATGGTCCGCACCTACCTTGGTCGCGGCGAATATTTCGGCGAGATCGGTCTGCTCCGCGCCATCAAACGCATCGCCACCTGCACGGCGCTCGACGCGGTCGACGTGGTGAAAATTCCCGGCGTCGAGTTCAATCTCATGCTGGAACAGTTTCCAGGCGTAAAAGCGCAGCTCGAGCCGGTCGCGCAGGCGCGCATGGAGGCGACGAAGGCCCGGGTGGCGCCTGCGGGCCTGGGGCTCGACGATTACCTCAACCAGGGCTTGTTCGAAGCGCAGAACCTTCTCCTGATTGATCTCGACAATTGCACCCGCTGCGACGCCTGCGTGCAGGCCTGCGCCAAAGCGCACGACGGCGTCTCGCGCCTCCTCCGCGACGGCCTGCGCTACGACCATTTCCTGGTGGCCACGGCGTGTCGCTCCTGCCGCGATCCGCTTTGCATGACGCAGTGCCCGGTGGGATCGATCCGGCGCAAGGAAAACCTCGAGATCATCATCGAGGATTGGTGCATCGGTTGCACGAAATGCGCGGAGCTTTGCCCATACGGCAACATCAACATGCACCCGTTCGATGTGGTGAAGGAAGTCCGGACCGAGGTGAAATCGCCGAATCCAAACATTCCGCCGACGGTGAAGATCGAGAAGAAGAAGTCGACCGCTCTCAAGGCGAACACGTGCGATCTCTGCACGCAGTTATCGGTGCCAAGTTGTGTTTATGCCTGCCCGCACGACGCTGCGAAGCGCGTCGATCCCCAGCGCTTTTTCGGCGATGCGCTCGAAATGCAGAACCGGCTTTTCGATGACAACTGGACGCCAGCGGAACGATACAAAAGCCGACACACGCACTGAACCATTGAAGATTTCAGATTGCAGAATGCAGATTGGGGAAAACGGCGATACCACGCTTTCAATCTGCAATCTGCAATCTGCAATCTGAAATCTTTCCATGCGGATCAACAACTGGAAGCATGTTCCCTGGATCGTGTTTGTCGTTTTGGCGACGATCGCGGCGGGGATTCTTTATGTCGGTAATTTCCATCCGGCGTCGTTGCCGGTGTGGATTCCGCTGCCGGCTTCGTGGATCCAGCAAACGACGGAACATCACACCGTGGGCGGGACGCCGCTCGGGCTTTGGTTCGGCTCGATTTCGCTCGCGATTTTTGTCTTCGCGATCCTGCTCAGCTTGCGCAAAAAGATTCCGCTCTGGCGGGTCGGGACGGTCCAGCGGTGGTTGCGGGCCCATATCTGGCTCACGATCCTGACGATCCCGCTGGTGCTCTTTCACAGTGGTTTCCGTCTCGGCGGTGCGATGACGACGTTGCTCATGGTGCTCTACGCCGTGGTGATGGTGAGTGGATTTTACGGGCTCTTTCTCCAGCACATCATGCCGCGCCTGATGAAGGAACGCCTCCCGGCCGAAACCGTTTACGAGCAGATTCCGCACATCCGTTCGCAGCTCGCCGTCGCAGCCGGAAAGATGCGCGATTCGTTCCGGCCCGCACCGCCGAAGAAACCGGAGGCCGCCGCGCCCGCACCGAGCGCAACGAAAGCCGTTGCGGCGCCCGCCGCTGCGATGGCTTCGACGAAGAGCGGCGTTGAAACACCTGCTGCTCGCGCGAAATCGGCGACTGGCTCGGCCCCGACCGCCGAGCCAGTAACCAAAGCCGCTGAGCCAGCGACTCCGCCCCCGCCACCGTCGATCCCCAACGCCGCCGTCACGCCCGCTCCACCCAAAGCGGAGACCATCGGTACGCCAACGGCGCGGGTGCAAAGCGATCCGCCGGGCGCGCCGGTGGCACGCGCTGAAGTTCCAGCGGGCGATCAACCGGCGCCGTCACCACCGATCGCGCCCGCCGCAGCGGCGAAACCTCCCGCCCCGCCGCCTCCCGCTTCTGCGGCTGCGCCCAAACCGGCCGCCGCGCCTGCCGCTGCTGCGAAACCGGCCGCCGCGCCTGCCGCTGCCGCAAAACCAGCCGCCGCCCCAAAGCCCGCCGCCAAGCCCGCTCCACCGCCTGACCCAGCGTCCGAAGAGATCCTCGTTGAGTTCATCGAACGCCAGGTTCTTCCTTATCTCGAGGCGCGCCGCGGCCAACGGATGCGGTTCAATAACCCGCGTTTTTGCGACGACACATTTCGTTTCATAAAACTACGCGTGACCGAAACCTACCGAAGCCGGGTCGAAGAGATCCAGGCGTGGTGCGACGAACGCCGAATGCTCGATCTGCAGGTGCGCCTGCATCACTGGCTGCACGGCTGGCTTTTCGTCCATGTGCCGTTTTCGTTTTTGCTCGTGCTCCTCACGATCTGGCACGCCTTCGTGACCTTGTTTTACTACTGATGCTCTCCCTCTTCGTAATCGTGCTCCTGCTCGTGCTCGTGATCGAATCGCCGTTCAGATCGAGCACGAGCACGAGCACGATTACGAGGATGCTGATGCATCGCTGAGCCATGGCCACGCCCGGACGCACCCAAAAACAGATCGCGGAGCGCTACAAAGGCAACCTCGCTTATTACAAACGGAAACATCCCTGGCGAGTGGCGCGCTGGTGCGTCAGCTTCGTCGCCATCGCCGGCGGCCTCGCCGCCATCTTTCTATTTCAAAAACGGGGTAACGAAGAATTTTTTAGCTCCGGGACGATTTCGAGCGGTCACGCCACCATTGCCCGGGATTGCGTGCAGTGTCACGACAAGGGAGCGGCGCTCCAGAACGATTTCACGCTGGCGAAGTTCAAAAGTATCATCAGGGACCGGTTCCACCGCGGCATCGATTTCAGTTCGATCGATCGCAAGTGCCAGGATTGCCATGAAAAGCATCCGCCGTTCGGCGCTCCCAAGAAATACGACCTGCACCAGCCCAACGTGGTCGAGAATCGTCAGTGCTCGATCTGTCACCAGGAGCATCTCGGGCCCGGGCCGATGAAACGGGTGGCTGACCTGCAGTGCGCCTCCTGCCACAACGATGCGGGAATCATGGAGGCCTCGGCCAAGAAAGGGGCAACGCTCTCCCCGGCCCTGTTTCATCTGCGTCCCCACCCGCCCGAGCAGGTCGTCCTGGAACCGCCGCGGCCGGCTCGCGGTTACACGAAGGTCTTTTCGTCGTTCGAGGGGGCGCACCCGGAGTTTCAGTTCATCCAGGAAAAGGCGCGCGATCCCGATGTCCTGCGTTTCAATCATCAACGCCATTTCGCCGCGGATATTCCGCCGGTGAACGGCCAGAAGCTGGATTGCAACTACTGCCACAAACCCGAGCCAGGCGGCCGTTTTTATCAGCGAGTCAGTTTCAACGCCAACTGCCAGGCGTGCCATGCCCTGGTCTTCGACAAGAACAATCCGCAGCTCCATCTCCCCCACGGCGACGTCAATCTGGTCCGGACATTTTTGCGAACCTTGCCGGCACAGTATGCAAATTTTGCCCGGTTCCCCCAGCAGGGCGCGGGGCGTTATGCCGACGTGAAAACGTTCGTTGACCAGCAGATGAACCAGTTACGCGCCCAGTTCGGGAGCGACGCCGAGTTTGAACGCGCGGTCTTTTTCGAAACCAGTCCCTACAAGCCGCAACGCGAAACCGCCGCCATGACGCGCGCAAACTTTGCCGGGTGCGCTTTTTGTCACGAGGTGAAGACGGTCGGCAACGCGCCAGTCGTCACGAAACCAATCCTGGTGGACCGGTGGATGCCGCAGGCCCATTTCAATCACGCGAAACACGCGAGCGTGAAGTGCGACGATTGTCATCGGGCGAGCCAGAGTCGCGAAACATCGGACGTGCTCATGCCGGCGAAAGCGAATTGCGTCGCATGCCACAGCCCGCAAACGAAAAAAGTCTCGTCCGATTGCGTGACCTGTCACAATTATCACGCGCCGCCCCAGGTCGCGCCGGTTGCCGTTCGCGCCGAGGCCGGCGCCTCCCTTCAGCGAATGCTGCTTGGGAAAAACTAGACGCCTACGCTGCGGTCCGCGCGACCGAATCTTTCGCAGGCGTGAGGCGCTCGATCTCCACGCGCAGCCGTTCCCAATCGACCGGCTTGGTCAAGTGCGCTGAGAAACCTGCTGCAAGGCTCGCGGCCACGTCTTCGTCGGTTCCGAATCCGCTCAACGCGATTCCTTTCATCCCTTGCGCGTCGCGCAATGCTTTCATGAGATAGAGTCCACTCCCGTCCGGCAGACCGAGATCGCTGATCACCAGATCGAATCGTCGCCCGGCGGCGAGCGCTCGCGCTTCGGCGGCGGTTCCGGCGTGGCTCACCCCGAATCCGGCGTTGCGCAAAATCCGTCCAAGCACGCGGGCGGTGTCCTCGTGGTCTTCGACGAAAAGAATCTCGACGTGTTTGATCCGCGGCGGCTCGCTTTCGAGGAACAACACCGGCCCTTCCAGCATCGAAGTTTCCATGGCATTGAGCGTGACGGTGAATTTCGCGCCCCGCCCTTTTCCTTCGCTGTAGGCTTCGATCGTGCCGCGATGCAGATCGATGACCCGTTTAGAAATCGCGAGCCCGAGTCCGAGACCGCCATATTTGCTGGTGACGGTGCCGCCGCCTTGTTCGAAGGCATCGAAGATTCGTGGCATCACGTTCTCCTCGATCCCAATTCCGTTGTCGTTGATCTCGAAAACGATCTCGTGGGTGCCCGTATTCCGAGTGGAGATTTCGATGCGACCGCCTTCAGGGGTGAACTTCGCGGAATTCTTCACCAGGTTCCAGAACACCTGTTGCAAGCGGGCCGGGTCCCCCCAGCAATGATGCTCCCGCGCCTCGAAGCGCCGGACGACCTGGATTTTTTTCCTGCTCAGATCGCCGGCGGAAATGCCGAGCGCGTGCTCGACCGTCGCATGAATATCAACCGCGCCCTCGTGCAGCTCCAATTTTCCGTGGGCAATGCGAGTCAGGTCAAGAAGATCGTCAATCAAAAGCGCTTCCAGCTCGACGTTGCGGTGAAGAACCTCGAGATCGCGCCGAAGTTCGTCCGTCAGGTTCGGCTCGCGCCGGAGGGACGCGATCGTCATTAGAACAGGCGTCAACGGCGTGCGGAGCTCGTGCGAGAGCATGGCAAGGAAACGGTCTTTGGCGCGGTTCGCCTCCTCGGCGTCGTTCTTGGCCCGTTCCAGCAGGATCTCAGCGTTCTTTCTGTCTGTGATCTCGAGCATCGTCCCGATGAAACGGGTCACGTTGCCCTCGGAATCGATCAGCGCCCGTCCGCGTTCGGCGACCCACCGTTCCCGGCCGTCGGCAATTCCAATCGTTCGATATTCGATGGCGAAGCGTCCGCCGCTCTCGGCCCGCCGGACGCCTGCCACGGTTTCGTAGACGATGTGGCGATCGTCCGGATGGACGGCCGCCAGATAGGTGTCGTAGGTCAACTTCATTTCCGGCGGAATGCCGAACATTTCCCGGCTGCGATTCGAGAATTGCAGTTGCCCGGTGCTCGGGAAAAAATCGAACGTGCCAATGTCCGCCGCCTCGGTGGCGAGCTGGAGCCGCTCCTGGCTTTCCCGCAACCTGGTCTCGCGCTCCTTCGCCAGCGCTTCCTGTTTTTTCTGGTCTGTGATGTCGGCCCGAAAAATGACGATCCCGTCTTTCGTCGGATAGATCCGGGTGTCGAGCCACCGGGCCCAAGGCGCGTAGAAAAAATCGCCGTGCGCCGGGACCCGCGTTTTCATGACTTGCTGACAACGCTGGAAAAATTCTCCGCCCACCGCGTCGGGGAAGATTTCCCAGATAACTCGTCCCAGCAGTTTCTCCTTCGGCACTCCAGCGAGCTCAGCGACCTTGTCGTTCACGAAGGTGTAGCGCCATTCGAAATCGAGGGCGGAGAAGGCATCGCTGATTCCGGCGAGCACCGTTTCGCGCTGTTCGATCAGGTCGCGGACCTCGTGTTGCCGTCGGCGTGCGCGCAACGCCACGGTGAGGGTGCTGACCAGGGTCACGGCCTGAAGCGGCCGTTCCAGGAGGGTGACGTTTGCCGTTGGGCCGAAGATTTCGAGGGCGCGGCCGCTTGCTTCATCGCCGCCACCGCTGCCGGTGAGTATGATCAGTGGAATGTCCGACCAGGGCGGCTGCTCTTCGAGCCGGTCCAAAAGCGACGGGACATCGGTGGCGACGAGCGCTTCTGCCGCCACGAGAATGGCGTTGGTGTTGTCGTCCAGTCGCGCGGCAACATCCTGAAGCCGGTCGCAGATCTTCGCGCGAATGCCCGCGCCTTCCAGGACGCGCGCGGCCAGAACCGCATCCTTGCCGAGGGGGGCGGTTATCAAAACGGCGCCGGAAGAGTCGTCAGCTTTTTTTCTTTTCATTCACGCGGCGACCGGACGCGCGTCGCCGTTTTTCCTGTTTTTTATCGGCCAGAACCGGAACGCCCGTCAAGACCCCGCGAAACCGATCCAGCGGCGGGCCGACCCGGATTCCGGCGGTATCGATGAAAAGTTCGCGGATGGTGTTCTCGTGCTGGCCGGTGCGCTTCTTTACCACCGAGATAGCCTTGTGTACGGCGCCATCGGCTTCGAAGAAACGAAACATCAAAACGCTGTCAGCCAGGTAGGTCACGTCGATCGGGCTTTGCATCTGGCCCATCATGCCGCTGGGGGCGATCACAATCATGGTAACGACGCCCTGTTGGTTCAGGTAGGTGATGAGCTCGTGAAGCTGGAGATTAACGTAGCGTTCGCCCATGGAATGCAGATAACCGTTCAGGCTGTCGATGTAGACAACCCTGGCGCCTTTCTCCTCAACGGCGCAGCGGATCCGGGTGGTTAACTCGCCCGGCGATAATTCGGCGGGATCGATCTGGGTGACGCTCACCATCCCGTCCTCCACCATTTGCTCGAGACCGAAATTAAGACCGGCGGCGCGGGCAAACAACACCGGCAGACTTTCGTCGAAAGTATAAATTGCCACCTTGTCGCCCTGCCGGGCGGCGGCCATCGCGTAGGTCAGAGCGACATTCGATTTGCCCGAACCGGGCGGTCCGGAAAAGAGCGTACTGGTTCCGCGAGGCAGGCCGCCGCCCAGGAGCGCATCCAATTCCCGAAGCCCAGAGCTCAGGTTTTCGTTTGTGAAATGGCGGTGATGCTCCGCCGCGACCAGCCGCGGGAAAATTTGAATGCCGCCAGTCTGGATGACGTAGTCGTGGTACCCGCCGCGATAGGTCGTCCCCCGCACTTTCTGGACCGTGAGCCGCCGCCGGGCGGCGCCGTACTCCGGCGCGAGCTGCTGCAAAACCAAAACCCCGTGGGCGAGGCTCAGGACGTGGCTGTCCGTCCCTTCGCCACTGCTGTCGTCGAGGAGCAACGTCGTGCAATTACGGCCCGCGAAATATTGTTTGAAGGACAGGATCTGACGCCGGTAGCGCAGCGCATCATGCGAAAGCAAACGAAGCTCCGAGAGCGAATCGAAAGCGCACCGCGTTGGCCGGACTTTATCGACCGCTTCAAGAAGGAGCTTGGTGGTTTCCGTGAGCTCAATTTCCGAAGCACGAAAGAGCGTGTTTTGCTCTGAGAGTTCCAGCTGTTTCTCGATCGCGGACAATTCAACGATTTCGACACCGTCCAACGACCACCCATGGGAGCGGGCCACTTCTTCGACTTCCTCCCGCGTCTCCGAGAGGCTGATATAGAGGACCTTTTCGCCGGCGCGCGCTCCGGTGAGAAGGAATTGCAAGGCGAGCGTAGTTTTGCCACTGCCCGGCTGGCCCTGAATCAGGTAAAGGCGGCGCGCGGGAAGGCCGCCGCCGAGGATATCGTCCAAGCCCGAGATCCCCGTCGCGATTCTGGAACTCTCAGCCGGGTGCGTTTTGCTCACTGCGACCCGATTCTACGTAAGGACCGAAATTCCGCTAGCAGAATAGCGCCGTTCACCCATAGGGATTTCGCCTATCTTGAATGCGGCCCGTGACGCAATCATCTTGGCGAATGTTGAAGGGGCTCGAGGTCAACCTGATCATACCCGATCTCTGGCAGCAGGAGGCCGTGCGCGCCCTTCGCGAGGGCAAAGACGTTGTCGTCCAGGCGCCGACCGGGGCCGGCAAGACCTATATCTTCGAGCTGCTGTATTCGTCGCTGAAAGGGCAGGCGATATTTACCGTTCCGACCCGCGCTCTCGCGAACGACAAGCTGGCGGAATGGCGTGCGCGCGGCTGGGATGTGGGCATCGCGACCGGAGACCTGGCGTTGAACCTCGACGCGAGAGTTCTCGTGGCCACTCTCGAGACCCAGCGGGCGCGTTTTCTCCGCCTCGACGGCCCGGCCTTGCTGGTGGTCGACGAATATCAGATGATCGCCGATCCCGTTCGCGGCGTGCATTACGAGCTGGCCCTGGCGTTGGCGCCGCCGAAAACGCAGCTGCTCCTCTTCAGCGGCAGCGTCCAAAATCCGCAGGACGTGGTCGCGTGGTTTCAGCGTATCGGACGCGATCCGGTCCTGATCTCGCATGAAGAGCGCCCGGTGCCGCTCGAGGAAATCGATCTCCGCGTTTTACCGGACTCGGCTTTTGTCCAGAGCAGGAGTTTCTGGCCCCGCATGATTGGCAGAGCGTTGCGGGCGGAACTGGCGCCGGTGCTGGTGTTCGCGCCGCGGCGAAACGCCAGCGAAGAGATGGCGCAGGCGATCGCGTCGGCGATGTCGTTGCGCGATCCGTTGCCGCTCTCGGCTGAACAGGAAGCGCTCGCCGGTAAGAAACTGGCGAAATTATTACGGAGCCGGATTGCCTATCATCATAGCGGGCTGAGTTACGCGGTCCGGGCCGGATTGATCGAGCCCCTGGCGAAAGCCGGCCAGCTGAATGTAGTCGTGGCGACGATGGGACTCGCGGCCGGGATCAATTTCTCCATGCGGTCGGTCCTGATCACCGACACGCGGTACAAAGCTGGGAACTTCGAACGGCACGTCGAGCCCGACGAACTGCTCCAGATGTTCGGCCGCGCCGGCCGCCGCGGGCTTGATGACGTCGGCTACGTTTTGATGCTTCCGGACATTCCGCGGCTCGGGGATTCGCGCCCGCGCAAATTGAAGCGCGCCACCCAGGTGGATTGGCCAAGCCTGATCAGCGTCATGCGCGGTGCGGCTGCACCTGGGACCGGTGATCCCGGCGACAACATCCCGTTCGCCGCGGCGGTAAACCTGAGCCACTCGCTCTTCAGCGTGCAGAAAGTGCCGATCGGAGCCGAGCATTCGCTGGCTACGGGAGCGAAGCCCTGCGGACTCTGGGTGGACGCGGAGCGCGCCCGCTTCGTCCGGCGGCCGATCACGGAAATCCTGAATTCAGCCGGCGAATGGGAACCAAAGCCGGCGAAACTGACCGACGTTTTATTGAGCCAGCTGCTTGTGCGTGAGAACGACCAATGGATTGGCGCGTTGAAAGTCCCACGAATGCTCGACGGGCGCGGTTTCGGCAACCTCTGCAAATTGCGCGAACGCGGCATTTACGGCCGCGAGATTCCGCTCGCCACCCTCGTGGCGGATGACGCGATCGCACCCGTAAAATGGCTCCGCAAGAAGCTCTCTTCTGTAGCGGCGGTCTCTGACCGTCGAAGCAAATCTGGCCCAGTCGCGTCCGGCGGTCAGAGACCGCCGCTCCAGCCCCTGACGCGCGCGGAATTCGATCAGCTTGTGCCGCCGCTGCTTCCAGAAACTACGGGCGGTCAGGTCGCGGAAATCCTGACGCGCGGCCAAACGATCTCAGCGCGGATCGATTTCTCCGACAACCAGGTTTCGGCGCTGATCGACTCCCACGGCGCCGGACTGCTCGAGCCGCCGGAGCGCGAGGCGTTGCCGATGGTGTGCCGGCATTGTTCGGAGCTCGAACACGATCTCACGACGACGATTACCAGTTCTCCGGCCTACGCCTGGCGGCAGCTCGGTCTTGTCGCCGGAGATGGAACGCCGACCCTGCGGGGCGTTCTCTTTTCGTTCTTCCAGGCCGGCGAAGGTCTCGCCATCGCGGCCGCGCTCGAGGACAACTCCTATCCCATCGACGATCTCGTGTTCGACCTCGCGAATATCCGCGCCGGCCCGCGGTTCGCCGGTGAAGAAGCATTGCTCGGCGGGAGGCTCGGCATTCTTTGCCAGCAGATTTACGGACGCGCCGATCATCCCGGTTATTTGGAAATGGGAGTGCCGCCCCAATATGGTTCGGGTGCTTCGGAAGTGATCCGTGAGCTGGCGACGAATCCGGCCGCCCGCTATCGCCTGACGAACGAATCGCTCCGGCACGGCGATATCGAACGCGCACTCATGGAATGGCGCAGCCTGCTACGCCACATCGTCGGCGCGCCGCCCCTGGATTGGGAACGGTGGCGTTCTCTGCAACGGGCCGCGGCCCATTTCGTCGAAACCACCACCTCTCCCGCCAGCCTGCTCTTTCCTCAACTCCTCGCTGCCCAGCAGCGTCGCTGAGGTCCCAAGCCAGGGTCCCCAGGTTTAGAGGCCCGAGTTCGATCCGCTGTAACGCTCGTTTTGAATCTGACGCAGGGTTTTTTGCGGCGGAGTCGGACTTGGTTTCGCCGTTGTGTTCGTTGCCATTTTCTTGCCATCCAGGCTCACGCCGTTGTCGGCGGCGATCTTTTCCCAGCTTTGGCCTTTGGCTTTGAGAGCGGCGATCTGGTCGAAACTCTTGCCCGAGGCGCTGGCGATGGCGTGCGCGGCGTAAAGGTCGCCGTGGCTGAGATGCGTTTTGGCTTTCTCTTTCTCCAGGGTTGCAACCGGCACGTGGGTGCTCGCTGAGATGCTTTTCATGGCGCGCTCTGGTCCGCCCGGTTTTTGAGCGTCGGCATTAAGGCTGGCGATAGACTGCTTGAGGGATGCGGCCTGCACGGCTACGGCAGACAGGATCAGAAGGGCAACAAGGGTGAGGTAGAATTTTTTCATGGTCATAATACTTATTCGATTACGGTTCGCTAACTGAGCGGGTGTCTGCTGCTGGTTTTGATTGCAGGCGCCGCCCGACACAATGAAGTCTAACCGCGCTAATGGATAAAACGCAATCACCGAAGACGGTCCCGGCCGCGCTCGGCTATCGGATGCCGGCGGAATGGGAGCCGCACGCCGCCACGTGGCTTTCCTGGCCACGGCGTGAAGGGATCAGTTTCCCGGGTGCCTTCGATCGCGTGATGCCCACCTTTCGCCGGATGGTGGAAGCACTCCTTAGCTCGGAGCCGGTTTGCATTAACGTCTGCAATGGTGCGCATGAGGCCGAAGCGCGCCAGGTTCTCGATCGCCTGCCCGGCGAGCGTCTCAGCTTTCACCGAATTCCGACGAACGAACCGTGGTGCCGGGACCACGGTCCGATTTTTCTCACCCGCGACCAGGCGCCGCGTCTCGCGGTCGTCGACTGGGATTACAACGCCTGGGGCGGCAAGTATCCGCCGTGTGATCTGGACGAAGTCGTCCCCACCCGGGTCGCCGAGATCCTCGGCCTCCCCGTCCATTATCCGGGGATGATTCTTGAGGGCGGCTCGATCGATGTGAACGGAGCGGGAGCGCTGTTAACCTCGGAAGGATGTCTCCTGAATCCGAACCGGAACCCGACTTTTTCACGCGAGCAGATTGAAGAACGGTTGCGCGATTACCTTGGCGTCACTGATATCCTCTGGCTCGGGGAAGGAATTGAGGGCGACGACACCGACGGCCACGTCGACGATCTGGCGCGCTTCGTAAACGAACGAACTATTGTCACCGTCGTAGAGGAAAACCGTGACGACCCGAATTACGGGCCGCTCCGCGAAAACCTGGTTCGCCTCCGGAAAATGAAATGGCGCGGCGAGCCATTCGAAATTGTCACTCTGCCGATGCCCGCCCGGATCGATCGCGAAGATCTGCGATTACCGGCCAGTTACGCGAATTTCTACATCGCCAATGAATGCATTCTGCTTCCGACCTTTAACGATCCGAACGACTCGGTCGCCGAAGCCGCGCTCACGAAGCTCTTCTCCGGTCGCCGCATTGTCCCGATCGATTGTACCGAATTGATCTGGGGCCTGGGCGCCTTTCATTGCCTGTCCCAACAACAACCCGCGTTGATTTGAGGAAACCGAAGGCTGATGCGTGTCGTCCCGACACGCGCCGAAGGCGAGGGAGCCCTCGCAAGGCGGCTTCTTTAATCGGCATCGCGCAATTCCGACATTGTTCGTTCTAGCCATGTTGGTGGGTTCCCGTCTGGATTGAACGACGCGGAAAGGCAACCCGACAGGATTTTGAACATCGTTTAGGCCCGACTAGAAAGCGCTCGGTTCCTCCGAAGCTTTGGCTGAACCTGCTGGTTACTGTATGTCGTCATCGAGCCGCAATCTTGAAAAGGCCCAAGCGTTGCAATCTCCTCGAAATTCGCGCAACGGGAACTCAGAGAATTCTATGAACTTTGATGGATCAATACTTAGGTAATCAGTGGGTCGGTAGCCGCCGAACACAAGTCCGTCGTCGGCGATTTTCCATCCACCAACTAGATTGTCCCCTCTAGCGTTCAACTCTAAAAACCCGACACCGTGTTCAGGTCCTTGCATCCAAGACCATTCAAACAGAAAGATGCGACTGCTCGACGAAAAGGCCCCGCGGATTTGGCCCGACCAATTTCGTGCGTTCCAGTCGTAGTCGCCGTCGTAAAACTGAAGAGGCGTCCTATAGTTGTCGCCATCGTAAATCAACCGCAGTCTTCCAGTCGATCCACGCCAGATGCCCGCAAGCGTGTTGCCAGAGAACGGAAGGTCCATCGCTCTAACGAGTGCCTTAATCATCGCATGAGGCGTGCGCGTCCAATTCAAAGCAACTCTGTCAGCAAGAAGTGGCGACCAATTTCTCACCTCTGCGCTTGTCACATCATGCCATATTGGAAGAATTACTTTCTTGCCGGCGATCTCCCTAGTGGCAAGTGCCGCTAACTCGTCCTGAGGCCATTGCTTTGCCATGAAGCTCTTGCTAATAATGACGACACCAAACTTGGAATTCGCCAGACCGTTGTCGATTGATCTTCTGAGGCTGTCGCCAGCCTTGAGTTCCAGTTCATCGAACCAGACCTTAAGGCCATAGGAGTGTTCAAGCCATTCGGCCAACGGCCGGGCAACCTGCTCCTTGTCTTCGGAAGCGTGGCTGATGAAAACGTCCCATGCGAATGTCCGCCTGTTCATTAATTATGATCTGTCGCAGGCACTTTGATGGATAGGCTCCGCGCCGAAGGACGATTTGGGGTAGAAGGGGACATGATTCCGTATATCAGAGGTTTTCCTGGGCGACAACAAATTGGAATTAGGTGTCCGCCATCTAGTCTCGTGCGGCGGCGCCGAATGTCTTTTCGCAAGATCGGCTCCAAGTCGCATAATTCCCATCGATTGCACCGAATTGATCTGGGGCCTGGGCGCCTTTCATTGCCTGACCCAACAGCAGCCGGCGATCCTCTAATCGCCCTTTAGAATTGAGTTCACTCTCTGCTGAAGTTGTTCAGAAGTATCGAAATTCTTACGCTGGTGAATGAAAGAAAAGGAGCAGTTAAGCACAATACTTACCGCAGCCAGCACCGCGGCCAGGGCGTTGATGCTTCGTAGGCGCGGACTCGAACCCAGACGAGCAACGCCAGCCGCCGCGCACATGATCAACGCCGGATAAAAGTCGTGGAGGTACCGGCCGGTAACCCCCACTGTGGCCAGAACGAGACTGCCGCCGGCAAAAAGAGCCACCGCTGGCAGCCGAGCGCGTTTAAGAGATTCATTCGAACCCGAGCCCAGCGCCGCAATACCAATTACGGCGAGAAGCGACAGCGCCGGCATACTGACCGGGACGGTCGAAAACGGTTCAATGACGTCATTGCGCGGCCAGCCAATGACCGTCTGTTCTTCTTCAGGATACAACCAGGGAAAGTCATCCTTGATCCTGAAACCGTGCACTCCGAAATAGGTGGCAATGGCGCTTGGGACATTTCGGAGATGAAGTTGTTTCCCCTGGGTGATTCGCATCCGGATCGGGAACTGATTATAGAAGTCGTAATAGCGCATCGGCATCGGCTCGAACGTTTTGAATTTGGCATACCCAACGCCGAAGTAGATCGCCGCCGTGATTGCGACGGCCGCCAGGGCGATCGCGGCCTGTCTCCCTGATCTCTCCACCTTGCCAAGTCCGAACATTGCGGCCGCAAATGCGGGTTTCCCAGACGCGCGCACAGCTAAGACCGCCGCCACAATTGCCATGGCGAGGACTGCGCCTGCGCCAGTAGTGGCGCGGCTGTGAAACGACATGAAGGAAAATGCCGCGGCGAGGAGAAGAAATTTCGTCTGCGGTCGCTGAAAATAGCGCGCGAGCGCCCAGGCAAAAAGAAGGGCAAACGCTCCGCTCCACATCAGAGCTTCATGGAAGGTATAGGAGCGCCCGATGAGGAAGACGACGGTCGAGCCGACGCCGGCAGACACAATGAAAATGGAATGCAGGACGCGCTCGCCGGGCGTTGGCTGGCGCTCAGAGCCGTGAAACATTCGAAGCAGGGCGTAAGCGCAAATCAAACTGATCATCGCGGCGGCCAGCATCATTACGCGGCTCCATTGCCCATCCATGTTCGGAAAAATTAGAACCAGTGGAATGCGCAAGAGCGCCGGCGCGATCCCGAAGTACCCGTAGGTTTTACCCTCGAAGGTGAATGCCTCAAGGCCAATCGCGGAGCGCGGCACGTCGAAATGCCCATGAAGGATGGAGCGCGCGTAAGCGTCGTAGAATCCGCAGAATTCCTCCGGCTGGAAAAATTTCCAATCGCCCCACGTGACAAACCAGCACCAAACGATCAGCGATACGAAGAAGCTTGGGAGAATGTAGGCATGACGATGCCACCACCTTCTCAACGTCGTATCTGAGGGAGAGAACCTGGAATCCTCCATGGCTGCAGCCTGTAACATTCGGGCGATGCTTTGAGCAACTCTCAAGCCTCGCCGGGTCAACTTGGCGCGCTTTGGAGGGTTACTCTGCCGACTTTATGGATGGCTCGGAGACGCTGTCCGGAACGCTCGGTGTTGGGCGATTTACAAACTGACCGCGGCTATGAAACCGCCTGCGGCTACGGCGGAAGCTTGCCGGATTTTTTTCTTCGGGAGGCCAGCGCAGGTTTTCCTACCAGACGAGATCGGTCCACCGGACCGGGAGCGTGGAGGGGCGGCCACACCACGGTTTCCGGTTTTGTGCCAAGCTTTTCCATGACATCCGTGAGGCGACGATGGAGTCGGGCCCGCTGGACCTCGGATGCTTTGGTTGCATATCTGCGGTCCGCAAGATTCCTTTTCTCCTCTTTGTCATTGCGCAGATCATACATCTCAAACTCGGCTTTCTGGCCGTAATGCGGATCAAAGTAGACGGCGTATTTCCAATTCTTTTCCACGATGCAGCGAATGTGCGAAGGCCCCATCTTCTGCGGCTTCGGCGTGGTGACGTAATCGTCGTCATACGTGTAGTGCACGTAATCCTGCACTTCAGCCCCAGGGTTCTCGAGAATGGGCGTGAGGCTTTTGCCTTGAAACGTCCAATTGGCGGTCTTCACGCCCGCGATGTCGGCCATGGTAGGCATCAGGTCGATCAGTCCGGCCAGGGCCTGGGTGGTTTGGGCCTTTGGAAACGTCCGTGGGTTCGAGAAGATCATGGGCACGTTGAGAGTCTGGCGGTAGACATTGTACATCTTCTGCCGCTGCATCCCGTGGGCCATCGCCATGTCGCCATGGTCACTGATTCGCACGATGAGGGTCTCCTCCGTGAACTGATTGCGGTCCAGGGCCTCCAACACTTTCATGATCTCCTGATCCACCAGGGAAGTGAGGTAGGCGTAGAATTGCACGTACTTCCGGGCTTTCGCGCGACTCTTGATGGGGCCGGCAGCCTGGGTCAGTTCGCGCCATTTTTTCTGGATGGTGGGCTTTGTTCCCAGCTTCTCCCGGAGCGTGCCGGGGAGTTTCACCTTTATGTCCTCGAAGTCCCGGTCGCGGTAGCCGGCGTATTTGTAACGCGGGACTTTCTTGTTTCCCACCTTCACGGCGGCCATAGCCGTCCCCGGATATGACAAGACATCGTGCGGGTTAACAAGTGACACCACCAGGAAGAACGGTTTTTCGCCATGCTGTTCCCGGTAGTGATTGAGGTAATGAAGGGCGCTCGCTTCAACGCGCTCCTTCTCCGGAATGTTGTACCCGTAGCGGGCGGATTGGCCCAGTCCGTCGATGAAACGGCGGTCATTGTTGATATCACCGCCTCCGAAGTTAAACACCGAAGCATCGTCTCCCGCGTCCGGGTAGGTCCATTCCTCAAAACCGTAGCTGTCAGCAATGTTCTTCACGTCCGCCTGCGACCAGTAGAGCTGGCCGTTTATCTCCGGATCGCCCTGATCATGGTTCTGCAAATGGTCAAAAAACCCGACCGGCTTGTTCAGGTGGAACTTGCCTTTGTAAGCCACGTTATAGCCCGCAGCCTTCATCATCCTGGCCATCGTCTGGTAATTGCCCGGCAGGATTTGCTGGCCGAGTTGCTTGGGGTTGTTGGGCTGGTCGTATTCCAGCACCTGGGTCACCTTGTGATGCGCCGGAAACATGCCGGTGAACAGCGTGGCGCGGCTGGGCGAGCAGGTGCAGCTGTTGCAGTGCGCGCGCTCGAAGGCCAGGCCGTTTTGGAGCAATCGGTCCATGGCGGGCAGATTCTTTTTCGCCCACTTCGGATCCCAGTTTTGGATCCAGGATTGCTGGTCGGTGATGAGGAAAACGATGTTTGGTTTTTTTGGCAGGTGAGATAGAGCCATAGCAGTTGTGGGTTCGGGTTGCGTTGTCGCGGGAGAGTTTAACTCGGCGGCACCAAGCGCGCGTGGCACCTAGGCCGGCCGCCAGACTGTGAGGCCGCCAAAGACGCTGAGATAGGCGGCGCCGTCAGGTCCTATTGTCAGGCCAGAATACCAATTGTTGCTCGCCTCCTCCAGCTCGGCGAGGTCGGGGAACTTGATGTAGGGCGAAACCTTGACCGGTGCCCCGTATTGGAAATCCAAGGCAGCCCAATACCATCCATGTGGGTCTTTGATATAAGTGTAGATCATTCCATCCCCGGTGGAGAGCTGCGAGACGACTGAAGGCACGGCGAGCGTGTTGTTGGCCCAAACCACCTGTGACTTTCCCATCGTCGGATCAAAATCGACCCGGTTTACCCCTGGTGTCGTCATGTTGGCGCCGGCGGTGCTGCCGATAGTACTGTTGCCATAATTATTCTCGACGATAATTGACCGGTTCACCGCGATTAGTGAATTTTCGCACGCATTCTGTTTCCCCTGTTCCGTAAACACAGTCTGCTGGGCCACGAGTTTGCCGGTATCGCGCCGATACACGTTCACGTGCATGTATTCGGCGTTGTCGGTGATGGCCACGAACTGGTTGCCCTGAAAATCGTCAAAGCAGGTAGGGGTCGTGCCGCTGCCGATCTGGTTTTGGCCGGGCTTTATCTGGGTGGTATCGCCGCGGTCATATGTCGTCCGCCAAACGCTTACCGGTCCGTTGGGCGACGCCTTATAACAATACAACGCATAGTCCGTCACGATGTAGACCCCTCCTTTGCCGTCACTTGCCAGGGATTTGGTGATGGTTTCGGCGGAGTTCGCCCCGGGGACATTGCGTACGTTGCCTCCATAGATGGCCTGGGTGGCCTTTTCCACGTAGCCAACGCCGCCTTGATTGGAAATATACCAAATATTACCGAGGCTGTCCGGCAGCACTGAGTTTAAGACATCGTCGATTGCGATCATTCGGACGAGGCCATAAGCGTTGATCTGAACGAGTTGGTTGTTGCCGGTGGAGTAGATCCGGATCTGTTGGTCGGCGGTGACGCAAACAACGTTGCTGTTTTGGTCCAGATAGAAATAGCCTCCCGCAAAACTGATCTTGCCAGTGGTGTTCTGCTGGCGTTGCGGCAACGCGGCTTTGGCCAGGGTATTGAGCGTCTTGGGGTCGATTAACAGGATGGTTGGTTCGCCCCCAGGCATGTCGGAACTGCCAATGTGGATGGTGACCAGCTGGTTCTTGTTATTGAAGGCCATGGTTGCCGCAATCCCCGGAGGCGTAATCACCTTTTGCTGCACCGTCTGGTTCGGCGCGGAGGCCGGACCTTTCACGGCCCCGGTGTCGGTCATGTAAGAGTTGAGATGGATGCCGCTGAAACCGTTGGGGGCCATGAAGGGATTTTGATAAATGGGAGGGGTGTTAATGGGAGTTGGCATGGGGATTCTCCTGCGGGGTTGGGTGGACTGTTGATTGGGGATTGCTCGGAAATCTCTTTGCGCCGCAGCACCGTGGCTGGTCAAAACGCTGAAAACGGGGAATGACCGGGACTGGGTCGGCTCGGGGAAGCTTCGGTTGCGACGAGGGTCATGGAATCGGGGTCTGTTTCGAGTATGACGGCGAGCTTCCCTCTGCCAAGTACTTTTTCAGCAGCAGTTTGGGGAGAGGTTCCAGGCCGGCAAGGGCCGCGGGCTTAAGGCACGAATACGGGCCTCTTGTTAGGCAAAATGACAATTGACACCTGCGAGGGCGCTTGATTTCATACTGCGATGAAAAGGCCCCCCATGACAGGAACCGTTCAGTCAGGCGGAACCGGTAAGCCCGTGCCTCTTGCTGGCGCGCTCGTGACCGTCCTTGAAGCGAGCGCGAATGCGCCCGTGGCGGTAGGAACCGCGAAGACAGATGCCGCCGGCAAGTTCTCTCTCAACCCTTCTGGCACGGTGTCCGACGGCATCTTCTACGCTACCGCGACTCTGGGGGGCGGCGTTCAACTGGTCACGATTATCGGTCCGGACATCCCGGATTCCATTACTATCAACGAGTTGACGACGGTAGCCGCCGCCTTCTCCATGGCGCAGTTCGCGCAAAACGGGCTCATCGCGGGCAGCGCTTTCGGGCTGCGGATCGCATCGGGGATGAACGACAACCTGGTCTCCCCAGCCAGGGGCGCTTCTTCACGGGTCCTCCTAAATTCTCCCAACGGGGATGAGACAAACTCCCTGCGTTCGACATGTTCACTCGCCAATCTGCTCGCGGCCTGCGTCCAATCGCAGGATGGCGCTGTCGAGACACTGTTCGCGCTCACTACGCCGCCGGACGGAACCGCCCCGACTGACACATTTCAGGCTCTGGTCAACCTGGCCCGCTATCCGGCGAACAACGTCGCGAAAATCTACAACGCCCCAGCCGTGGAGATGTACTCGCCGTCGCTCCAGCAATTAGATCCGCCGCTCCAGCAGGTCCCCGATGCCTGGACTATCGCGGTCAAGGTCAACGACTCAGGCGATCGCTTGAGGGGTTTCGGAGGACCCGGCAACCTCATCTTCGACCAAAACGGCTATGCCTGGATTACCAACAACGTCCGCCAGGGCCATGCGAAGTCCGCGCAGTACAACATCGTCCTCAAGCCGAACGGTAAGCCAGCCGACGGCGAGAACGGCGCGCCCAAATCCCCCATCACCGGCGGCGGCATTCTGGGCGGCGGCTTCGGCATCGAGATCGACACCCGCGGGACCGTTTGGATGGGTAATTTCGGCTGGGGTGGCCGCAATCCAAAGCCTGGCGTCCATGGCAGCGTCTCTCAGTTTAACGGCGACGGAACACCCATCTCGGGAAAAAAAGGCTACGACGGCGGCGTAAACCGCGCACAGGGAATAGTTTCGGATCCAGACAACAACATCTGGATCGCGAGCTACGACTCCAATCAACTGGTCGTCTTTCCAAATGGCGATCCGGCAGGATCGTCCTCGTTTCCCGCTCACGAAAAAACCGTCCCGCATGATGAGAACTGCCCGTTCGACATCGCCCTTACGCCTGATGGAAGCGGCATCTGGGTTACCCATAGTGGTGGCCTCAGGGCCGAAAGCCGGGGCAGCCTCTGCAAGTATGTCATCGAGGGCGGCGCTTTAACACGGCAGTTCAAGGTGGACGCGGGACCAACTGGCCATTTTCAATCGCTCAAGGGCATGTCGATTGACTCTCAGGGCAACGCCTGGATTGCTTCGGGCGGGCAGGGAGTTTATTTCGTCAGCTGTGACGGCACGGAAGTGTTGGGGCCGTTCACCAAGGGCGGCATTTCCGGCCCGTGGAGCGTGTCGGTGGACGGCGACGACAATGTGTGGGTCGCTAACTTTGGCCCCATGGAACCGGGCAACGTCTACCCTGGGGCTCTCTCGAAGCTGGCGGGTGCCAACCCCGAAACCCGCCCTCCCGGTAAAGATTTGGGAGACTCGATCTCCCCGTCTACCGGATATACCCTCCCTTCAGCAGGAAGCCAGGTGCTCCTTCATAACGGCCATCCGCTCTATGGTCGCGGACGTCCCCCGAGCTTCGTTCCCTTTATGCGCCAGACCAACTGTCTTATCGACCAGGCCGGGAACGTCTGGGCTCTCAACAACTGGAAACCCAGTTTCGACGTCGACGTCGGCCAACACGGCAACCCCGGCGGCGATGGTATTGTCATTTTTGTCGGCGTCGCCAAACCTCCCGGCACGAAAAACTGATAGCGTCGGTTCAGGCGCTCGAGCGAAGACGGAATCCTTGGAGATTAATGGCGTGTCGCCGCGATCTTCCGGACCAACGGATCGAGGACGCGCCAGACAGTGTCCGCCAGCACCCTCTGGCCGGCAGCGTTGGGGTGGACGCGGTCCCATTGGTTTAGTTTCGGGTCGCCGGCGACGCCTTCGAGAAAATAAGGGATCAGAGAGGTGCGATTTTTCTCCGCCAGGGTGGCGAACATTTGCCCAAACGCGCTCAGGTAATCAGCGCTCGTGTAACCGGGCAACTGCATCCCCGCCAGGACGATCGATATTCCCGGCTGCCGGGCGCGCGCCTGGTCGATGATCGCCTGAAGGTTGGACCGGATTTGATCGATCTCGACGCCGCGAAACGCGTCGTTGATCCCGAGCTCGACGATGAGGATATCGATGTGCTTGTGCGCCCGCAGAATCGCCGGGAGCCGCCGTAGCCCTCCCGCGGTGGTGTCGCCGCTGGAACCGGCATTGACGATCTCGAAATCGTAACCGGCCGCGCGCATTTTCTCGCCAATCAGCGCCGGGTAAGCCTGTTTGCGCGACAGGCCAAAACCGGCCGTCAAACTATCGCCGAGCGCCACGATCGTTATCATTTTCGAAGCATCGCCTTTCGCCGGCTGGGCGGATTGGATAGGTGCGAGGGCCAGAAGGGCGACGAACGCGCCGATGAATTCAATCTTCACGAAACTCCTTGGACGAAATACCGGCATTTCCGTTCAAATACCCGCCACGTTTCCTATTTGCGTTCCCGATTCGGCACAATTAGTAACTTACCCGCTCCCGGAAACCGGGCGGCTCAACTCAACCACTCTTTCCTATGGCAACCTATGGCATCAACGGCTTCGGCCGAATCGGTCGCAACGTCCTCCGCGCAATGGACCAAAGCGACGTCAAACGCATCGCGGCGATTAACGATCTCACTGATACCCACACCCTCGCCCACCTCCTAAAATGGGACTCGGTTCACGGGAAATTTGACGGCGAGATCGGCTACGATCCGGAAAACATCATCGTCCGCGGACACAAAATTAAGGTCCTGAAAGAGCGCGACCCGGGCAATCTTCCCTGGAAAGACCTCGGGGTCGACGTCGTCCTGGAATCGACCGGCTTTTTCACCAGCCGCGACAAGGCGGAGCTTCACCTGACCAAGGGCGGCGCGAAACGGGTCCTGATCAGCGCTCCGGCGAAGAACCCGGATCTCACCCTTTGTCTCGGGATCAATGACGATCTCTACGACGGGAGCAAGCATTTCATCATCTCGAACGCGAGCTGCACCACGAACTGCCTCGCTTCGATGGCGAAAGTGCTCCACGACAACTTCGGGATCGTGAACGGATTCATGAGCACGATTCACAGTTACACGAACGACCAGCGCATCCTCGATCTGCCGCACGAAGATTTGCGCCGGGCCCGGGCGGGCGCGGTCAGCATCATCCCGTCGAGCACCGGTGCGGCGAAAGCGATCGGCGAAGTGATTCCGGCGTTGAACGGGAAGTTAAACGGCGGCGCCTTTCGCGTTCCGACGCCTGACGGTTCGGTGACAGATTTCACCGCGATCGTCGAGAAGGACGCGACGGTTGATTCAATCAACAACGCCTTTAAGGAGGCGGCCGCGAGCAAGCGTTACCAGAACATCCTCGAATACAGCGACGAGCCACTGGTCTCGATCGACATCGTGGGCAACCCGCACTCCTGCATTTTCGACAGCAAGCTGACCATGACCCACGGCGGCAAGTTTGTGAAGATCGTCGGGTGGTACGACAACGAGTGGGGTTACAGCAATCGTTGCGTCCAGATGCTGGAGTTGCTCGGGAAATAGCCTGCGGGCGGCAATGGAGTAGTGGAGTGATGGAGTAATGATTCCTTCTCTGCCAACCCTCCATTACTCCACTACTCCATTACTCCAATGAACAAGCTCACCCTCCGCGATCTCGAAGTCCGTGGGCAGCGCGTGCTGGTCCGCGTCGACTTCAACGTGCCGACGGAAGAGCGCGACGGGAAAATCGCGATTACGGACGACACGCGGATTCGCGAGAGCCTGCCGACGATCAATTACCTGCGTGAACAGGGCGCCAAGACAATCCTGATGGCGCACTTTGGCCGGCCGAAAGGGAAGCCGGTCGAGAAATATTCGCTGCGGCCAGTGGGCGATTATCTCCACACGCTCATCAACCATCCGGTGGCGTTCAGCCATGACACCATCGGGGCGATTCCGGAGGCGATCATTCGCGACATGAAAGAGGGCGACGTGACTTTGCTGGAAAACGTTCGCTTTCATTCCGGGGAAGAAGCGAACGACCCGGTGTTCGCGGAAGCGCTCGCCCAGCTCGGCGACCTCTACGTGAACGACGCCTTTGGCGCGGCCCATCGCGCCCACGCCAGCACGGCGGGCATCACGAAGTTCGTCAGGCAATCCGCCATGGGTTTCCTGATGGAGAAAGAAATCCAGTATCTTTCCCATGAGCTGGCGAAACCGGCGAAGCCGTTTGTCGTGATCCTGGGGGGGTCGAAGGTTTCGGACAAGATCGGCGTGATCAAAGCGCTGATGGAGAAAGCCGACGCGATTCTGATTGGCGGCGCCATGGCGAACACGTTTTGGAAAGCGCAAGGGGTTCCGGTCGGGAGTAGCCGGGTGGAAGCGGACAAGCTTGACCTGGCGCGTGAGATCATGGAGCTCGCGAAGCAAAAAGGAGTGCGTTTCCTGCTGCCGGTCGATGCCCTCGAAACGCAAAAAGTGGAAGCGGGCTCCTCGGGCCGGAATACGAGCCGCGTTTCACCCACCCACGGAATTACCGAAGGCTGGCAGGCCGTCGATATTGGCCACGCGACCATCAGTCTTTACGAAGACGAGATCGCCGGCGCAAAAACGATTCTCTGGAATGGGCCGGTCGGGGTTTTCGAGATTCCCTCCTTTGCCAACGGCACGAATGCCATCGCGGACGCGCTGGCCCGCTCCAAGGCGACAACGATTATCGGCGGTGGCGATTCCGTCACGGCGGTGAAACAGGCCGGGCTCGGCGACAAGATGACTTTCATCTCGACCGGCGGCGGGGCTTCGCTTGAGCTCCTCGAGGGAAAAGAACTGCCGGGGATCGCTGCGCTGAGCGACCGCCCATAGATGATCGTAATCGTGCTCGAAAGCATCGTTTAAAAGACCGAGCACGAGCACGAGCAGGAGCACGATTACGAAGCAGGTGAGCAAACAACTCGCTAGGAATTTCCTCTTCGCGGTTATCGCGTTGGTAGCCTTCGTCACGACAAGCGCACTGATCCATGCGCTCCTGCCGCCAATGATCCCGAAGGGCGTCGCGGCGAAGCTCAAATATTTTTCGGAGCACAAGGACGAGTTCGACACCGTCATTGTCGGCACGAGCCGGCTTTACTATTCCGTGTCGCCGGAAATCTTCGACGCCACGACGCGAGACAACGGCCTGCCCACGCGCAGCTTCAATTTCGGAATCGACGGGATGCATCCGCCCGAAAATTTCTATGTCCTTCAGCAGATCCTCCAGAGCCGGCCGCGGAACCTGAAATGGGTAGTGCTCGAGCTGGGTGATCTCCAGACGAGATGGGACAACATTCTCGGGACCCAGCGAGCGGTTTACTGGCATGACTGGCCGCGGACGAAGCTGACCCTGAAAAGAGCTTTGGACCCGCGCGGCGACGCGAAGTGGTACATCAAGGGCAGCCGCCTCTGGCTGGCCCGGCGGGATTTCATCTCGAACCTGACCCTTTTCGGAAAACAATTCGCTAACGTCGGTCGCGTGCACGATCTCCTGCCGGCGGCCGAACGCGAACGCTATGCCGAGGCGGCGTCCGAGCTCGGGCCGCACAACGACGGTTATCGAACCGGGGGCGACGCCATGTCGGCTGAGAAGACGGTTAGCTTTCAGCAACGCCTCGCCAAAGAACTTTCAGGCGCCACGCAGAAGTATCTCGATCCTACCACGGAGCGGGGTTACCGCGATGCCGCCGCCCGAATCCGCGCCGCGGGCGCGGCGCCGGTCTTTGTCGTGACCCCAGTCATTTTTCAAAAAAAGACGGTCTTTCGCCAGTCGCCGCCGGCGCCGGTCCTCGTGTTCAACGATGCCCGGAAATATCCGCAGTTCTACGAACCGAAGATCCGGATCGACGACGGCCACCTGACCCAGGCGGGCGCCGAAGATTTCTGTCGCACGCTCGCGCGGGAATTCGTCGGCCGCGTCCGCCAACCATAAGCGCATGCTTTTCGTCGAGTTCCGTTTCTTCTGGTTCTTTCTCGCGGTCTTCGCGGTTTACTGGTCGCTGCGCGAGAACCGGAGCCGCAAAATCTGGCTGCTCGTTTGCAGCTATTTCTTCTACGCCTGCTGGAACTGGAAATTTCTTTTCCTGATCATGGCCTCGAGCGCGCTCGATTACTTCGTTGGCGCGATGCTGGCGCGGACGGAGGATCCGGGAAAGCGCCGGGGCTGGTTGATCATGAGCCTCTGCCTGAACCTGGGCACGATCGCCTTCTTCAAGTATTACAATTTCTTTATTACTTCCGCGGCGGCGCTGCTCGCCTGGCTCGGATTGCCCGCAAGCCTGCACACGCTCAACATCGTCATCCCGGTCGGCGTGAGCTTTTACACGTTCCACTCGATGAGCTACACCATCGACGTTTACCGGCGAAAACTGGAGCCGGTCCGGAGCCTGCTCGATCTCGCCTGCTTCATCGGATTTTTCCCGCAGATGGTCGCGGGTCCGATCGTGCGCGCTTCCCAGTTCCTCCCGCAATTGCTCAGCGTTCGCCGATTTGCCAATGTCGATGTGCGCGGCGCGTTGGTTCTGTTTCTCACCGGATTCATCAAGAAGGCCTGCATCGCGGATGCGGTCGCGCCGTTCGTGGATCGTTACTTTGACGCGCCATGGGATTTCACCATGCCGAGCGCGTGGGTCGCGGTGCTCTTCTACGCGATCCAAATCTATTGCGATTTCTCCGGTTACACCGACATGGCCATCGCGACTGCCGGATTGCTCGGCTACGAGTTGCCGGTCAATTTCCGGTTCCCGTATTTCGCCGCGAACATCGCGGACTTCTGGCATCGCTGGCACATCAGCCTGTCAAGCTGGCTGCGCGATTATCTCTACATTCCGCTGGGAGGAAATCGCGGGCCGGCCTGGTTTGTTTATCGCAACATCATGATCACGATGCTCCTCGGCGGGCTTTGGCACGGCGGCGCCTGGACGTTCGTGATCTGGGGCGGCCTGCACGGGCTGGCATTAATTGTCCATCGCGCGCGGACCCGTCGCAGAGACCTGCTTCCCACCGCTCAGGAGATGCAAAAACATCGTCTTCCGAAAGGACCGCAGTCCCTCGGAGGCTGGTTCGCCTGGGCTTTCACGGTTTACTGGGTCTGCTTCGCCTGGATTTTCTTCCGGGCGGTTGATCTCCAGCATGCCGGGCCGGCGCTGCGCAGCTTTCTATTTCTGCCGGGCGTCGGAACGAAGAGTCTCGGGGCCTGGATGCTCTGGATCGTGGCCGCGCTCGGCTTCGTGCACTATCTGAATTTTCGCGGTGTTTTTGCGAAGTGGTGGCGCCGGCCGTCGCCGTTGGTTTTCGCCGCCGGCTATGGTTGCGCCTTTGCCGTCGTGCTCTTATTTATCCCCCCGCGCTACGCGCCTTTCATCTATTTCCAATTCTAACCCGAACTTCCCATGAGAAAGAAAATTGTTGCCGCGAATTGGAAGATGAACATGACGCAGACCGAGGCGACTTCGTTTGTCTCGACGTTCCTGCTCGAGATTGGTGAGTCGCGCGACGTGGAGGTCGTGATCATCCCGCCCTTCACCGCGATTGCGCCGGTCAACACTGCGCTCGAGAACGCGCAGCACATCAAGGTCGGCGCCCAGAACATGCATTGGGAACGCTCGGGCGCGTTCACGGGCGAGATCAGCCCCGCGATGTTGCGCGATCTTTTCGTGCGCTACGTCGTGCTCGGCCATAGCGAACGCCGGACGTTGTTCGGCGAGACCGACGAGGTCGTGAACCGCAAGGTCCAGGCGGCGCACGAGGCGATGCTCCGGCCGATCCTCTGTGTGGGCGAAAGTCTCGCGCAACGCGAAGCGGGCGAAGTGGAGAAAGTCCTCACGACGCAACTCAAGGGCAGTCTGGCCGGGTTAGGCGCGAAGGAACTCCAGGAAACGGTGGTTGCCTACGAGCCGGTCTGGGCCATCGGCACCGGCAAGACCGCCACGGCGGAGCAGGCCCAGGAAGCCCATGCGTTTATCCGGAAAGTGCTCGGCGAAATTTCCGATGACGCGACGGCTGACAAAGTCCGGATCCAATACGGCGGCAGCGTGAAGCCGGACAACGCCCGAAAACTGATGTCGCAACCCGACATCGACGGCGCTCTGGTCGGCGGCGCGAGCCTCGACCCCCGCAGCTTCGCGCAAATCGTGCAGGGCGCGGGGGAAGAATAATTACCCTGTAGCGGCGGTCTCTGACCGTCGACCATTGCCGAAACAACGGATTCTTAAACGCTCACAGCCGACGGTCAGAGACCGCCGCTACAGAATGACGCGTTTCAGTTCAGTTGATAAATCTGCACCGTCCCGACGCCGGTCCCGTTGCTGACCCCGTGCACTATGGCGGTGTATGCGCCGGCGGCGAGGGTTCGCAGAACGGCCGATTCCTTCAGGTCGCTCGGAGCCAGACCGCTGGCCTGGATCTGCGGTTTCTGCGGGCTGTCCATCCAGTTGTCATTCGAATCAATTAGCGCGCCGTTCATGTCGCGCAGTTCGAGGATCGGATCGGCCAAGGCATTGGGGACCCCAAACGCGGTGAGCGACGGGCCAGTGGCTCGCACCAGGATCTGTTTTGGTTCTGTTCCGCCCATGATAAATCCGCCGATGAGGGCGTTGGGATCGGTGCCCACCTGTCCCCGCGTCGCGATGTTGAGCAAGGTGGATCCCGGGCCGCTATCGATATCGTAGACCTCCACGACCCCGAGGCCGGTGGTGTTGTTCGCGCCGCGCATGACGGCGGTGTAAATCGCGGCCGAAGGGTCCGACGGCACGGTGGTAAGGATCACCGATTCGTTAGGCGAACTGGGCGCGAATCCAAAATCGATCACGTCCTGTTTATTGGCGGCGTCGCCCCAGTTGTCGTTGGTGGCGATCGTCGCGCCGGTGGCGTCGTGTAACTCGAGAGTTGGGTTGGCAATGGCGCCGCCGAGCCCCGTCGATGGACCGAGCGCGCGAATGACCAGCCGTTTTGCGGCGGAGCCGCGCATGATGAACCCCGCGATCAAGGCGTTGTCGCCCGTCCCCACCTGCATCCGGGTCGAAAGATTCACCGGCCGGCCCGGTGCGGCTACGACCGTTACGGTGAACATCTGTGAATTCGTTCCACCGTCGAGATCGGTGGTCGTCACGGTCACGTGCGACGTGCCCACGGTGACTCCGCTCACCAAAACCTTTGATCCGCTAACCGCCACGCTGACGTTTCCGTTGTCGCTCATGGCGGTAAGCGGCACGATGTGGGTGATGGCCGGAATGGAGACGAGGTTCGCCACCTGGACTGCGGACGTGCCATTGTAGTTCCGAAGCGGCAAACTGGAAAAGTTAGGATCGGCGGCGGAGAAATTGTAACGCGGGAGACCGGCAATGGAATCTGCAACCGTCATGCCATTGCCGACAACCCGTCCGAAGACTGTGAACCCGCCGTTTTGCGTATCGAGATTGGTCGGCGGGCCACCATTATCCGCCAGGTTGATGAACCACTGACTGGTCGCGCTATTGGGATCGTTTCCAATTTTTGCCATCGCGATTGTTCCACGCTGATTGGAAATCCCGGGTTCGTTTTGGATCGCGGGAAACGTCAGGACCTGGGTGGGTTGGATCGCTGTGTTTTGAGAATTCACCGTGCCAAGGAAACCGCCGCCTTGGATCACGAAGTTGGGTTGGGAACGATGGATGAAACTCGAAGCCAACTGGTGCGTCGTCGGGTCGTCGATGAAGTAGCGGCCCTGGTCAACGTATTTCAGGAAATTGGTGACCGTGATCGGTTTGTCTCGCCCGAAAAGCTCGATGTCGATATTACCGGCGACTGTTGTCATCCGGACGGCGTCGGTCACGCCCGCATCCGGATAGGCGGTCGCTACGTCGATCGAACGCGGCGCCGCGCCAGCGTAGACGGTGAAATCCGCGATCTGATCGGTCCCCTCCGGTGGCGTATCTTGCCCGGCGGCGGCGACGATCCCGGTCAAAGTTGCCGCGGCGGCAACCAAACAAATCCGTTTCATGCGCCCCCTTTTTACTCCATCGGATGAAACTGCGCCAGCGAATGTGACCTACTTGTTGATCTCCAGGTAGGTCCGCGTCTGCACCTTGCCGGTGCCGGGAACGAACTCCTCGATCCGCATCTGTTTCAGAAACCAGCGACCCTCGATCTTTTGCGCGGAGATGACTTCAAAACGTTTGGCGAGCTGGCCTTTCAAATCGTAACCCTCCACTCGCATCAGCGCGCCCCCATTTTTGTCGACCCAAAGCCAGACAGTGCCGTACTGCGATTGGCGCGAGGGCGCCTTCAATTCCAATTTCCAGCAATTGCGGGTGCGGATGGAGTTTTCTCCCGTGACCCGCGCATCTGGCCAGTAGAGGAATTTCAGCGCCAGGTCCTCGTAACTTATCCCCGTGCCCCGCACCTTGTGGTCGAACTGCGCCGCACTGATCTTTTCGGTGCCGCCGCGAGTGACTTCCTCCAGGCGGGAGTCGTTGTCCCCCAGGCGCAATTGCAGCGTCTCGTCGGGGTTCGAGAAACTGTAGCGGATGAGCGGCCCCGTTTGGGTCAGGCGAAAAGGAATGATTTTGTCATTTTCGCGCAACTGCCCCTGCAGTTCGATTTCCTGCTGGGCCTGGCGAAGCCTGACCGATTCCAGGATGTCTCTGGCCTCGGGCAACTCGGCGGCGAAAAAGGATCCCGCCATGAGCGACAGGGCAGGGACGAGGAAATTGAGCCGGCGCATATTTCTAAATCGTTCAGGGTTCAGGCCGCTGCAATGGCTGGTCGTTTCAACACTTTAACGTTCCAACGAATCCTCTATCGTTTGGGCGCACCGGAATGGACCAGTTCATTTTTCACCTTATCAACGAACAATGGACGAGTCCGGCGCTCGACTTGTTCATGGCCGCGGTGAGCGATGTGGAAATCTGGCAGCCGCTCCTGATTGGCCTGGCCATCTACGCGCTGGTTTTCATGGGCTTCAAGGGCCGCGCCTTCGTGGTCTGTCTGCTCATCACCTTGGTTTTCTCCGAGCAATTCCTCGTTCGCACCCTCAAAAGTGCCGTCGATCGCAAGCGGCCCAAACAGGCGCAGCCGGTCCGAATGGTCCAATTGGAACGAACTCAACCTGCCTTTCTCACCCTTTTCCGGAAACCAACGATCCGGACCTCCGATCAAACTGACCACAACAAATCCGGCCCTTCCTTTCCCTCCGGCCACGTGACCGATAACGTGATTATCGGGACCATGTGTGTGCTCTTTTTTCGCCACTGGGGATGGCTTTATTTTTTTGTCGCGGCCTCGGTCGCCTATTCCCGAATTTACCTGGGGGCGCACTGGCCGAGTGATGTAGTTGGGACGGCCTTCATGGCGGCGGGCGTGGCGCTCGTCATGATGGCGCTGCTTGAGTCTTTGTGGAAAGCATTCGGCCGCCGGTGGGTCCCGGAACTCTTCGCCCGTCATCCACGCCTGATCGATCACTCATGAGCCATACGCGGGCAGTCTGGTTTTTCGTTCTTGGTCTCACGGTCATTCGACTGACCATGCTGAGCACCACGGAATTATCCTTCGACGAGGCGCACTATTGGATGTGGTCGGAGCGCCTCGCCCCGGCCTATTTCAGCAAGGGTCCGGGGATCGCCTTCGCGATTCGCGCCAGCACCGCTCTCTTCGGCGACAGCGAGTTCGGGGTCCGCTTTTGGAGTCCGGTCATCGGCGCTGCGACCTGCCTGCTGCTCTACTACTTTACCCGGCGCTTGTTCAACGAGCGCGCCGCTTTCTGGCTCGTTACCGCCTTGAACGCCGTGCCGCTCTTCCATGTCGGCAACGCGGTGATGACGATTGATCCGCTCTCCATCTTTTTCTGGGTCTCGGCGATGTATGCGTTCTGGATGGCACTCGAACGAACGCCCACTGCGCTCTGGCTTTGGGCCGGGACCGGGTTGCTAGTCGGCCTTGGATTTCTCTGCAAATACACCAACGCGTTCGAGCTTGTTTCGATTCTTCTCGTCCTCGCTCTCGTCCCGCGGCACCGGCGCGAGTTCAAGCGGCCCGGGCTTTATGTTCTGCTCGCGGCCTTTCTTGTTTGTCTGGCGCCGCCCTTACTCTGGAACTACGACCACGCCTGGGTCACAGCCAGTCATCTCCAATCGCGGGGCGGACTCGATCAACCGCTCGGGTTTCGCCCGCTCGAAGTGCTCGGATTTCTGGGCGCCCATTTCCTGAGCTTTTCGCCGCTGCTTTTTCTCGCCCTGGCCTGGGCGGTGATCGCAAACTGGCGGCGCGCCCGGCAGCAAACCAAGGTGTTGTTTCTTTTCTGGTTCGGCCTGCCGGTCTTCGTGTTCTATCTGCTCGTCTCAATCAACGACCAGGCTGCGCCGAACTGGGATGTGCTCGCTTTCCTCAGCCTGGCGGTGCTCGCGGCCGCTTTCTGGACGGAGAAGCTCACCTCGAGCCGCGGCGCGGCCCGATTTCTGGCCACAGCAATCGTGGTCGGACTCGTCTTCAGCCTCTTCGTTCTGGATACCGACCTGTTGCGTTCCCTGGGCCTTCCGTTTCCCCATCACCGCGACCCGGCTGACAGCGTCCGGGGCTGGAAATCCGCCTCTCGCGCCGTGGAAAGGATTCGGGGCGAACTCGAGACGAAGAGCAACGAGCAGCTTTTCGTGATTGCCGACCAGCGCGATCGCGCTTCGGAAATGGCGTTCTACTTCGAGCAGAGACGGGTCGAAGGCCCGGGCCATCCGCCGGTTTACATCGTCGAATCACAGGATATCCAGAACCAGTTTTCGTTCTGGCCGCGTTACGACCAGTTTGTGGAGACATCGCCGAACACGCCGCGGCCTGACGCCGAAGTTTACACCGAGGAAGAGGGAGTAAACCTGTTCACGGGCCGAAGCGCGCTCTACATCCAGAGCGGCAAAGGCGTTCTCGTGCCGCACAATATTCGCGTGGGGTTTCAGTCGGTCGACCGCATCGCCACCATTGAGGTCACCCGGTTTGGCGCGAAAATGCGAGAGTGGCAGGTGTTTTTCTGCCGCAACTATCGGACACTGCCGCTATGAGCCCTGGGTCGCCCGCGGTTTCGGTAGTCGTGCCGCTGTTCAACGAAGAGGAGAACGTGCCGATTCTCCAGGCGGAGCTGACGAACGCGCTCCGTGCTCTCGATTACGAAATCATTTTCGTCGATGACGGGTCGCGCGATCAAACCGTGGAACGGATCGCGGCCGATCCGCGCGTTCGGCTGGTGCAATTCGAGCGTAATGCCGGCCAGAGCGCCGCGATGTTTGCCGGGCTCAACGCCGCCCGCGGCGCGGTGGCCGTGCTTCTTGACGGCGACCTGCAAAACGATCCGGCCGATATTCCGAAGCTGCTCGCCGAGATCGAGCGGGGCGCCGACCTGGTTTGTGGTTATCGCGCGCAACGCAAGGACACGGTGGTGAAGCGCATAACCAGCCGCGTCGCGAATTTCGTCCGGAGCCGGTTCACGAAAGACGGGGTGCGCGACACCGGTTGCACGTTGAAGGCGATGAAGCGGGAATGCATTGCCGCGCTCGTGCCGTTCAAGGGGATGCACCGGTTTATCCCGGCCCTGGTCAAAGGCGCCGGCTATCGGCTGGTCGAAGTGCCCGTGAACCATCGGCCGCGCAAATTTGGCCAGAGCAAGTACGGCCTGGGCAACCGGGCCGTGCGGGCCACCATGGACATGTTCGGCGTCCGCTGGCTCCTATCGCGCCGACTGAATTACAAGGTGCGGGAATAGCAGTGCTGTCTGTTGTAGCGACGGCGCTCTGTCGCCGTAAAAGCGCGAGCAATGCAATCAACGGCCTCTTACGCCGACAGAGCGGCGTCGCTACAACGGGCCGTTGCGCTCCGGGATGACACCGTCTCCTAATATTTCTCCACCTTTATCCCGCGCTTCGCCAATTGCACCTGAAGGCTGTCCCGCCCCACAAGATGTCCGGCGCCGACCGCGATTTGTTGCACCCCGGAACCTTTCAACATCTGCTCGATCTTCTCCGCCCAGGCTTTGTTTCGCCGAACCAAAAGCTTGTCGTAAACAGTCGGCGCTTGCGCCTTAATGTCAGCAACCGACAGGCGATCGATCGTTTCCAAGTCTCCATCGATCCACGCTTTCGCCAGCTGATCCACGAGTTCCAGGCCCTTCTCGAGATCATCCAGAGTCCCGACGAAAAACTGCAACTGCTCCTCTTCCGAAAGGTCGGCCAAAAGGTGCAATTGTTCTTCCGCGGTTTCGAACCCATGGATCTTGTCCGCCTCCGCGGTGGCCTGGGTGGTGAGGACGCTTTCGACGCCGGCCTTGGGATCGTATCCCGCCTTTTGAATCGGACTCATCGCGAGGCTCACTCCCGCCAGCCACGGCCGCAGCGGCTCGAGTTGGGTGGGGGAAATGCCGTAACGGGTGGCCAACTCCGCCAGCTTCTTCTTTTGATCTTCGTTCAATTTGGTCGAGAGCGGATGTTCCGGATCGAGCCCCAACTTTATCAGCAGCAACTGGAGGGCGGCGTTGTCGTCATCGGTAGTTTCGAGCCAAAGTTCGGTGCTCTCGTGCACGGTTTTCTTTACTTTCTCAGCGTTCCATTCCGCGTCGCGCTTGAGCAGGTGCAGAGTCCCGATGAGGTAAATCGTCGAATCCGCGTCTCGTATCACCCACATCGCGGGGTCGGCTTTTGCGACCGATGCCCCCAACAGAAGACTCAACCCGACCGACAACATTTTTCTGCTCATGATCCTGATCCTACGGCTGATGTTTCCTGAGACCACAGCTGGTTCGTGGGATCAGGGTTATGATTCAGAACAGGAGCAGGATTTGGGCGCGGAGGATGGGCGTGTTTTACGGCCAAATCCGGCTTGTCATCCGAAAGCCTCACGTTAAGCTTTCGGCCCCACTGGGAATTCTGCATGTCATTGGCCAGCCTACTCTCTGCTGAGCAAATCATTCCCGAAATGAAAGCGACGGAGCGTTGGAGCGCTATCGTCGAGCTGATCGATCTCCTCGTCGCCCAGGGCAAGATCAAGCCGGAAGACCGCGACAGCATCCTGGCCTCGCTCAAACAGCGCGAGGAAACGATGAGCACCGGGATCGGGTTCGGCATCGCCATTCCGCACGCCTCGTCGGACCGGATCGAGGAAGTGGTGGCCTCTTTCGGGCGGTCGTCGCAGGGGATCGAGTTCGACGCGCTCGATAACGCCCCGGTGAAGTTCGTCGTCCTCTTCATCGTGCCTAAGAACCAGTTTCAAACCCACCTGCGCACCCTGGCTTCGATCGCGAAATTCCTGAACGACCGGAGCGTGCGCGAGCGTCTCGGCGCCGCGAAATCGGCTGACGAAATCCTGGCGATCTTCCGCGAGAGCGGCGGGCAAAAATAATCTGTAGCCGCCCCGCTCAGTCGGGGCGAATTATCGCGCGACAGAAACGCGGTGACACAGGACCGCGGCTCAGCATGGAAACATTCCAGGAACTTCTCAGCCAAAAAATGGCCGCTGCCTTGGCAGCTGCTCAACTGCCAAACGCTGGGACACTCACGCCGGCGACCGACGCGCGTTTCGGCGATTACCAGAGCAACGCGGCGCTGGTTTTGGGGAAGCAACTTGGCCAAAACCCGCGGGCGCTCGCCCAACGCTTATGTGACCAATGGGTCGCATGGGAGATATCTGATTCGCCGACGACTGCTGGCCCCGGCTTCCTGAATTTTTCACTTAAGCCGCAAGCCATCGCCCACCAAACCGCGCAGCTTCTCTCCGACGAACGGCTCGGCGTTCCCCGGGCTTCCACCTCGAGCCGGATCGTCATCGACTTCGGTTCGCCTAACGTCGCCAAGCCGATGCATGTTGGCCACATCCGCAGCACGGTGCTGGGGGATGCGCTCGCCCGCATCGCCTCGTTTCTCGGGCACGATGTCATTCGCGACAATCACATCGGCGATTGGGGGACGCAGTTCGGGATGGTGATTTACGGCTGGAAAAATCTCCTCGATCGCAAGGCCCTCGAGCACCATCCGATTGCGGAGCTGGTCCGCATTTATAAAGCGGCGAACGAGGCCGCCACCTCCGATCCGGCCGTCCGCGAGGCGTGCCGGGAAGAGCTGGTCAAATTGCAGGCCGGCGATCCGGAGAACTTCGCCATCTGGCAGGAATGCGTCACGGCTTCTCTCCGCGAATTCGATGAGGCTTATCAAATCCTCGACATTCATTACGACATCCAGCGGGGCGAAAGTTTTTACAACGACCGGCTGGCCGCCATCGTCGAGCGCCTCTGCGACGAGAAGATAGCGGAAGAGAGTGAAGGCGCGATCGTGGTCTTCTTTCCCGGGATTCCGGAAATGGCCGACAAGCCGTGCATCATTCGAAAACGCGACGGCGGCTACAATTACGCGACTACGGACGTCGCGACGGTCGATTATCGCGTCGACGATCTGAAGCGCGATACCTGTTGGTACGTTGTCGGCGCGCCGCAGACGCTCCATTTCAAACAGATTTTCGAGATCGCTCGTCGCGAAGGCCGGACAGCCGACTTCCGGCACATTCCTTTTGGCAGCATCCTCGGTGAAGACCGCAAACTGATGAAGACGCGCTCGGGCGAGAACGTCGCGTTGCGGGACGTGCTCGACGAAGCGGTCGTGCGCGCCCGCAAGATCGTGGACGAGAAAAACCCCGACCTTCCGGAAGCCGAGCGCGATCAAGTCGCCAAGATCATCGGCATCGGCGCGGTGAAATACGCCGATCTCTCCCAGTATCGGATGACCGATTACATCTTTTCCTGGGACCGAATGCTCTCGTTCCAAGGGAACACTGCGCCTTACTTGCAGAACGCTTACGTTCGAATTCGCTCTATCTTCCGAAAAGCCGCTGTAGCCGCGTCCCTGTGGGACGCGCGAGAGCAAGCGATAAAACTCACCGAGCCAGAAGAAAGAAATCTTGCGCTTAAGCTCTGCCAGTTTGCCGAAACGGTGCCGACGGTCCTGAACGATTTCCGTCCAAACCTTCTCGCGAACTATCTCTACGAACTGGCGAACGCCTTCCACTCCTTCTACGAAGCGTGCCCCGTCCTCAAATCGGAAGAGCCAGCGCGCTCGTCTCGTCTTGCCTTGTGCGAACTTGGCAGCCGAGTCCTCGCGAAAGGCCTCGATCTTCTCGGAATCAAAGTTCCGGAGAAGATGTAGGCGGCGATTCAGTTTTTTCCCGATCCTCGAACCGGGATTTGAATCCTGTCCATCCCGGGAATCCTGCCTAAGTTTGCTCCCCTTTCGTGAACCTGCAGCATCCACGCATTCCATCTTCGACCTACCGGTTGCAATTCAACCGGCAATTCACGTTCAACGACGCGCGCGAAATCGTGCCCTATCTCGATGCGCTCGGGATCAGTGACTGCTACGCATCACCTTACTTTCAGGCGCGCGCCGAGAGTTTGCACGGTTACGACATTACGGATCATAACAAGCTGAATGCCGCGATCGGCTCGCGCGAGGATTACGATGCCTGGATTGCCGACCTCCACGCCCACGGGATGGGACAGATCGTCGATTTCGTCCCGAACCACATGGGGATTGGCGAACCACTCAACCATTGGTGGATGGACGTTCTCGAGAACGGTCCCAGCTCGCCGCACGCGCCGTTTTTCGATATCGATTGGAAACCGCTCAAGGCCGATCTCGAAGACAAGGTGCTTCTACCGATTCTCGGGGATCAATACGGGCGCGTCCTGGAGCGGGGCGAGCTTCAGGTCCGGTTTGAATCCGGCGCGTTTTATCTTCGCTACTACGACCATGAGTTCCCGATCGCGCCCGGCACGTATCGCCACATTCTCGAGATCGCCCTGGAAAAACTGACGCCCTTCAAGAGCGAGGATTTCTACGCGGAATTCCAGAGCATCATCACGGCGCTGGAGTATTTGCCGCGGCGGACGGAGACCGATCCGGAACGGATTGCGGAGCGGGCGCGGGAAAAGGAGATCGTTAAGCGGCGCCTCGAGCGGCGTTGCCACGAAGCCCCCCAGGTCCAGGCGGCGGTCAACCAGGCGGTGGTGCAGATCAACGGCACCCCCGGCGATCCGCGCAGTTTCGATGCGCTTGATTCGCTCCTTAACGATCAATCGTACCGGCTCGCTTTCTGGCGGGTGGCCGCCGAGGAAATCAACTACCGGCGTTTCTTCGACGTTAACGATCTCGCGGCCATCCGGATGGAATTGCCCGAAGTGTTTGACGCGACGCACCAGCTGCTCCTTGAGCTCATCGCGAATGGCGCCGTGACCGGCGTGCGCATCGACCACCCGGACGGTCTCTATTTGCCGAAGGAATACTTCGAGAAATTGCAGCGGCGCTCCGCGGCGGCGCTTGGGATTCCGCTGCCCGGTAATGGCCGCGCCATTTATCTCGTGGTCGAGAAAATCCTGACCGGCAACGAAACCCTTCCGGCGGACTGGTCTGTTCACGGGACGACGGGATACGAATTCGCGAAGCTGGTTTCGAATCTCCTCGTCGACTCGTCGGCGGAACAGGCGATTACGAAAGCGTTCCAGCGATTCATTGGCCATTCGATGCCGTTCGGCCACCTCATCTATGCGAAGAAGCGGCTGGTCATGCGATTGTCGCTTGCGAACGACGTCAACGTTCTCGGCGACATGCTCGATCGTCTCTCGGAAAAGAATCGCTGGTTCCGCGACTTCACTCTCGAGGCTCTGGCCCGTGCGGTCCGGGAGACGATTGCCTGCTTTCCGGTTTATCGCACTTACGTCACTCCCGGCCAGCCAGTCAGTGACGAGGACCGCGCCATCATCGAGCGCGCGGTTGCGACGGCGAAGCGGCGGAACCCGGCGTTGGAGGAATCGGTTTTCAATTTCCTGCGCGACATCCTGCTGCTCCGTTTTCCGGAGAACCTGGATGATGAGGCGCGGGCGGAGCACGAGCATTTCGTCCTGAAATTCCAGCAAAGCACTGGGCCGATCATGGCGAAGGGACTTGAGGACACGGCGTTCTATATTTACAATCGACTCGTAGCGCTCAACGAAGTCGGCGGTGAGCCGCAGCATTTCGGAATCAGCGTGGACGATTTCCACGCGCGGAATAGCGAACAGCAGCGCGCCTGGCCGGCGACCTTGCTTGCCACGTCCACCCACGACACGAAGCGGAGCGAGGACGTGCGCGCCCGGATCCTGGCGATCTCGGAAATGCCGCAGCTCTGGCGCACCAGTCTCCAGCGCTGGCGGACGCTCAATCGGCGGTGGAAACGGAACGTGGACGAAAGTTCGGCCCCTGATCCCAACGAGGAATATCTCTTTTACCAGACGCTTCTCGGCAGTTGGCCACTGGGCGCAACCGAAGCGAGCCCTGAATACATCGAGCGGATCAAGGTCTACATGGCGAAGGCCCTCAAAGAGGCAAAGATGAACACGAGCTGGATCCAGCCTAACGAGCAGTGGGATTCCGCCATGGACGAGTTCGTGACCGGGGTCCTGACTCCATCGCCGAAGAACAAGTTCGTTCCGAGCTTTCTCCCGGTTGCCGAAGAAATCGCACGCCTGGGCGCCATCAATTCCCTCTCGCAGGTTCTCTTGAAGCTGACCGCTCCCGGCGTGCCCGACATTTATCAGGGGAACGAAATCTGGGACTTTAGCCTGGTCGATCCGGACAACCGGCGGCCGGTGGATTATGCGCGCCGGCGCGAGTTGCTGGCGTCTCTGGAAAGCGCTTCACCCGAAGAGCTGCTTCGCGAATGGCCGGATGGGCGAATCAAACTTCTGCTCACCAGCCGGCTGCTCGGTTTCCGGCGAGAGCACGCGTCGCTCTTTCAGCACGGAAAGTATCTGCCGCTCAACGTGACCGGCGAATTTGCCGACTGCTGTGTGGCATTCGCGCGCGAGCTCGAAGGGAAGTGGATTGTGGTTCTGGCGCCGCGCCTTTCGTCTCGAGTGGGCTTCCCTCCGATCGGCGAAAAATGGAAAGACACGGCGGTGGAGTTGCCGGAGTCGTTCGCCCTCGAGGGCGCGACCGAGATTTTCTCAGGAGGGAAACTCAACAACCGGAATGTGCGATCGTCCGAGGCGTTCGCGATCCTCCCTTTCGCGGCGTATCAAAACCAAGGAACGGCGATTTCAAATCGCCGCTCCTTGAGGCTTACCGCGCTATCGCGCCCACCCAACTGGCGAACCTTTCCGTATTCGCGCCGAATTCATTGCCAAAATGAGCGAACGTGATCTGCGATGAGGCGAGCACGAGCATTATGCTCAGCAGAAGCAGGTTCATCAGGTAGATTACGACCAGGGAGAAAAAGGTCCCGTGGTCCGTGAGATCGGTCTGCTTCTTGGGAATCATCCAGCAGGTGAAGGTGAAATGGAACGCCCAGGTCACGCCGATTAGGGCGTAAAGGAGCCGGCCGTACGGCTGGACGTTGAAAAACAACCCGATCGCTCCGTAGGCGCCGATGACGATCAGGCTGTAGAGCGGGAAAAAATAGGGGGCGAGCGCAATCCAGAAATTGTTCCGGTCGGTTACGATGTGTCCGCCTTCGCGGCCGACTCGAAACCGGCTGACCCGTCCGCCCATCAGCAGCACCCAGAGAGCGTGGGTCAATTCATGCCCGAAAACATAGACGACCATCGGCCGAGGCAGTCCAAAAAAAGCGATGAGCCAGAGAACCGCCCCCAAGGAAAAGAACCAGAACTCTTCCCCGGCCCAAAGCCTTTGGGTAACGGCGGCCCGCGTGAAAACGGTGAAGAATGTCTGGGTCAGGATCGCGCAGAGCGGCAGCAGGAAAAGCGCAATGACGAATTTGAGCCAGCGGGTGGGAATCGTCCACGCTTCCCCGGCTGGATGGCGGCGCGCGATGGGTGCGACAACTTTTACCCGACGGCTGCGCCGGCGGGTCCCATGATGAAGGGTTGTCTTCCTTTTCTTCTTCGCACCCAAAGTTAACCGCAGATTACGCAGATTGACGCGGATGAAAGAAGGAAATCCACAACTCCTTTCCTGCTCTTGATCCTGATCATGCTCCTGATCTTTCGTTTACCCAGAGGATCAGGATTAGGACTATGGGCTCGAACAGGCCGCTGCCCTAAATCAGCGCCTAATTTACGCTGACGCCTGATAAAAGAATTGACGTTGGCCGCAAAATCTGGCCGGATTCCAATCCTAGGGCCAGCAGACCCCTGCCCCATGCCCATGCACGACGGATTCACAACTTCGCGTCGATTCCCTTTCGGGTCGGTCCGCAACTTGCGAGGGGTGGCGGCACTGCTCGCATTCTCTGTTTTGGCAGTGGCTGCATCTGCAGCCGAACAACCGTGCGGCTTTCTTAGTTTCTCGGAGACCTTCGACGGAGTGCAGGCGCCGAATCTGCCGACGGGCTGGACGGCTTCCCAAGGCGCGAACTCGGGCGATCCGTTGTGGATCACATCCGCCACTACGCCCTACACGGCACCCAACGCCGCATTCACGACAGTCCCAGATCACGTCCTGGATAACCGACTCGACAGTCCAGGGATTTTCTCGACAGGCCCCGCGACCCTCTTCTTTCGCCACCAGTTCGATTTTCAGAATGGTCTTGATGGCGCCATTCTTGAAGTCTCTGCGCCTAATCTCAACGGCGGCCAGTTCACTGAGTTTACCGCGGCGGGAGGTTCCTTCGTCAGTGGGGGCTATAATGGGACAATAGTCTCTCCATCCAATCCGTTGGCGGGACGGCCAGCTTGGACGGGTAACTCAGGCGGCTATCTTAGGACCCAGGCTGATTTCGGTGGGATCATTGCCCAGGGATGGCCCATAAAATTGCGGTTCCGAATGGCGTCCGACGACACCGGTTCGAGTGGAGGCTGGTGGGTCGACCACATCGCCATTCAAGTTTCCGAGTGTGGTACGCCCACTCCGTCGCCGGCTCCTTCCTGCATTCCACACTGGGCCAGCGGTCCTGCCGCTCCCATGGCTGCGTTGCATTCTGCGGGCGTTTTCTTCCCCGCGAACGGACGGTTCTATGTCATGGGAGGACGCAGCAGCGATGCGGTCGGGAGCGACCTAACGCATCCGCTCGAGTTCGACCCGGTCAACAACCTCTGGGCGATCAAAGCGGTGATGTTCCCCGACAACATGGTCAACGATATGGTGTGCGACGTCCTCGCTGATCCTTCCGCGACTCCGTTCATCTATTGTGTCGGAGGTTCCGCATCGGGTGGATCAACGGCCACAAGTCGCCTTTTCCGATACGATCCGGTCGCCGATTCGATTACCCAGGTGGCTGCGTCGTGGCCCGGTAATTCTGGTGGAGATACTCTGCCGGGCGGAGGCGCCGCCGCTGGCAACAAGCTTTACGTCCTGGGCGGCTACCAGATTGGCATCGGAATGACTGATAAGATTTGGGAGTTCAGACCGGATACAAACGTCTGGGTGCAAAAAGCTGCGGTCCTGCCTGTTCCGCTCGGCTACCTTGCCGTGATGGCGAACGGCAACGTTATCAACACGGCCGGGGGTACTGTGCTCGGGCCTTCCGGCACGCTCTATGACATCGCCAACGTGTTTTTCTACTCAACGACTGGAGATCAGATTAGTCCCCGCTATCCCCTGCCACGGCAGACGTCCGGCGCCCGAATGCTTGGGGTAAACTTCGGACTCCGGGTGTTAGGCGGAGGGAACCAGAATACTTCCGCGCACGTCGATGTGTTCAGCGGACAGGTTTGGCTTAGAGGAGAGGATCTGGCGATGGCCCGAAGGCATTTCGCCGCCGCCACCGATGGAACCCGCATCTGGTTGACAGGCGGGTATTCTTCGGGCAACACCCCGCTGAACTCGATGGAGGTCTATCAGTGCCCGGCCTCGTCTCCAACACCAACCCCTACGCCAACTCCGAGTCCGACACCGAGTCCAACAGTCACACCGAGTCCGTCGGTGAGCCCCAGCCCATCGGCGAGTCCGAGTCCGTCGGCCAGCCCTTCACCGACAGCGGCCCAGGCGTTGAATATTTCGACCCGCCTCCGAGTTGAAACCGGATCCAGTATAGCGATTGGCGGATTTATCATTACCGGCACTGGACCAAAGAAGGTGGCGATTCGTGGAATTGGACCTTCGCTCGGCAATTTTGGTCCTAGCGATTTCCTGGCCGATCCCACCCTGGAACTGCGCGACAACACCGGCGCGCTGGTCGCCCAAAATGACAATTGGCAGGACAACTCGTTCCAAGCGGCGCAGCTGGATGCCCTGGGCCTGGCGCCGCAGCATCCGGATGAATCCGGGATCGTAGCCATCCTTCAGCCCGGCGCCTACACCGCGCTTCTAGAAGGTAAGAACCAGACAAGCGGCGTCGGGCTGATGGAAATTTATGACGCGGATGCAGCCGCGGCTTCGCAACTGGCCAACATCAGCACCCGCGGTTTTGTGCGGGCGGGCGACAATGTCATGATAGGAGGCTTCATTCTCGGCAATAGTAGTGCCAGCACCAATGTAGTCGCGCGGGGAATCGGCCCGTCGCTTAGTCAATTCGGCCTGAATAACGTGCTGGCTGATCCGACCCTGGAGTTGCGCGACAGCAACGGCGCGATCCTGGTCGCAAATGATAACTGGCAGGACGATACGGTTTCAGCGGCGCAGCTGACGGCGCGCGGCCTCGCACTCTCTCGATCTGAGGAATCCGCAATCTTTGCCACCCTGCCGCCGGGCGCTTTCACTGCCATTCTTACCGGGAAGAATGGCGGAATCGGGCTCGGCCTCGTCGAAGTTTACAACGTGCCGTAGCCGCGGGGTAGACTGACGCAGATGATGAAAAGAAATCTCCGAGTATGAAAACAGAACAACTCCGAATCCCTTTGCCTTGTGAGCAGCATTTAGTGAAGCAGGTCGTCATTGCGGCCCTGGCCCTCCTGGCACTTGGCGGTGTTATCGCGCGAGGGCAATGCCCTCCGACTGAGACCCAGAACTTCGATGGAGTGACGCCGCCAGCTTTGCCTGCAGGTTGGGTAGCTTCCCAGGGGATGAATCTGACTGGTGCGCCGTTATGGGTTACCTCAGCGATCACGCCGGACACACCACCTAACGATGCCTTCTCCACGGCCCCCGATAACATCCTGGATAACCGGCTCGACCATTCGATTATCGTTAGCAGCAACGCATTTGCCGGTAGCTTCCGGCACAGCTACAATCTGGAAGCAGGCTTTGACGGTGCCGTGCTGGAAATCTCCAATCCCAGCATTAACGGAGGCGCCTTCACCGATGTGACCGATCCAGCCGTAGGCGGCCACATCAATCCCGGCTACAACACCACCATCAGTGCAGCATCCCAGAGTCCCCTTGCTGGCCGAATGGCTTGGGGCGGGAATTCGAACGGGTACGTTACTGTTAACTTGATATTTGCGGCCTTTCCGTCAGTTTTTTCTGGCAACACTATTTTCCGCTTTCGGCTGGTCACTGATAACAGCGGCGCCTCTGGAGGCTGGCGAATTGATACCTTTCGTTGGGACCGTTTCGAATGTGGTACGCCGACCCCGACCCCGACCCCGACTCCTCCACCGCACACGCCGACCCCTACCCCTACACCCTCGCCGACGGCCAGCCCAAGTCCGACGGCGAGCCCAAGTCCGACGGCGAGCCCAAGTCCGACGGCGAGCCCAAGTCCGACGGCCAGCCCAAGTCCGACCGCGAGCCCAAGTCCGACGGCGAGCCCAAGTCCGTCGGCGAGTCCGAGTCCGTCGGCGAGTCCGAGTCCGTCGGTGAGTCCGAGTCCGTCAGTGAGCCCGAGTCCGTCGGCGAGTCCGAGTCCGTCGGTGAGTCCCAGCCCATCGGCGAGCCCGAGTCCGTCGGCCAGCCCTTCACCGACAGCGGCCCAGGCGCTGAATATTTCGACCCGCCTTCGAGTTGAAACCGGAGATCGAATAGCGATTGGCGGATTTATCATTGCCGGCACCGGACCGAAGAAGGTGGCGATAAGAGGCATCGGGCCGTCGCTCGGCAATTTTGGTCTCACCGATTTTCTGGCCGATCCCACCCTGGAATTGCGCGACAACACCGGCGTGCTGCTGGCCCAAAATGACAATTGGCAGGATAACTCTTTCCAAAGGGCGCAACTGATTGCCCTGAACCTGGCGCCGCAACATCCCAATGAATCCGGCCTCGTAACCATCCTTCAGCCCGGCGCCTACACTGCGCTTCTGGAGGGTAAGAACCAGACCAGCGGCGTCGGGCTGATGGAAATTTACGACGCGGATGCAGCCGCGGCCTCGCAACTGGCCAACATCAGCACCCGAGGTTTTGTGCGGACGGCTGACAACGTCATGATCGCAGGCTTCATTCTTGGCCAGGGCACCGCCAGCTCCGACGTAGTCGTACGCGGCATCGGTCCTTCGCTTAGTCAGTTCGGCTTAAATAACGTGCTGGCGGATCCGACCTTGGAGTTGCGCGACAGCAACGGCGCGATCCTGGTCGCAAATGATAACTGGCTGGACGATTCGATTGCAGCGGCGCAGCTGACGGCTCGCGGTCTGGCGCCGTCTCGATCTGAGGAATCGGGAATTTTTGCCAGCCTGCCGCCGGGCGCCTTCACCGCCATCCTGGCGGGCAAAAATGGCGGAACCGGACTCGGGCTGATCGAAGTTTATGATGCGCGCCCGTAAACGCCAGCGGTACCGAATGATGCGCTTCGTCTTCGCGGCCATGGCCCTCTGGGCCGTCGGCGGCAATTTCGCGCGAGGAGCCTGTCCCCCGCAATACACCCAGAACTTCGATTTCGTGACGCCGCCAGCCTTGCCCGCAGGGTGGACAGCTTCTCAGGGGATGAATCTGACTGGTGCGCCGTTATGGGTCACCTCAGCGATCACGCCGGACACACCACCGAACGATGCCTTCTCTACGGCCCCCGATAATATCCTGGATAACCGGCTCGACACTCCTTCGATTTTCGTTAGCAGCAACGACTTTTCCGGTAGCTTCCGGCACAGCTACAATCTGGAAGCAGGTTTTGACGGTGCCGTGCTGGAAATCTCCAATCCCAGTATTAACGGAGGCGCCTTCACCGATGTGACCGATCCAGCGGTAGGCGGCCACTTCGATCCCGGCACGGGCTACAACACCACCATCAGTGCAGCATCCCAGAGTCCCCTTGCTGGCCGAATGGCCTGGGGCGGAAACTCAAACGGTTACGTCAGGTGCGGCCTCATCTTTGGAATGCCCTTTCAGCCAGGTTTTTTTGGCAGCACTATTTTCCGCTTTCGGCTGGTCACTGATAACAGCGGCGCCTCCGGAGGCTGGCGAATTGATACCTTTCGTTGGGAGCATAGCGAATGTAATCCGCCGAGCCCGACACCGAGTTCTCCAACGCCCACGCCAACCACGACCGCGACACCGTCTCCCACGCCGACTCCAACAGCGCCGCCTGCCCCAACACCCACGCCGGCTCAGGCGTTGAATATTGCCACGCGGCTCCGGGTTGAAACTGGAGACCGCATAGCGATTGGCGGATTTATTATTGCCGGCCCCGGACCAAAGAAGGTGGCGATCCGAGGCATCGGGCCGTCGCTCAGCAATTTTGGTCTCAGCGATGTCCTGGCCGACCCGACTCTGGAATTGCGCGGCTCCGATGGCGCGTTGCTCGTGCAAAACGATAATTGGCAGGACAACGCTTCCCAGGCGGCGCAACTGGTTGCGCTTCACCTCGCGCCGCAGCATCCCAATGAGTCGGGAATCGTAACCATGCTTCAGCCCGGCGCCTACACCGCGCTCTTGAGGGGTAAGAACCAGACGAGCGGCATCGCGCTGGTGGAAATCTATGACGCGGACGCAGTTGCGCCTTCGCGATTGGCCAATATCGCCACCCGAGGATTCGTAAGCGGGGGCGACAACGTGATGATTGCGGGCTTCATCCTCGGCAGCGGCTACAGCACCTCCGTGGGGGTGAGAGGCATAGGGCCTTCTCTGGCCCAGTTCGGCCTGAGCAATGTCTTGCCGGATCCGACGTTGGAATTGCGCGACAGCAATGGCGCGGTCCTCGCGGCCAACGATAACTGGCAGGACGATCGCTACGCGGCCGCCCAGCTCAGTGCGAACGGTCTTGCGCCGCAAGATCAATCGGAGTCGGGAATTTTTACCACTCTGCCGCCTGGACTCTTCACTGCCATCCTGGCCGGCAAAAAGGGCGGTACAGGTCTGGGGTTGGTGGAAGTCTACAACAACCTAAATCCATCCACGATTATTGTAACAAATACGTCCCCAAGCGGACCGGGCTCATTGGTGCAGGCGCTTGCGGACGCGAACGATGGAGACACGATCCGGTTCGATCCCTCTCTCAACGGACAGCCCTTTACTAATGTCGCAGAAAAAATTGATAAAAATATTGTTATCAGCGGCCCGGGACCGAATCAGTTGACCCTTGGGGGCGGCTTGGGCCTTTCTGTCCTGGAGATCGACTCCGGGCATACTGTGATAATCGAAGGCCTCACCATCCGCGACGGGGATGCCCCGATAGCTGGCGGAGGTATTCTGAATAATTTGTCCACCGTGACAATCAACGACTGCATTATCATATCCAATTCCAGCGATGGATCAGGCGGTGGCGTCTCCAACGTGGGGACCATGACGATCATGAACAGCACCGTCAGCGACAATCACACCACAGGCGACTTCAACTCGCACGGCGGTGGAATCAGCAACGGCGGGACCATCACGATCACGAACAGCATAATCAGCGGCAATAGCGTAGGATCCAGCCCATTCATGCCCGGGATCGGCGGTGGCATCTTCAACAGCGGCGTCGCGACCATGATGATCACGGATAGCACAGTCAGCTCCAATCGCGCCGTGGGAGGCGGGGGCATCGGCAGCGATGGGGCAATGACAATCAGCAATAGTTCTGTCACGGGCAACATGGCCCTTGCTGCCTTCGGTTTCGGCGGCCTCGGGGCTGGCATCCTCACCAAGAATAGTCCGATTATGATCACCAACAGTACCATCAGTGGCAATTCGGCCTCAGACGCTGGCGGCGGCATCTACAGCAGCAACTCTGCGACCGTCACGGTCACCCACAGTACGGTCAGCGACAACCAGGCCAACGGCAATGGCGACAGTATTCTAAACTCCGCATCTTTGCGGAGCGGAGACACCATTTTGAAGGTCGCGCCATCGGGTATTAATATCGTGAACAACAGCCCAGGCACGATCACTTCTTACGGCTACAACCTCAGCAGCGACAGCGGCAGTGGCTTCCTCAACGCCGCCGGCGATCAGCTCAACGCCAATCCGATGCTTGGGCCTTTGCAGAACAACGGCGGTCCGACCCTCACTCAGAAATTGCTGCCGGGCAGTCCCGCGATTGACAGAGGCGATCCCAACTTCGTTCCGCCGCCTTTTTGGGATCAGCGCGGCATCGGTTATGATCGCGTCGTGAACGGGCGCATCGATATTGGCGCATTCGAGGTCCAGCCCACTCCCACGCCCAGCCCGACACCGAATTAGGGCGTTTCGCCCTACGCGCGACCCATGTAGGCGCCGGTGCGCGTATCGATTTTGATCGTCTCGCCTTCCTGGATGAAGAGCGGGACGTTGACCGTCTTCCCCGACTCCAAAAGCGCCGGCTTCGTCACGTTTGAGGCGGTGTCGCCGCGAAGCCCTTCCGGAGATTCAATGACCTTGAGCTGGACCGAAGCCGGCAAGTCGACCTGAACGATGCGGCCTTCCGCCGACAAAACTTCGACGGACAAATTCTCGACCAGATAATCCTTCGCGTCCGCGAGCAAATTCTCGTTCAGCGTCACCGTCTCGTAGGTGTTGGGATCCATGAAGTGGTAGCCGTTGTTGTCCTTGTAACTGAATTCCAGATTCGTCCGGCTGATGTCGACCAGCTCGACTTTGTCGGTCGAGCCGAAGCGGACATCCGCGCTTTTCCCGGTGGCGATATAGCGAATGATCGCCTGCACAAATGCTCGCAGGTTTCCCGGGGTGCGGTGGTGCACTTCGAGGACAATGGCGGTGTTGCCATTGTATTTTATCGCCTGTCCTTTTCTGAGATCGTTCGCGGCTGCCATGGGAGAGTCGGTAGTTGAGAGTTAATAGTTGAGAGTCTTGGGGGAAGGGACGATGCCGCATCCCGGCAGATTCTCAACCCCGATCGACGCGTTTCGGTATGGCGAGACTCTGTCGAGCCGTCTTGATCCTCCGGATCACTTCGCGCGCTCATCAGCGCGGAGGTCTTTGAGCAGGCGGGCGAAGGCGGCCTCGAACTGGTCGTGATCTTTCCAGTTTGAGAAGTCGGGGATAAAATATTGGCGCACTTCTTCCGCGAGATCCTTGCCACTCAGCGAGTCGCGGCATTCCCAGCGCTCCAATGTTTCGTAATCGATCAGTCGCACGGGAAACAGTTTGCGCTTGCCGGTGTCCCGCTCGGCTTTGAAGCCCTTGCGCAACTCGTCCATCACCCATTCGCTTTGCAGACTCGCCTGGGAGAGGACGACGAGCAGTTTATCGTAAAAGCGGATCGCCGTCTCGATCTGCTCGTGCAGCTTTTTTCCGCCTTGAATGTCTTCCGGCGCGAACCAGACGCGCAAGTGCGCATCGCGCATCTTCCCGTGCAGTCGCTTCGCGAAATCCTCGTCCTTGCCACTATAAGAGATGAAGCAGGAATAGAACTGGATTCCATCCTCCGCGCCGACGAGCGAGTACATCTGCGTGATAAAGCTTTCAGGCACGCCGCAATCGCGTAGAAAACTCTCGGGGATATTACCCTTGGATTCATAGATCGTGTCGATGCCGATGGCGGAAGGGGCGGTGTGGTATACGAGAGTGAGATGTTTGACTTTGCTCAAGTCGCAACCAGTGAAAATCGTCAACATGGCATGGGCGCCTTGGAAATCGGCGCCCTCGAGCATCGTGGCGTCGAACTTGGTGCCGCTGAGTTCCGCGCCTCGAAGGTTCGCGTTGCGAAGGTCACTGTCGTAGAGGTCCGCGTCCCACAGGTCCGCGCCACTGAGGTCCGCGCCGGAGAGGTCGGCGCCGCCGAGCCTCGCATCCATTAGGTGCGCGTTGCCGAGATCCGCACTGCTGAGGTTCGCGTCGCGGAGGTTCGCGTCGCGGAGGTTCGCACTGCGGAGCTTCGCACCGCTGAGATTCGCACCTTCGAGGTTCGCACGGTCGAGGTTCGCACCGCAGAGGTTCGTACCACTTAGGTCTGCAGCGCTCAGGTTTGGATTTGCGTTGTTTCCATGGCGCCACTTGTTCCACGCCTCGACTCCTTGCTTTATTATTCCAAGGTGTTTTTCGTTTGCCATAAGGGGGGTAAAGCGCTCGCAGACTACAAAAGCTTGAGCTTTGTCAGGTCTTGCGAATCGACCATGCCGACGGGGGCCTGGTTGTCGTCCACGACGACAAGGTCGTCGATCCGGTGGCGCTCGAGGAGGTTCAGGACTTCCACGGCGAGTTTGTCCTGGTGGACCGTGACGGGATTCAACGTCATTAAATCGCCCACGAGACGCTCGGCGATTTTCGAGTCGGATTGAAAGTGACGTACGAAATCGCCGTGGGTGAAAATACCGAGGAGCTGACCCTCTTCATCCGCGACCACCGCGGCGCCGGCGCGGACCTCCGTCATGGTTTTAAGGACGAGCTGGATTGAGGCGTCAGGCGCCACCATGGCCAGGGCATGGCGTGGGCGCATAATTTGGTGGACCCGCAGGAGCAGGCTCCGGCCGATCATGCCGGCCGGATGAAAGCGGGCGAAATCCTCCTTTTGGAAACCCCGCGCCTCGAGCAGGACCATGGCGAGCGCGTCCCCCAGGGCGAGCATGACGGTCGTGCTGGAGGTCGGCGCGAGGTTCAGCGGACAAGCTTCCTGCTCGATGTTGACGTCCAGGACGACGTGGGAATTCCTGGCCAGGTTTGAATTTACGTCGCCGCAGACCGCAACGATCTGGACCTGAAACCGTGCGATAGCCGGAAACACGCGCAACAGCTCCTCGGTCTCGCCGCTCGCACTGAAGGCGAGGACGACGTCGCCATCCGCCACCATGCCGAGATCGCCGTGCAGCGCGTCGAGCGAATCCAGGACGACGGCGGGTGAGCCGGTGCTGGTGAGAGTGGAGGCGATTTTGCGCCCGATGTGCCCCGATTTTCCGACCCCGAGAACCACGATCTTGCCGCGCTGTTCGAGACTATCCTTGATGAGCACGACGGCCCGCGAAAAGTTCTCATCCAGCCGTTCTCGCAGCCGCTGCACCTCGCGAATCTCGATATCCAGAACGCGTCTCGCCTTTTCCAGGTAATCCATCCGCCCTGATTGTGGGCCGGGGAGGGAGAACGGGCAAGAATTCGCTGCAAAACGAGCTTTCCCGGCGCGTTCGTCAGCCTCCGGATCACTATTTCTTGCTTTTCGCGGGGCGACCTGATTCAACTGACGGTCCATCGCCCGCCTTAATCTATGAAAACCTGCCTGCTCGTTCTCTGTCTGGTCACCGCGGCGGCCGCGTCCGCCGCTGCGCAAACCACGTATCGCGCGCCCATTGAGCGGACGCACCCGAAGACCCAACGGGATCGCCCACCCCCGCCGCTCCCGACAAAGCCAGTGGACGGCGTCATTCCTCGCGGCCTGCGCGGCGGAAACTTTTTGCAGATGTTCAATCCCAAGGCGCCGGCGAAATACGGAACGTCCCAGGACGCCGTCTGTTTCGAACCTGAGCCCATGAACCAGCGCCTGGCCGCGAACGGTCAGACCGATGCGGGGAAGTGGAAGGGGATTAAGCTTTTCGTGTTCACCTTTTAGAGGAATCCGGTGGATCGAGTCCCGCGCGGCGGGACCGCTCCAACTTGAATCATGGCGGGGCCGGAAGGAGCAGAAATGGCCGCGGGGAGAGCGCGGCCGGTGGTCGCCTGTTATTGCGCGACCTTCCTGAAGCCGGAGATGCTGCACATCTATCGGCAGATCACGTCGTTGAAACGGGTGGAACCGTTTGTGATCGCCCGGAAACGGGAGGAAGCGGCGCGTTATCCGTTCGACCGACTGGCTGTCGTAGGAAAGCCGGCCCTGCATTTCGTGCGGCGTTTCTGGTTCAGGCAGATGCGGGACGCGCCCTGGGAAATGTCACCCGGCGAAGTGCGGAGAGTGGTCGGTGTGCTCGATCGAGAAAACGCACAACTGCTCCACATTTATTTCGGCCATATTGCGGTCCACCTGCTGCCGCTCATTCACGCCTGGCCGAAGCCGGTGGTGGTTTCGTTTCACGGCGCCGACGTCATGGTCGATCTCGACAAGCCGGCTTACCGCGCGGCCACCCAGAAAATGCTCCAGGCCGTCCGAATGGTCCTGGTCCGTTCCGAGTCGTTAGGCCGGGCCCTGATCAATCTCGGGTGTCCCGCGGGTAAAATCCGGCTTCAACATACCGGCATTCCGGTCGATGAGATTCCATTCCAGCCGCGCGTCTGGCCACTCGATGGCGCCTGGAAATTCGTCCAGGCCTGCCGGCTAATCGAAAAGAAGGGCCTGCGGGTGAGCCTGCGGACGTTTGCGAAATTCGCCGGGCGCTATCCCCGGTCGACGTTCACGATCGCGGGGGAAGGTCCGCTGCGCACCGAGCTGGGACAAGTCGCGGCGGATCTGGGCGTGGCCGACAGAGTCTTTTTCCCCGGCTTTATTTCGCAGACGCAACTGCGTGAGCTTTTCTATCAATCCCACATTTTTCTTCATCCAAGTGAAGTGAGCGGCGATGGCAACCAGGAGGGCGTCCCCAATTCGATGCTGGAGGCGATGGCGAGCGGGCTGCCGGTTTTCGCCACCAAGCACGGCGGAATTCCGGAAGCGATCGAGGATGGGCGGAGCGGTATTCTCGTAGAGGAACGCGATGACGAAGCGCTCGCCGGTGCGCTCCTGAAATGGACTGGGAGTCCGGACGAACTTTCCGCGATCGCCCAGGCTGGCGCCGAGGTGGTGCGGAAACGTTTTGAGCGGAGCGGACAAACCCAACAGCTCGAGGATTATTATTTCGAAGCGATGAGCTAGAGGGCGCCGGGACCGAGAACGCCGATGAGTGTCTTGAAAGGCTCTTCCTGTTGCCCAGGGCCTTTGAGGAAGTATTCAGCGACGTCCGGTTGAAACGGCGCTTCAACAAGAGAACGCATTCGTGTCATAAGTTGCTGCCGCGACAAAACACCGGCTTGAAATCGATGAAGAGAATCAAGAACAGTTTGTCGGATTTCCAGCAAACGGGTTTGTCTGCGAATCTGTAGTATTTCCCGATCCAGTTTCACAACCAAGTTTGTGGATACAGCTCGCGGATCGAGGCCCTTAAACCGGTTGTTCCATACCGGATTTAGATTACCAAACTGATCAATGTAGAAGTGGTTCCAAACCCGGTCTTCGAGAGGATTCAGAATCTGGTCACCCTCCTCCGTATCTGGAGGAAATCGATTCGATTTGAACCGATTGCATTCGGTGCACGCCCATAAGTAGTTTTCCCACATAAAAGCCAAATGTGGAAAGACCGCTTTTGGTCGGTAATGCTCGACATCGGTGCACGTGTTGCAATCGCACCACATGCACGGTTCTCCTGAGCCGCTCATTTGCCTGAGAACAGCTAAGACTCCGACGTCAAACCACGCCGCTTGCCGAACCAACTTCCAACGTGAGTTCGCGGTCTCGTTGGGGTCAACCGCTTCAGTCACGTGTCTTGTTTCGTCAGCGAGCCTCTCCAGTGTCTCGTTGGCGAGGGGGGGTCTGGGGTTATGCTCCCGCACCAGCTATTTCCAGTGAAGGTTTATCTTCAAACGCGATCGACATTTGATGTTCAAGCTCCCGGTATTGATCAGTCTCGACAGGATTCAGGGCACCCGCCCGTTTCTTAGCATCTAGTAATCGATATTTCGCTATTTGCCCTACCGCCCATTTTCCTCGGGTCTGGTCTAGTCCAAAGGATTCTCCAAGGAGACCCTTTTCCGCCTTGCCGAGGACCACGCGATTGTACTCTTCGTCCGTCAGTTTTCTCGGTTGCCTCCCCTCCTCAGTCGCGAGAGGAAGGACAATGATACCTCCGGGATCAGCCGCTTGCACGATTAGTGGGCTATGAGTCGTCACGAAAAACTGCGTCTCTGGGAAACGCGTTTTTAGCCAGTCACAGATTGTTCGCTGCCACGCCGGGTGCAGGTGTGCTTCGACTTCATCGATTAAAATAACACCAGGCTGCTTTAGCACCCATCGGCCTCTCTCGTCGCGACTAAACAACCCGCGTGTACCAAATACGAGCGCCATATTATGAATAATATCAAGCAGCAGGGCATAAACGCTGCGACAGCCGTCGCTTAAATCCCGCATTGGCAATTCGAGGGTCTTGCCGCTGCGTACAAACACGTGTTCGGAAGTTATACGCTCAATCGCAAAGCCTCTAGGCAATAGGTCATCGTTCAAGAATGCGATAATTTGCGGCACCAGGTGGCTGGCTTCTTCATCCCCTTCGAGTTGCTTGAACTGAAGCAACTTTAACCACTCCTCACTTTCACTGAGTGCGGCATCTTCCCGAAAGAGCGTCACGTGGCTAGCCACTTTTCCCCCACCCACTGCGTCTCGCATTGCATCGGGTGAGCTTCCAGTCAGTCGTCGCATTGGACCGTAGCCCGAACAAAACCACCCTTCAGCGTTTGGATCCCAAGGGCCTCGAGGCGCGGTTAAGAGGCGGGTTCCCCACGAGCTGCGAAATTCAGCGCTTTTGATGTCCGGAACCGAGTTCTCTCCTTCAAGCGTCCAACGCACGCCGCAGGGGAAGGTGGATCCCGGCAGTTTGCCTCTAACCTTAAAATGGTCGAACTCCGGATCCCACCGGATTTCCACAACGGATTTCGCACCCTTCGCTCCCTTTTCGATCCAGCCGGCCGTGTTCTTAATCAATTGCCTGCCTGCGTCCGGTCCACACAAAGCGAGCGCGATCGCTTTCAAGATCGTCGTCTTGCCCGAGGAATTTCCTCCGACAATGACGGTCCACCCCTTTAGTTGACCGTCAGGCCTTTCGAAATCCAGTTCTAGTGTCCCAAAAGCCTTAACGTTCTCTAAGCTAAGAGACTTAACGTGCATTGGCGAAATGCTAGGGCCTCATTCAAAGATTGCGACGCATTTTTACCGCTGAACATCGAAGAGGCTTGCCAAACTTGTATCAGAGTAATCGGGTTCGGAAGGGGTTGTTGAAAAACTCAGCTAATTGTTTTGCCACGACTTGGAAAGCAAGCGTTTTCATCCCGGCGCTAATCTGTTTCGCGACCGCCGCCTGATAAAATTCCCAATTGCTTAGCAAACGCGCTGCAATTTGACCAATCTCCTCGATCGATCGTGCGAAACCGCACGAGTCCGGGAAGGCCAGGCGCTCGACGGCGCCATTCCCTCCGACGCAGGGAACCCGACAGAGCAATGCGTCGCCGGCCACCTGTCCCGGCACGAAACTGGTGTCGAGCTGGAGCACAATTCGATGGCGCGCCAGCACTCGCAAATATTCGGGGTAGCCCAGCTTGCGATCGAGGATTCGGAGCTTCTTGGAATCGAACCCCAGCGACGCGAGAAGCCGCGCCCCTCTGCTTCGGTCGAAATTGAACACCGTGACTGGCGCACCCGTCGTTTGACTGAGCTCTCGCGCGATGAGCAGCGCGCCAAGATGATTGCGCGACGGGACATCCCATTCACGCGTGCCAATGAGGATGCCGGAACGTTCTGCGATCGGCATGGAAAAATCCCAGCGCTGGTCATCGATCGGGTAGGGGGTGGGGATGAAAGCGACGCGGTCTGGTTTGCCTCGAATCGCTCGATAAAGATCGGCGGCTTCAGGAGTGGGGGCGAGGCAGCCATCGGCGCGCTGCACAATGCGAACAAAGCGAGCCAGCCTGGCCGGATGTTGGAGCTGCTGCGCGATTTGATGCAGTCCAGTTTCCTTCAACGACACCGCAACGACGCTTCCCGTTTTCTGCAATGCTTCCAGCGCGCGCTCGGACGCAGCGAAGTCTCCGCGGAGTAAAAGCAAAACGGGCGTTCGCTCCGCGATGGCGCGTTTGGTATCCCGCTGGAAACTTCCGCGCGTGCAAGCCGCGTAAGCATGAAAATTCGTTGGCTGATGCGCCTCGGATACCGGCCCCGCGCCGTCTGGGAAATCTTGTCCCGGGTCGCGTCCGCCCGGGTTGAGAACTGTCAGGCGAAAGTCGGATTGCGTGGGTTGCTGCATGACTATTCGTCGGGATTCGACGGCGGTGGAGGCGTTGGTCTAAGAATTGAGTCCGCCGGAATTTCGTCTCTTGGATGAACCGGCTCCGCCCGGCGAATTTCCTTCGGCGAAGTAGCCGGCGTCGGCTGAACCGGCACAGCTTTCAGAACCGGTCTGGTTGAGTCCGGCGTCACCGGCTCGGCTTTGAGGACTGGCTTATCGGCCGGGGGCTGGACCGCTTCGGCCCGGGGCGAAGGCTTCGTGGAATCCGGCTCGACCGCTTCGGCTTTCAGGACCGGTTTAGTCGGATCAGGCAGACTGGCTTCCGGACTCGAACCCGGCGGGGAGCTGTCCTCTGGTCTTTCCACGACCTTCGGCTTCAGGGTCGAATGAATCGCGCCATACGGATCGTTTTCCGCCAGGAGAACCGGTCCCTGGGCGATGACAGGTGGAACTCGCTTCGGGTCGACGGCCAGCGAAGCGCGGGGGAAACCCGAGGCCGGCAAATCGCGGACCAGCCGCGTGCGGGCTTCGCCGTGGACATTACACGGTTCGGTGGGCATCTGCGCGGAAGTTGCGATCTCCACGTAGGTCGTCCGTTTGTGCACGCTTTCGCCATCAGCCGATTTCACGGTGTCGTAACACTTGTCCGTAGCGAGCAATCCCGACCGCGTGCAAATCTCCGCCTTCTGCATCCCTTTCGGCTCGGGAATCTGCTGGCCGGGATAGCGCTCGTTGGCGGCGTTCATCACATCCACCCAGATCGGCAGTGCGATCTCGCCCCCGAACGCGCCGCGATAAATCTTCTGCGGCTTGTCGAAACCGGCCCAGACCGCGCAGGTTACCGAGCTGTCATAGCCGGCAAAAAGCGCGTCGGTGAAGTCGTAGGCGGTACCCGTTTTTCCGGCTGCGGGAAACTTCTTCAGCCCGAATTTTTCGCGAGCCGCGCGGCCGGTGCCGGAGTCGAGCGCGTCGACCAGGCAGGAGTGAACTTCGTAAGCGGTTTCCGGTTTCACGACCGATTGCCGCGAACGGTCCTGCGGCGATTGCCAGACGATCGTCCCGTCCTTTTCTTCAATGCGATCGAGAATCCGCGGAGACTTCGCGCGCCATCCGCCATTGGGGAAAATCGTGTAGGCGAGGGCGAGTTCCGCAAGCGTGATTTCGCTGCTGCCCAGGAAGGTGGCTGGGAATGGACGCAGGGCAGAGCGAATGCCCGCGGCACGACAGAGTTGAATGACGGGGTCGACGCCGACGCTCAGCCCGATGCGAACGGTGGCGCCATTCTTCGATTTCACCAGCGCCCGGCGCGCGGTCATTGGCCCTTCGTAACGGTTTTCTTCGGACTCGGGTCCCCATTCCCCGAGAATCCCCGTGGTCCCGCCGATCATGACGACTCGATTATCGAGCGCGGAGTCTTCGACGAGGGAGCCCGGGAAAAGCCCGTTCTCGAAGGCGGCCGCATAAACGAATGGTTTGATCGCGGTGCCCGCGGGTCGCCGGGCCTGGAGAGCCCGGTCATATTGGTTGTGCTCGAAATCGCGGCCGCCGACCAAGACGAGAATCCCCGCGGTTTGGTTGTCGAGCGCGATCAGCGCGCCCTGCAAATAATCGGGCGCGGCGGCGGCATTCGGGACGGCCAGCTGCTTGGCGCTCTTATAACGGTTCGCGTAAACCTCGTAGGTCGGGTGGTTGTAACCGGGATGCTGCTCGACCGCGGCGAGGTGTTCCCGGAGAGAATCTTCGCCCACCTTTTGCAGTTCCGCGTCGATCGTCGTGTGAATCCGGTAGCCTTCGTTCATGGCCCGGTCCCAGCCCACCGCGGCGATGACCTGCTGCCGGATGTAGTCGACCGCGTAGGTTTGACCCTGCGCGCTCTGCCGGCTGCCGATCACGATTTCTTCCGCCTGCGCGGTCTCACAACGTTCGCGCGAGATGAATCCGAGGTCGCGCATCCGGGCGAGAGCGATGTTCCGCGCGTCGCGGGAGGCGTTCTTGTCCGTCCAGGGTGAAAGCCGGTTCGGGCTCTTGATTAACCCGGCGAGCGTGGCGCACTCCGGGAGCGTCATGTCCTTGGCCGATTTTCCGAAATAACCACGGGAGGCTGCCTCCGCTCCGTAAAGCCCGCCGCCGAAATAAATCCGGTTCAGGTACAGCTCCATGATCTTTTGTTTCCCGAAACGCTCCTCGATCCGCTTGGAGAGAAGAATCTCGAGAAGCTTGCGGCGGAAGGTGCGTTCCTTGAGCGAAAAACTATTGCGGGCGAGCTGCTGGGTGATCGTGCTCGCGCCCTGCCGGACATGGCCGGCCGTGAAATTCTTCAGTGCGGCCCGAACGATCCCCGAGAAATCGTAGCCGCCATGCTGGTAGAACTTGCTGTCCTCGACCGAGACGACGGCGTTGATGAGATCGCGCGGCAATTGCTCGTAGGGAATCGTCTCCCTGTTTTCGACATAGATTTGCCCAAAGATCTTGTCGTTCCGGTCGAGAATCACGCTCGCGGACTCCATCTGTTCCAACTGCGAAAGGTCAAACGCGCCGGCCTGGACGGAGAGAACGTTGATCAGGTACCAGGAGTAAATTCCGAACCCGAGCAGGCCGGCCAGAACGATGGCGATGGGGATGTAGTATTTTCGGCGTTTGAACCAGGGCGGGCGCTCGAAAAAGTCGACCGGCGTTTGCGGAAGATAGGAAACGGGCATGCAGGCCGGGCGTGCGTGGAAAGGGTTAAAGGGCTACAACATTACAACGTTAGACGGTGCAAGGCAGCTGTTCTTTAGAACGATGTAACCGTTTTAACCTTTTAACAACGATGAACGCCGGCAACCCCGCTCTGATCGAGTTCGTCCGCAACGAGATCCGGGGTGGTGGGCCGGTCAGTTTCGCCTGGTTTATGGAACAGGCGCTCTACCATCCGGAATTCGGCTACTATAGCTCGGGCCGGTGCCAGATCGGCCGGCACGGCGATTACTTCACCAATGCGAGCGTCGGTCCGCTCTTCGGGCGACTGCTCGCGGCCCAATTTGCCGAGATGTGGGAACTGCTCGGCCGGCCCGGCGATTTCGTGATTGTCGAACAAGGCGCGCACCATGGAGACTTCGCCCGGGATGCGTTGAGTACAGCGCGGGAACGGTCGCCGGATTTTTTCGCGGCGTTGCAATACCGCATCGTCGAGCCGTTTTCGGTTTTGCAGGACCGGCAACGGGGCAGGCTGGAGGAGTTCAGGAGAAAGATGGCCTGGGAAAAGTCTCTCGACGAAATGGCCCCCTTTCACGGTGTGCATTTTTCAAACGAGTTGCTGGATGCGATGCCCGTTCATTTGATCGCTCGGAAAAAAGACAATTCCGGATGGCAGGAGCGTTTGGTGGGATTAGCGGGCGACGAGTTTGTTTTTGTCGAGAGGCCAATTGACGATCAGCGCCTGCGTTTGCAGATCGAGAAACTTCCGCCCATCCCGACCTCACCTTACGAGACGGAGGTGAACGTTGCCGCGTTGAACTGGGTCGCAAGCGTCTCGCGAAAACTAACTCGCGGATTCGTCCTCGCAGTCGATTACGGTTACGCGCGTGGGCAATTTTATGCCGCCGAGCGTTCGAGCGGCACGCTGCAATCTTATGCGGGGCATCGCACGTTGCCGTCGCCGCTACGCGGAATCGGCGAGGCCGATATCACGGCGCACGTGGATTGGACGAGCATCGCCGAGCGCGCGGAAGAATGCGGGTTCACCCTGAACGGCTTTACCGATCAATATCATTTCGTTACCGGACTCGTTTCTCGCCTGGCAGGAGACCAAGCCGCCGGCGAGGCCGCGCCATCCACGCGCCGCGCCCTGCAAACGCTGCTCCATCCCGAATTGCTCGGAACGAGATTTCAGTATCTGGCCCTCGGAAAAGACGCGCCGGCCGATCGACTGAGCGGGTTTTGCCTCGCGCGCGATGCGCGGTGTTCGGTGGAGTTATCCGATTAAAAGCGAACCGTGAACTGCGCGCCGAGCATGTGCGTCAGGTCACGCAAACCGTAGTTGTCACGCTGGATGCTGTATTGAATTTTTAACTGCGTATGCGGCGTGAACCGGTAGCCGGCCGCGACATCAGTCCGCCACAGGTCGCGACCCCACGGCGCGCTGCCACCATAGCCATAGCCGTCCGGCACGTCTGAGAAGAACTGCTGATTCCAGCGTAAGGCGCCGAAAAACTGCGGCGCGAAGTTGTATTTCGCCTCCAGATAATAAGCGAAGGTATCCGCATTTCCGAAGCCGGGGACCTCAAAGCGGGCCTCGAAAAATTCCGCCCAGAGTTGCAGGTGATGCAAGGCGTAGCTGATGTCCTGGCCCAGGACCGTCTGGTGGAAATCGCCGATGTCGCGCCCCATCGGCAACGTGGGCTCTGCCGTGGATTGGAAATAGGCTCCATCGCTCGCCGAAAAACCAATATTCCAGGCCTGATTGGGACGGAACCCAAGCCGGCCGCTGACGGTGGGATTCTCGAAGCCTCTACGCGTCACGTACCAGTATTCCGGCCGGGAAGAGAGCGACGCATTCTTGACTTCCGCCGCGTAATCGAACTGGCCGATCTTGCCGGCCACCGAAACGCCCGAGGCGTAACTCGGCCCCCAAATCACCGGGTTGTGTTCGTATTTTTCCTCCGGCGGTCCGATCGAGAGCACGGGAGTGTAAGGCGCCCTTTCATCTTCGATCGCGGTAATATTTTCATAGGGCAAGGGCGCGTTGATAAACGGATTGCTCCACGACAGATGGCGTTCCACCCAGCGGCCGACCACGGTGGCAAATTGACCAACCTGAAGACTGATCCGGCCATCTTCCCACGGGGTATAGCGCAACGCGTATTCGTCGAGACGCAATTGCGCACCGTGATCGCTCGGATCGAAATGGCGATCGAGCCGTGATTGCGCGAAGAAGTAAACCTTCGACCCGAGTTGGGCATCAACGAACAGACTGAGGCGCGGGTTGAAAAGGCTGTCGCTGGTGGTCTGGATCAGACCGGGCGCCGCTCCCCAGAAGCGATACCCCTCCAAGTCGAGTGTGCCACTGAGCTTCACTCGCGCCTGGTCCTCGAAGGCAGAGAAGGTTAGAGCCTCTTCCACGCGATCGAGAAAATCTTCCGCCCGCGCGCCGGGAAACATCGACCCGGCGATCGCTACAATCAGAAAAGGCCGGAACAATTTCATGCGGGGAGGGAGGACTCGGAAGGAACTTTGTCGGCCGCGCGGAAACGGACCTCGAATTCCGTCCAATTTTCGTCCGAGGAAACCAGGCGCATCATGCCGCCGTGCAGCCGCACCAACTCGCGCGCGAGGTTCAAACCAAGGCCGTGGCCGGCGATTTTCTCACCATTGGTCCCGCGAGAAAAACGTTCGAAAATGAGAGGCTGCATCTCGATTGGAATTGCCGGTCCGGTGTTTCCCACTCTCAAATAGACCGAGGAATCATCCGCCGTGGCGTTAACCTGGATGCGTCCGCCCGGGCGATTGTACTTGCGCGCATTTTCGAGGAGGTTTTGCAGAATGAGCGAAGCGTAACGCTTTTCGCCGGCAATGTAGAGCGCGGGTGGAACGGTGGCCTTTATCTCGAGGCCCAGCGGGTCGGGGAGCGCATTCAGGTCGTCCAGCCATTCATCGACCAGCTGGGTGAGGTTGACCGGGTTGAATTCGATCTGGAGGCGGCCGGCGTCCATTCGGGAAAGAAGGAGAAGATCGTCGATTACGCCCGTGAGGCGATAGGTCTGATGATGCAGATCGGAAAGTTCGTCATAAACTTCGCCTGAAAAATCTTCCCGGCGAAGGAGTCCTTCCAGGCCGGCGCGCAAAACCGTCACCGGTGTTTTCAGCTGATGAGAAGCGTCCGCGGAAAAACGGGCCGACCTTTGCAGTTCCTCGCTGGTGGAGGCGAGCTTCGCTTCCGCTTGCTGACGGTGCGTGCGATGTTCCTCCGAATCGACTGCGAGTTTTGCCACCGGAACCCAAAGCCGCCTGGCGAGCAGATGAGTCGCGGCGAATCCAGCCAGGAGCAGGGCCGCGCCGGCGCTGAGAATCTGCCAGCGCAAGCGGCGCTGCCGGGCGAGCGCCTGTTTGAGCGGATAAACGCAAACCTCGTAGACGGCTGGAAAGACCGACTCGGGATTGAGCCGCTTGAAAAAGAGAAAATGCGGTTCGCCTTCAATCTGCACGCGCGAACTTCGCTCCGCGCTATTCGGTGCAGCCACCAGCCGCGTCATCACTTGATCGATGGCGGCCCGGGCTCTTTCTGGGAGCGCAGGTAAATGAAGAGCGCCATCCATCCAAATGCCGCTTTTCATTCCTTCCCCCGAGCGTTTCTCCGCGACTTCAATCGGTTTGAACCCGACCACCAGCGCCGAGATCACCTCGTTTGTTTCCGTCGAGTTAATCGGTAGGGCAATGATCTCGTCAATGATTTCCTCCCCAGTCCCACTCTGTCGCAACAAATAGCCGATTTGGGCAGTTTGAGGCAACGGCTTCACGGAAAGATGGGCTTCTTCTTCCGGCCGGAGCACGCCGACGTCATTTTGGTTCGGCGGCGGGAGCACCTCCCCGGCGCCATTGAGAAAACGGTAAAACCTGGCCTGAGGCGCTCGCGAGGGAGGGTTTTGGTCGGAAGATCTCTGGTTTTCCATGATGTCACGCAGCTCGTCCTTCGCGCTGGGATAAAGAAGATCGAGAGCGTTGTCTTCCAGGGCGGCGTGGATACGCGGTTTGTCGATCAGATTGCGAGAGCGTTCGGCCAGCGCGGCATACCGCAGTTCTTCCATGGCGTGCAACCTCGCCAGCTCCGCCTGAAAATCGCGGTCGAGATCGCGCTGGGCGTCCACGGCTGCGTTGCGTTCCGCCAGGTATAATCCCGTGGCGGTCAACCCGAAGACCACCAGCATCATCCCGGCAAAGAGCTGTGTCCGGAAACCCGGGAGGAGAGAAGTCTTTTTCTCGCTCGACTCGATCACGGGAAATCGACCCGCAGCGTCGAGCCGCTCTGGAGGTCGACGGGATGCTGGCGGGTGGTCCGGCTGTCTACCCAGGCCTTGAGCGTATAGTGGCCGGCAGGGAGCCCGTCGAGGCGATAATGCCCATTGTTATCGGTGACCGTAAAATGCGGCGTGGCCAGGACCAAAAGGAGGGCCCGCATGTGTTCGTGGATATCGCAACGCAAAGTTACGAGCCCGGGCACATCGAAGATTTGGAACGGAATAGGTCTTTCGTCAGGCCGATATCGTCCCAGGTCGAAACGTTTGGCGGGCGAGTAGGAAAAAATGTTGTGATACGTGTCTTTTTCGAGATTCGGGAATTCGACCTTCGTGCCAACCTGCACGGCGAGCAGGGCGGGAGTAAACGTTAAGTCTTTCTGGGTGATTTGTTTTGTGGGCAAGGCCGCGGGCTTTGAGAACGATCCTTCGAGATAGACCACGCCGATCGGAGGATTGGTTGCGAGCACGCCCCCGGTGGAAACGATTTCATAACGCTTGGTCATCACCGGAGCGGAATGCGACTTGGGCAATTCGACGCGCCCTTCCACTGAGGCTTGGGCAGCGAGGAATCGCACGCCAGCGGCCAGGAGAAAACAGCAAGGCAAGAGAGGGCGCATACAAATACAATCGCGTCAGGTAGGCCGGGCGGTCACAGAAAGTAAATTACTTTTTCAGGCAATCACTAAATAAAAAGCCGGCAAAAGTAACAACTCCCGGCGCCGGCTGGACGAGCCGGGGCGGAGGATTACCGAGGGGAAATTGCCAAAGTAACAGCCGCGTTACTTTTAATCATGTTTTACGTAAAAACATTCCTTGTCTCGAACCTTTTCCGGATTAAAGAGAACGCTCCAATTACTATGAAAACATTCAGACTTCTCCTCCGTCTTCTTTTCCTCCTGCCAATCTCCTGGGGCGCGCTCCAAGCGCAGGTCGGAACCGATTTCACCATCATCGCCGATGACACTCAGCCGGCCTTTCAAAACGGCTTCGGCACCTATCCGTCGATCAGCGATGACGGAACAGTGGCGTTCGTCGTCGATCAAGGCGGCACATTCCGGGCGGCTCCCGGCCAGGCGCCGGTGCAGGTGGGTGGAAGCGTCACCGGCGATCCGTTCATCAACAAGCTGGGTGAGATTGCGTCACGCCAATATGTGGACGCTTTCCTGACCACCGAGCTCTACAAGAACACGGCCGCCGGCCAAACCGTGTCGCTGATTCGCAACGATGGCGAATTTCGGCAGTTCGGATTGCCTGTGCATCTTTCGTCCACCGGGACCGCCGTTTTTTGGGCACGGAAAAATCCGGTCAGCCCTGGCCATTGGGGAATTTGGACGGCCAACGGCGGCGGCACCACGAACCTCGTCGTCGACAATCTGGGCATTTTCAGCGTGTTCGGCAATTCGCCAACAATCAACAGTGCCGGGACGGTTGCGTTCACCGGCGGCAAGGATCCCGTCAATAACGTAGCCGAGAGCGGATTGTATATTGGCACCGGCGGCGGTGACGCCACGGTCAGCACGGTTCTTACCGCGGCGGGAAGCCCGCTCTACAATTGGGACGGCGCTCCCTATATCAACGATCAGGGCCAGATCGCCTTTAAGGCTTACGAGGACAACTCCGGCGAGCCCGGCATCTTCGTCGTCAACCAGGACGGAACCGGTCTGCGCATGGTCGCGCATGCTGCCGGTATCGGTGGAGATGGACCCTATTCCATGTTCGACAGCCCGATCATCAACGAGCTCGGCACGGTTGTGTTCCGGGGCTACCTCGACACGGGGGAGCACGGCATCTATTCCGGGCCAGACCCCGTCGCCGACAAGGTCATTCAGGAAGGCGATGCGCTTTTCGGATCCACTCTCACGAGCGTTTTGTTTCTGCGCGGGCTGAACAACCACAACGAGATTGCCTTTTACTTCGAGCTCGCCGACGGCCGCACCGGGATCGCCAAGGCGAAACTCGCGGCCCCAAGCCCGACGCCTACGCCGACGCCTATGCCCACCGCGACTCCGACTGCTACGCCATTGCCTTCGGCTACTCCGCTGCCGACAGCAACGCCTCTTCCGACCGCGACGGCAACACCAGCTCCCACCGCGACGCCAACTGCGTTTCCAACTGCCACTGTTGCGCCGACGGCGACGCCAGCCCCAAGCGCGACTGCGACGCCGAGCGCTACGCCGGTCGCGACCGCAACTCCGAGCCCGTCGTCAACTCCTTCGACAGCCGCTCAACCGCTCAACATTGCAACCCGGGGTCGCGTTGAGTCGGGAGACAACGCCATGATCGGCGGATTCATTATCAACGGCTCGAGCGCAAAGAAAATCGTGGTCCGGGCCATCGGGCCCTCGCTCCAGGGAATGCTCCCCGGCGCGCTCACTGATCCCGTCCTGGAGCTTCGCGGCTCCGACGGGGCGCTCATTCAACAGAACGACAATTGGAGAGATGACAACGCTCAGGCTTCGTTCCTGGAAGCGAACAATTTTGCGCCCTCTCATCAATTCGAGTCAGCGATGGTCGTGACCCTGGTGCCCGGAAGTTATACCGCAGTGGTGACCGGAAAGAACGGCTCTACCGGCGTCGGCCTCGTGGAAGTCTATGACCTGAACCAGGCGGCAGACTCGAAGCTGGCGAATCTCAGCACCCGCGGCGTGGTTCAATCCGCCGACAACGTGCTCATCGGAGGTTTCATTCTCGGCGGCGGCAGCGCCAACACGAAAGTGCTGGTGCGTGCGATCGGTCCCTCGCTGGCGAATTTCGGAGTGAACAATGCCGTGAGCGATCCCACCCTGGAGTTGCGCGACAGCAACGGCGCATTGATCCGAAGCAACGATAACTGGAAAGACGAGCAGTGGACTGAGATCGAAACGACAGGTCTCTCTCCCGCCATGGATGCGGAGTCCGGCATCATCGCCGACCTTCCGGCGGGCGCTTACACGGCCATCGTCGCCAGCAAAGGCGCGAACGGCGTTGGACTCGTCGAGATTTACAACCTGCCGTAAGAGCGATTCCAAGTTAGCCGGGCCTTCTGGTAAGCCCTCATCCTGAGCTTCTTCCACGGGGATTGAACTCCGTCCGTGGAAGAGCCTGGGATGAGGGCCTTATCGTGCCTTGGCGGATTCAGGTTCGCCTCCCGTTTCAAAGGTAACAAGCGTGTTACTAATGCCGGCTTGTTCCAAGCGGGTTTGACGCGCTCGATGGCCTCGGCGCAAACGAACTACCTTCGTTACCAAAGGAGCCTTATGAAAACAAAAAGCGTATTTGGGATTCTCCAATCAGCGCTTGAGCAACGCGGCCGGAGCCTGGCTTTCGTCGTCCTCTTTCTGGCCGCTTCCACCCAAGCAATCTTCGCGCAAGGCAGTCCTGACATCGTCTGGCAGGGTACCCACACCGGCTATGTCAGGTACACCGCCTTTTCGCCCGATGGTCAGCAATTGGCCTCGGGAGGGGACGACAAGAAAAACAAGCTTTGGCAAGTGTCGGACGGGACCTTGCTCCGGACGATCACTCAATGCAGCGGGCTTAGTTGCAGCAGTCCTACTTTTGGAACCTACTCTCCCGACAGCCAGCAACTGGCTACCTCTGGAATCAAATTTTGGCGCCCCTCGGACGGCACTCTCCTCCGGACGTTAAGCCTTGGAGGAACCATCGCCTTCTCGCCGGACTGGCAATTCATCGCCTCGTCGGTAACGACTTCGAGTTATCCTTCCCAGAACCGAACGATCAAACTGGTCCGTGCCTCCGATGGCTCCGACGTCTGGTCGAAGCCGAACTTTGGCGGAGGCGCGACCGCTTTTTCTCCGGACGGTCAATCGATCGCATCGATCGGTTTCCAGGGGGTCGACATTTTGCGGGTGTCTGACGGCACGCTCATTCGCAACATTGTCGGTCCGCGCGGAACTGCTCTCGCTTTCTCCCGGGACGGCCAGTTCATCGCGGCTAATGGCGGCGCCGGCGGATCTTATCGTTACGACGAGACAATCAAAATCTACCGCGTGTCCGATGGCGCGCTCGTTCGCACCTTCACCGCCACGGGTACTGTGACCTCCATTGTCTTTACGCCCGATGGCCAGACGATGATCGCGAGCTCCTGGGATTCGAATGAAGATCCCGTGAACGGATTTATTCCCGCGACCGGCACGATCAGGTTCTGGCGAGTTTCGGACGGCGCTCTGCTCAAGACTTACGATCAGAATACCGGCACGTCGGCGAACGCGCTGGCTGTTTCGCCTGATGGGCAAAGGTTCAGCTACTCCCATGATTCCACGGTTTTTGTGGCGCGCATTCCCACCTTCTCCTGCGCTTTCTCAATTTCTCCGACGAGCGCGAGTCTTCCGCCCGCTCCCGGCGGCGGTTTGGTTAACGTGAGCGCGCCTGCCGGTTGTCAATGGACGGCGGTGAGCCGGGTCAATTGGATCACCATCACCGCAGGCAACAACGGCACTGGCAATGGAACGGTCACTTATACCACCACCGGTTCGGACGGACAGACCGGTCTCTTGATCATCGCCGAGCAGGCGTTCCCCATCCATTTCGGCGATAATCCATGCGACTACACGGTCACGCCGACGAGCTCGACCTGGTCGTCCTTCGGCGGAACCGGCACGATAGGTGTGCAAACTCTTAGTGGTTGCGGCTGGACCGCTACGAGCAACGACAGTTGGATCACGATCACGAAGATCAACCATGACAGCGGCAATGGCGGCCTGACGTATGCCATCGCTCCCAACGCGGGCCCGGCGCGAACAGGCACCCTGACGGTGGCGGGCCAGACGGTCACGATCGAACAGGTGACCACTCCCTGCTCCTACACGGTGAATCCGGATCCGACCGACCCCCAATTGTATGGCAGCTCGGGAGGTCCCGGCACTATCAACATTGCGACCATGAACGGTTGTCCCTGGACGGTGACGACGGATTCGAGCTGGATAACCCTCGGGGTAGGAAATAGCAGCGGCAATGGGCCCTCGATCGTGAACTATTTTGTAAACGCGAATACCACCACCAGCACTCGCACCGGCACCATCACCGCGGGCGGACAAGTGATCACGATTTTCCAGGAGGGGATCACCTGCAGTTACAACATCTCCCCCGCGAATCGCACATTCACCGCCGATGGCGGCAGTGCGTACGTGAACATGGCCGCGGCTAGCGCCTGTAATTGGACGGCCACCAGCAACGACAGTTGGATCACGATCACCTCTGGGGGAAGCGGTTCAGGTTACGGCACCATTTATTATTCCGTCGCGGCGAACTCCACCGGTGCCCCTCGAACGGGGACCATCACCATCGTCGGCCAGACATTCACTGTCTTTCAAACCGCCGAGGCAACGCAGGGAGCGCCCGATATCTTATGGGCGCACGGACACGACTTGCAGGTTAACGCCGTTGCGTTCTCGCCCGACGGCCAGTTGCTGGCGTCGGCGAGTAACGATCACACCGTCAAGGTCTGGCGGGTTTCGGACGGCGTTTTGCTGGCCACGCTGACCGGTCATTGGGACAAAGTGAATACGGTCGCCTTCTCCCACAATGGCGAAATGATTGCTTCGGGCAGCACGGATATGTCGATCAAACTCTGGCGCGTCTCAGACTTTTCGCTGATCCGAAGCATGGGAAGCAATGAGTTCATTCTGGGAGTAGCCTTCTCGCCGAATGACCAGGAGCTAACGTCCGGCGGGGGCTATTCCACGAACGACATCAAAGTCTGGCGCCTCTCGGACGGACAAAACACGTCGATCACTCATGACATGTTGGGATCGACCAACTCGGTGGCCTACTCTCCGGACGGCGGATTCCTGGCCACGGCCAAGGCTAATGAAGTTGCGACCTTGAAAAATTTCGCGACGTGGAATGTGGCGTGGCTGGGCCACCGTGGGACAGTGAATTTCGTCGCCTTCTCGGCCGATGGCCAAAAACTGGCAACCGCGAGCGACGATGGTTCAGCTGCGCTTTGGCAGGTCGCGAGCAGCATGCAACTCGCCAGTCTTAACGGTCCTTCCGGTTTCGTGAAGTCGGTTGGATTCTCACCCGATGGCCAGACCGTCATTGCGGCGGGGCAGGATTATGGGGCGCAACGCGGGACCCTTCTCTTCTGGCGCGCCTTGGATGGCGGATTGATAAGAGCTTACGTCCAGCAAACATCCACCGCCGTTTATTCGGCGCAATTTTCACCGGACGGCAATTCGTTCGCCTATGGCCGGGCCGACGGCGGTGTGGTCCTGGCCCGCAACACTCTCAATATCGCGCCGACACCGACACCGATCCCCACCGCCACGCCAGTGCCAACCGCCACGCCCGTGCCGACGGCAACCGCGACGCCAACTCCAACCCCGATCCCGACTGCGACTCCCTGCACTCTGGAGAGGATTGTGGATGGAGGCTTCGAAAATGGCGGCATTCCCAACATGTTCTGGGATCCGGAAACCTCCACGAACTTCGAGACGCCGCTCTGCGACAGCGAGTCGTGCGGCAATGGCACGGCGCCGCGGACCGGTCTGGTCTGGGCCTGGTTCGGCGGAATTTCCGCGCCCGAGACCGCGACACTGGGGCAAACCGTTACCATTCCCGCGGGGAACCCCGCAACGCTCTCCTTCTGGATGCGCATCTCCGCGGTTTCTTCGCCATTCACCGATGTCCTGAACGTGAAAGTGGATGGGACGATCGTGCAGACTTATCCCGAACCGGCCACGGCCGAGACTGCCTACACGCAGCGCACCATTAACCTGAGCGCGTTTGCCGACGGAGCCGCGCACCAGATTCTGTTCGAGTATATCGCAACGACGAACGGAATGGCGAATTTCGTAGTCGACGATGTGTCTCTTATCGCCGGGACATGTCCTGGGCCGACCCCAACTGCGACCCCGGCGCCAACCGCAACGGGAACTCCCGCGCCAACTCCACCGGCGACGCCGACACCGAGCGCTACTGCGGCCCCAAGCGCGTCACCATCACCATCCCCGAGCCCGACTGACACCCCGTTTTCCGCAGCTCAGCCGCTCAACATCGCTACCCGAGGTCTCGTGCAAGCGGGCGACAACGCGATGATTGGCGGGTTTATCATTACCGGAAACGCGATCAAGAAAGTTGTTGTTCGGGCGATCGGTCCCTCGCTCCAGGGAATGCTACCCGGCGCGCTGACTGATCCGCTTCTGGAACTGCACGGCCCCGATGGTTCGCTCGTCGGGCAGAATGACAATTGGCGCGACGACCCTTCGGCTGCCGAACTGGAAGCAAGTCAGATTGCCCCGTCGAACGATCTCGAGTCCGCCCTCGTGATCGCTTTGTCGCCCGGAAATTATACCGCGGCAGTGAGGGGGAAGAACGGAGCTGTCGGGGTTGGGCTCGTGGAAGTTTATGATCTGAGCCAGGCAGGCGATTCGAAACTCGCAAACATCAGCACCCGGGGCGTTGTTCAATCGGGCGAGAACGTCATGATCGGCGGTTTCATTCTGGGCGGCAGCAGCGGCAGCACAAAGGTGCTGGTGCGCGCGATTGGTCCCTCCCTGGCCAATTTCGGCGTCGCCAACGCCTTGAGCGATCCGACACTGGAACTGCGCGACAGCAACGGCGCCATGTTGCGGAGTAACGACAACTGGAAAGACCAGCAGCAGCGTCAAATCGAAGCGACCGGCCTCGCTCCCGCGATGGATTCGGAAGCGGCGATCGTCGCCGACCTTCAACCGGGCGCCTACACCGCCATCCTTGCCGGTAAAGACGGAACGGGCGTCGGCCTGATCGAAGTCTACAACCTGCGCTAACCGCCACTTCTCTAATCGAACCGGCCGCATCATCTGATGCGGCCGGTCTGTTTTACTGCCCGAATCGAGAGCCAAACGGTTCGGAGGCGTCCCCGATTTTTGGGTTGAGTAAATTCGGGAAAGTTCGCAAGGATCGACTTTCAGTTCGTAAACCTCCCCGACTCAACGCTGACCCCACAAAGAAAATGAAAATGAAATATATTGCACTCTATTCACTCCTGGGCGCCCTCGCTCTCCTCGCTCCAGCACCCGCTATCGCTGTCCCACCGCGGCCTCTCGGCGATTCGAAAGTGCTCACGCCGCTCCCCGCAGTGCCCGGATACCCTGAAGGTATCGCGGTCCACGACGGCCTCGTTTATGTTTCCGGACCCGCGGCCTTCGGCGTTCCCGGCAACTTCGGCCCATCCAAAATTTTCGCCTACGATGAGGACACGGGCGTTCTCGTGAAGACGATCACGATCCAGGGCCAAACCGGCCCGCTCAACGCAATTTCGTGCATCGCGTTTGGCGAAGGAGACAACCTCTTTGTCGCGGATGAAGGCCAGGGGATCTTGAAAATCAATGTCGAAACCGGAGAGCAAAGCGTCTATGCCGCGCCGTTTTACCCGGTGTATCAATCCGCCTTCAACCCTCCTGCCCCGCTCCTGATTAACGATCTGGCGTTCGACAAAAATGGTTACCTCTACGTGACCGACTCCTTCCAGGCGACCATCTGGCGAGTGCCTCCGGGAGGCGGCGCGCCCCAGGTCTGGTTCCAGAACGCCGCCATCGATGGGCCATTCGGCCCGAACGGCGTCCGCGTCGATAAGAAAAGCGAGAAGCTTTACTTTACGGTGACGTTCGACGGCGCCGGGGTGGGTTATGTTTACACTCTGCCGTTGATCGATCATCCGACTTTGATGGATCTGCACGTGTTTCACACCTACAACTTCGCCGATACCGGTTCCGGCCCGGATGGAATCGCGTTTGGCAAATCAGGCGACCTCTACGTCGCGCTCGCGGGCACCAGCAAGATATCGGTTCTCCGTGAGGACGGGACCGAGGAAACGAAGTACAGTGGCCCGGCCCAGAACCCCGCGGATCCCGCCCACAATCCTCTACCCTGGGCCAATCCCGCCAACATCGCATTCAACAATAAGACTAAAAGTCTGCTCGTTACGAACCACGCCAGTCTCACCGGTCTGCCCGATCCGAGTTTCCTCTTCGCGATCTTCGACGTCTTCGTGAACGACAAAGCCGGCAAGCTGTTCAAGGACGACGAGGACTAGAACGGAGTTGCCTTCGCGGAACGAAGGCCAAAATAGCTAAAACGAGAAGCGTCCGACACGGTCGATCCACCACCGCCAATCCACCGGGGTTACCAGCCCCAAGGGTAAATTCGTCCCGGTGCGAATCGCATTGTGCAGTTCCGCAAACTCCGGAACTGCCTGTAATTCTGGCGGCGGAGTCGTCCGCCACCCATCGTCTTTCTGCAACGCCGTAAACAGATCGCGCGCCAGTGCCGGGAACCCCGCCGCCACGGCAAGCAGCAGCATTGCTGGGCGGCAGCGTTCCGCCATGTCCGCGCCAGGCGGCAGTTTATCTGCTGGTAACTCATCGAGCCCGGCACGCACCAGGCGATACGTATTGAGTAATCGTTTCACCGCCCGCGGCGTCCGGATAAAAGATGCATACTGCTGGAGCGCTTCGATCTCCTTCGAACTCAGCCGCACGCTCTGCGGTGGAGGGTCGGCGGAAGGCGTCAAAGAATCCGCGACGTTTCCCGTCTTCTTTTCCACGAACTCTTTCGGCTCAGCGGTGGCCCGCCCATTCGTGGGCTTCGAGTCTGCGGCCGCGGAAGTTGTTGATTGGCGTGGTGGGGGCTCCGCACCGATTTCAGCGACCGCCGCTGAGCCTGCGCCCTTGTCTTCCTCCGTGAATTTGGTGAGCTCGACGACCAACTCGCGATAGCCTGTGTCCTCCATTCGAGGCAGATGAAACGGCACGTGAAAGATCTTTTCCAGGTAGTCCAACGGAGTCGCCGATCGCTCTCCCGCGATCGCCGTCGTCGCTCGCCGATGCCTACCGGACTTCTCGTCGAGGAGCTCCGGATAGTGCTGGCGCAAGCTGCGTTGTAGCCATCGCGGATCCACCGCTACCACCACCACGAAGAGCGGAAAGGCAAGGAGCAGGTGCACAGCCTCCAACACCTCCACTACCCGCTTTGCCGGACACCGATCCAAATCGTCCACATACAGGATGATCCTGTCCACTGCTGCTTCCAGTGTCCCCTCCACCTTCGGCTCCATTCGTCCTTCCGTATGTATCTCCGCGAAGAGATTACTGAGTGTCTCAAAGTCCCGCCGGACCAGACTTACGAGCCCGAGATGCTTGCGATAGTCGTCGGCTTTGGCCCGATCCCCGATAAACTTCAATAAGCGGCGTTCCGGCTCCTGCTCCCGGAGCTCGTCTTCTAACGCGCGCACGCGCGCCTGCGCATCGACCAATCCCTTCTCAGCTGCGTTCGTCACCACCTCGGCCGCTTTCAGTGCATCCCGCATTCCCACGATTTCCGGCGTTTCAGCTCGCTTCTTTATCGCCGCCGAAAGGCGACGGTCGAGTTGCTCGGCATTCCCCAAGTACTTCTGCGCTCTTTGCGCCCAGAACGCCAGACATGCTCCAACGGTCGTCAGCCACCCGCTGACTGCCCCCGTTATGCGTCCTACCTTTTCCATCCCTTCATGCCAGCTCCCAAGCACATGCCCCACTGCGCTGCCGAGGAAAGGCACCACTACGAGCGCCGCCACGAGGACGATCACCGTTCGCGCCCGCCGCTCTGGGCTAAACGCGGTTTCCCAGAGCACCTGCGCGCGCACACCAAGCGAGCGCGTTTGCGCGATTTGTGCCCGCAGCCCTGTGGCCGATGTTTCCAGCTCGCCCCAACCAAGCCGCTGGCATAATTCCCCCCAACTCCGCATCAACTCCTTACCCTCTGGAGTTTCCTTCACGATCTCGATCAGGGCCCCCGCCTCATCCAACTTACCCGCCAGCGTCAGTCTTTTCTTATCTCGAACCTTCTGCGCTTTCCAGAGCTTCCACCTCGCCAGTCGCTCGGTTACCTTCGCGCGCCGAACTTCATCTTTCGCCTTTGCCGCAGCTCCCTTCTCCGACTCCAGCTTCCTCAACAGCTCATCCTTCTTCTCCTTCGGCGTCTTTTCGTCGCGGTCGATACTCTTGAAAAGCTTCTCGAAGATCTCCGTCACCAGACTCGCCCAGAGGTTGGCATCCAGGTAGTGCCATGCGTTGAATGGCACAGTCACCACCCGCTGGCACCACGGTGAGCCCGCTCGATTCGCCTGCGCCCGCATTTTCTCCCGAAGGAGCCGCATAAAATGCGTCTTTCCCGTGCCCCAGTCTCCAAAGAGTCCCAACGAAAGCGGTAGCGGGGTTTCTCTCGCCCCCATCATTTCCGCCAGGTGTCGGGCATAATCACCCAGCTTCAGTGCATCCGGCACTGCTGTCTCCTTCCCCGCGACTTCCGGCGGCGGCACATCGCTCTGGAAAAGTGCAAACGAGCGCCGGCTCACGTGCAATGGCGCTGGCGAAGGCGTGGGCGCTATTTCTGGTTGCGGCAACTCACGCCGCAGACCGCGCTTCCGGAGCGTGTCAGCCGCGGGAGCGTCAACCGACAGTACACCAAAGAGCAAATGGCGTGGCAGGACAGCGTGGGTTTTTTCTGATCGAGCCAAAACGAGGCCAAAGCCCAGGCCCGCCTTGGCGCCGCCGGACAGCACTGGCAGCGCTGCCGCTTCGCCGGATTCAATGCGGATATTCTCGAGAGTAATCGGAATCTTAAACTCGCTCTGGTGCAAAATTGACAGAAGCTCCGGCAAATCAATTCTCGCTTTTTTAAAAGCCTCTAATACGAGGGGATCGTTACTTTGATGGAGCGCCGCAATGAGATGCTCGGTATGCACGTGCCGCTGCTTAAGCATTTTGCGGAAGGCGTTCGCCCATCCCAGAATGCGACGCGAACCCGCGGAAAACTGATCAATGGTAAGGGGTGGAGCGTCTATGCTGTTAGCCGCGGGATCTTTTTGCTGGGCTGCTTCGGTGGGCTCCTGCGTTGAAGTGGTAGAATCCCCGGGCAGTTCCTCCAACGCCTCCTGGCGGAACGAGGCTTCGGCAGCGCTTAGTTGGGCGATCATCCTCCGTGCCTCCTCTGGGAGGTCCGCCTCCGTCCTAAACCGATTCCGAATTTGCCGCTGATCGCTCGCTAAAGCCTCCGCTACCTCTGCCTTCTGGTCCGGGAGCAAACTTCCCTCCTGCGATTGAAGGATTTCCGCCACCATGTTTCTCGAGGTTAGCTCAACGCCCCACTCACGTAATAGCGCATCATCTCGCTCCTCCTGGGGCTCAGAAGTCGCCTCGTCGGAGATACGGGCGCCCTCCCGCTCTTCGCTCTTATGATCCCTCCGGGGTGGTTGCGTTTGCTGAGGATGGGGCATTTTCTCATCGCGAAGCTTCGCGAGAACAACGCGAACAAATTCCCTTATCTTCTGGTGTTGCGTCTCTGCTGGATAGCTATTCAGTGGCCGGGTCTCATCGAAGATCATGCTGTTGGCCACACCTGGGAACTTGCGCCAATCGCACTCCTCTACCACAAGGGAAAAAAGCGGCACTCGAAGCTGTTGGAGGTGCTTGACGTCCTCTCGCACCACCGGCGAGTTGAGGCTGTGAGACGAGAGCACGAGGATAGCTCCAGCGGCTCGCTTCTGCGCTTCCTGTATCTCCGTATCCCAGTCCGACCTTAACGGAAGACTTTCTCTGGACGACCAGATATTGAAGTCCGATCCTGCCTGCGCTTCCAATTCGCGATGAAACCGGTACCACAATTCCGCGTCTTCGTCCGCTGCAGCGATGTAGATGAGCCGTGGGGAGGAGGGAGCGTTCATACCGCGGCGATAGTGAGATCCGGTTGTGGCGCGATCCGGGACGCTTCGGCTCTCAGCCACCGCCTTAACCACGAGAGTCTAAATACTCCTTCGGGCTCGCCGTCAATCTCAAAGCGGCGAGCCTAATGAGCTCGGCCCGACTACTCTGCCCGCAGCGCCACCATCGGGTTCACCCGGGTGGCGCGGCGGGCGGGGACAAAGCAGGAAATCGCGGCGACGAGGGTGAGCAGGCCGGAGACGACGAGGTAAATGGTGGGATCGAGCGGCTTCACTTTGAACAGGATGTTTTGCAGGGCGGCGGCCATGAGCACGCCGAGCAGGAGCGCGGCCGCGCCAACGCCGAGAACGAGACCAATGCCCAGCTGCCAGGCGCCTTGTTGCATGACCATGCTGAAGATGCGCTTCGCGTCGGCTCCGAGCGCCATCCGAATGCCGAACTCCTGCGTGCGTTGATTCACCGAGAAACTCATGACGCCATAGAGGCCGACGCCGGATAGAATGAACGCCACGACCCCGAAGATGCTGAAGAGAGTCGCGATCACGCGATTGCCGGAGAGGATGTCGTTGTGGAACTGCGCGGGCGTCCCGGGGAAATAGGTGGGCAGATTTGAATCGATCTCGGCCACGGCTTTGCTGAGGAGCGGGCCAAGGGTGTCGGCGCGCAGACCGCCCCGCGGCCTGACGACCACGGTCGCGAATTGGGTGGCCGGCGAGGCGCCCAGCAGCGGCATGTAGAAGCCAGCCGCTTCCGTCTTCTGGTCGAACGGCCCCTGCATCAACGTGTCGGGCACGACGCCGACGATGGTGCGCCACGGTTGTTCCTTGCCGGGATTGAAAATGCGCAGCTGATGTCCAATCGCGCTTTGCTGGCCCCAATGTTTTCGAGCGAAACTCGCGTTCACCATCGCGATTGGTTGTTTCGCGTCGCTGTCCTCGATGGTGAAATCGCGGCCCTCGCGAACCGTCAGGCCAAGCGTGGCAAAATAGCCGTCGGAAACGGATTCGAAATTGCAGGTCGGACGATCGCGGTCGGTGAGATAACTCTGACCATCGACCTCGTATTGTCCGCTGGGCGCGAAAGTCATCCGGAAACGGTCCGTCATGGCGGCGGCTTCGAACTGCGGATTCTGGCGCAACGCCCGCACCGCCCGGGTGAAGAAACCGCGGCGCGATTCTTCGTTCGGGTAGGTTCCTTCCATCAGGGCGAGGCGCGCCGCATAGAGGCTGTTCTCGTCGTAACCGTAGTCGAGCTTCATTTGATTCCGGATCGATTTGATCTGCAACGTGGCCGCGATGAGCAACGCCGCGGTCAATGCGATTTGGCCCACCACCAGCACGCGCGTGATGACGTTGACCAGCCGGCTGCTGTTCCCGCGGCCGCCTTCTTTCATCACTTCAGCGGTATTGCCGCGTGAGCTGAAAAAGGCGGGCAGCGTACCGGAGACAAGGGTCGCGACGAGCGTGAGCCCGAGGGTGAAGGCGAGCACGCGTCCGTCGATTGTAAATTTCCACCAATAGGGCGGCGGGAATGGCGCGGCTTTCACCACTTTGTCGAAGCAGTCGACACCCCAGTAAGCGAGGGCCGAACCGGCGAGCGCGCCCAGGATCGCGACGATCAGGTTCTCGGTCAGCATTTGCCTGACAAGTCGCCAGCGGGTTGCGCCCAGCGCACCGCGAATCGCCAACTCCTTCGCGCGCAGGGCTGCCCGCCCAAACTGCATGTTCATCACGTTCACGCAGGCGATCAGCAACACCACGATGACCGCACCAAGCATGGCCCAGACGATCTGGCGCGTTTGCACGCCGGTGAAGGCCTGGATCAGCGGCAGGACCGCCGCCGAGGTGAAGTTCTGGTTCGTCTTCGGATTGTCAGCGGCAATGTTGCGCGCAATCGCGATCATCTCCGCGTTCGCCTGGTCGAGGGTAACCCCGGGTTTCAACCGGCCCATCACCGCCGGGGCGCGGGCGTTCGCGCCGAGGAAAAGTTCGCCGCGCGGTGTGGGTGGCCACTCATTGTAGAGCGGCGTCCAAAGTTCCTCTGAGACCGGGAACTCAAAGCCGGGCGGCATGACGCCGATGATGGTCGCGGCTTTGCCGTTAATGGTGACGCTCTGGCTGACTATGTTCGGGTCGGCATTAAAATCGCGGCGCCAGATTTTGTCTCCGAGGATCGCCGTCTTCGGCGCGCCGGGCTTGTTGTCTTCCGCGGTGAAATCGCGGCCGAGGACCGGCGACACTCCGATGATCTTGAAGATCTCGTCGGTCACGTACGCCCCGGTGTAACGCTGCGGGTTATTGTTGTAGGAGACGTTGATGGTCGAGCCATTGAGATAGCCGGCCATCATCGCAAACGACTTCTGCGCGGCCTTGATGTCCTCGTAATCCTGGGCCGCGGGAATATTGCCATTGCCGAAGTTGTTGCTTTGATCGCTCCCTTTCGGGTCGATCAGGCCGACGCTGACGAGCTCTTCCGGGTGCGGAAACGAAAACCCGCGCAACACAATCGCGTTGACCACGGCAAACTGGGTCATCGCCCCGCCAATCCCGAGGGCCAGGACCAGGATGGCGAGAATACAAAACGCCTTTTCCTTGAAGAGAATGCGCAGCCCGACCCGGACGTCCTGCCGAAAAGTATCGAGAATCATTCGGTTGCCTCGAGCCGCGTTATTCGGTTCGCAACGCGACCATTGGATTCACCCGGGTGGCGCGCCGCGCCGGGACGAAGCAGGAGATGGCGGCAACCAAAGTAAGCAGGCCGGCTACGACGAGGTAAATCGTCGGGTCGAGCGGCTTCACTTTGAAGAGAATGTTTTGGAGCGCATTGGCCATGAGGACGCCGAGCAGAAGAGCCGCGGCGCCGCCGCCGAGTATGAGGCCGATGGCGAGCTGCCACGCCCCTTGCTGCATTACCATGCGGAAAATTCGTTTCGCATCGGCGCCGAGCGCCATTCGGATGCCGAATTCCTGTGTGCGCTGATTCACCGAAAAACTCATCACGCCATACAGACCGACCGCCGAAAGCGCGAAGGCCACCACGCCAAAGATCGTGAACAGATTCGCGGTCAGGCGATTCACGCCGAGGATTTCATCATGCAAACGCGCGGGCGTTCCCGCGAAGTAGGTCGGCAGATTGGAATCCAATTCCGCGATCGCTTTGCTGAGGGTCGGTCCCATGTTCGCCGCGACCGCTCCCATCCGGGGACGCACCACGATCGTGCAGAATTGAGCCGCCGGCGTTCCCGCCAGCAACGGGATGTAAAAACCGATTCCGTCCGATTGCCCATTGAAGGGGCCCTGCATGAGCATGTCGGGCGCGACGCCGACGATCGTGCGCCATGGCTCCGGTCGAGCCGGATTGAAGCTCCGCACCTGGTGACCGAGCGCGCTTTGATTTCCAAAATATTTGTGGGCAAAGCTCGCGTTCACGATCGCGACCGGCTGTTTGGTATCGCTGTCTTCGATTGTGAAATCGCGGCCCTCGAGCAGCTTTAAACCGAGCGTCGTGAAATAGGCGTCCGAGACCGACTCGTTTTGGCCGCGCGGCCGGTCCTTGTCCGTCACATAGGTCTGGCCATCCACTTCGTACTGGCCGCCGTTGGCGAAGGTCATCCGGAAGCGATTAGTCATGGCCGCACTCTCAAACGCCGGGTTGGCGCGCAGCGCCCGCAACGCCCGCACGAAGAATTGATGCTTCGCGTCGTCGGTCGGATAATCGCCTTCCATCAATCCCATGCGCGCGCTGTAAACGGCGTTCTCATCGTAGCCGTAATTCTGGGTCGTCTGGTTGCGGATGGATTTGATCTGCAACGTCGCCATGATCAGCAGCGCCGCCGTCAGCGCGATCTGTCCAATGACCAGAACGCGCGTGATGACGTTAACGAGCCGGCTGCTGTTGCCGCGTCCGCCTTCCTTCATCATCTCGGCGGTGTTTCCGCGCGCGCTCAGAATCGCCGGCACAAATCCGGAGAGCAGGGTCGCGACGACGACGATGGCGAGCGTGAAGATGAGGACTTTGCCGTCAATCGTGAACTGGACCCAGTAAGGCAACGGGAACGGCAGCGCGTTGGTGGTGCGAACCAGGAGATTGACGGCCCACTCCGCGAAGAGGATTCCAACCGTTCCGCCCATCGCCGCGAGGAGAAAACTTTCGGTTAACATCTGGCGAACCAAACGCCAGCGAGTGGCGCCGAGCGCGCCGCGGATCGCGAGCTCCTTCGCGCGCAACGCGGCGCGGCCGAACTGCATGTTCATCACGTTTACGCAGGCAATCACCAGCACGAGCGCAACCGCCCCGAGCATGGCGTAAATTGTTCCCCGCAGTTGGGGGCCGGTGAATGAATTCAGCAAGGGCTGAACCCTGGCCGCGGTCAGGTGCTCGTTCGTCTTCGGATTGTCTTTCGCCATTCGTTTCGCGATTGAGGAAAATTCGGCGTTCACCTGGTCGAGCGAGACGCCATCCTTCAGGCGGCCAATCATTTGGGGAGCGGAATTGTTCGCCCGGGGGTCTTCGCGAGGAACCAACGGAAACTCGTTGTAAAGCGGCACCCAGAGTTCTTCCGAGATCGGGAACTTAAAGCCCTGCGGCATCACGCCGATGATCGTCGCCGCCTTGCCATTAATCCGAACCGATTGGCCGACGATGTTTGGGTCCCCGCCGAAATCGCGCTTCCAGATTTCGTAGCCGAGGAGCGTCGTCTTCTCGGCCCCCGGCTTGTTGTCATCGGCGGTAAAATCGCGGCCCATGATCGGCGCCACGCCGACGATCCGGAAAAAGTCCTGGGTGACGTAAGCGCCGGTATAACGCTGCGGGTTATTTTTGTAGGTAACGTTGATCGTCGAGCCATTGAGATAGCCCGCGGTCAACGCGAAGGAATTCTGGCCGGCCTTGAGATCTTCGTAGTCCGCTGCCGTTGGGATGAAACCCTGGCCGAAATTATTCTGCTGCGGGTTCGCCTGCGGATCGAGAATCCCCGCGCTCATCAATTGCTCCGGATGCGGGAAGGAAAATCCGCGGAGGACGAAGGCATTCACGATGGTGAACTGGGTGGTCACGCCGGCTATGCCGAGCGCGAGGACGAGGACAGCGAGAAGGCAAAACGCCTTTTCCTTGAAGAGAATGCGGAGACCAATCCGGACATCCTGGCTGAAGGTATCGAGGATCATAATGGCTGACTTGAGTTAGGGTTGAAGGGCGCTTCGAAAATGAGATGCGGCCAGAGGCCGGAATGGATTCAAAAATTGCAACCGGCGCCCCACTCTGAATAAACGCCGCCGCCCGGGGCATTTGTTCAGGCTGCCGCGCCGGCTATTCGATGGCATAAAGGTTCCCATCGGTGCTCCCGAAATAGACGGCGCCGTTCATGACCAGGGGCGTGGAGAAGATCGAGCCAACGTCAGCCTGCTGCCGATCGATCCCGACGATCGGCGCCTCACGCCAGGACGAGGTAAAGAACATCGGCTCGTTAAACTTCCGGTCGCTCGTCAGGATCCATCCCTTGTTTTGCTTTGACGCTTCCGTCTGGAAATCCCAGAGCGGATCGCCGGTTTTGAAATCGCGCGCCTGGAGGGTCCCGTTGAGCACGCCGATCAGCACGACGTCGCCGGCGACCACGGGCGAGGAAAACATGTAGGCCTTGTCCTGTTGCTTGATCAGGCTCTTGCCGGTCGCCGCTTCGACGATGTGGAACAGGCTCGAATCGGAGGTGCCGAAGACGACTTTCCCGTCAACGACCGCGGGCGAAACGATCACCCAGCTCAGGTCGTTGAACATTTTCCACTTCTCTTTCCCGGTCGCCGCGTCGAGGGCATAGAGATGCGCGTCGCGGCAACCGACATAAACCACGCCGCCAACGACCGCGGCGGAGGACTGAAATCCGACCTGGTTGTGGATCACCGGATCCTCCCCGCCATGAAACTTCCACTTTTCTTTCCCGGTGGCCGCGTCGACCGCGTAAAAATAGCTGTCCCAGCTTCCGACATAGAGAACGCCGTCAGCATACGCCGGCGAAGAATGAACCACGTCGCCGGTCTTGAATTTCCATTTCAAATCACCGGTCGCGGCGTCGAGCGCGTAAAGATTTCCGTCGCCGCTGCCGAAATAAACCGCTCCCTGCGCAACGACCGGGCTGGACAGATAAACGTCGAATTGGTCCGCGATCGTCTGCGTTTTCGGCTGCAGTCCGTGAATTCCTTTCGCCTCGAATCGCCGCTCGCCTTCCGTGGCGAACTTCCATTTGATCGCGCCGGTCTTCGCGTTCAAGGCGTAGAATTTTCCGTCGTAGCTCCCGGCGAAAACCATTCCGTTCGCAATCGCCGGCGTGCAGGGCACCGGGCCGCCCGTCGTCCGCTTCCAAATTTGCCGGCCGTTCTCTGAATCGACGGCGTAAATGTTCCCGTCGTCCCCGCCGAAGTAGAGAACCTTGTTGTCCCAGACCGGGGAAGAAATGATTCGGTCGCCAGTCGGGAATTTCCACTTCACCCGATGGAACTGCCGCGGCGCGGCTTCTTTGGTCGTGCCCGAATGCGCGGGATCGCCGCGGAACATCGATTGCGAGTGGGCGGACAGGGCCATGGCGACGGCGCCAAGCCCGACGCCAAAGCGAAAAATGGCGACCCAGAACCTTTTCATGGAGTCGGCCGCCGCAGGGTCAGCGGCGCTTCCAGCGTTCCCTGGCTCAGCGTTCCCTTGAGTTCCCCGGCCGCTTTGTTGAATCGTCCTTCAAAAGTGATCCCGAACTCCTCCGACTTCACCGTCACGAAATCGTCGTCCTGCGTTATCAGGCTGACGGGGACGTTGTTCACTTTCTTGCCCACGATGGTGAACTCCAGGGCCGCGCCTTCCGCGGCGCGATTCGAAAATTTCATGGTCGCATGTCGCGCGTAGCCCATCATTTCGTAGTCGCCCTTCCATTCGCCCTCGAGCTCCTTCACTACCGCGGTATTCTTCGGCGGCAGTTCCACCTGGGCCGGACCTGTTTTCGAGAGGGTGAAAGGCGCGCTGTTTCCGCCCTGCCTAAAGGCGCCGGCCAGATGGCCGTCCGCGGTGAGATGGGCCTGGAGTTCCGCTTGGCCAGCTCGTTCGTTACCGAGCGCGCCTTTGATCGTGAAAAGCAGGTCGCCGCCCCTGGGCTTGCGGTCGACAAGCGGCGCGCCTTTCACTCCGAATCCCGGAACAATGATCGAGCCGGTCCATTCCTTCCCATCCTCCTGAGAGAGATCGACGATGAGCTTCAGCTCGTGGCCGGGAATTTGGACAACGCCTTCCCACCGGCCCGCTGCGCTTTCCGCCGCCTGGCAGAGCGCGGCGGAAGCGATAAAGATCGTGGCAAATAATCGCAACGGAGTTCTCCTGAACTTCGCTGTCGATTAGGATTGCTGTGTATTCGCGCTTTGCGCGATCGACGTCGTGTGGATCAGTCCGGCGACCGGAACGGTGAACGGTTGACGCGCCGCCTGGTAGATCGAAAAGACCACGCTGAGAATGAAGACAAAGTAAGCGGCATTCTCGAACACGCTGCGTTCCTTTTCTTCGGAACGAACGATTAACGCGTAGGTCGATTCGAATCCTTCGGTGGAGTGAGTATTCGTTTTCATGGGTTAGGTAGGTTGATGACGACCCCCTTATGCACAGCCCATGCCAGCGGTGTTCGGCGGTTTATAAATATCTTAACTAGAGCTAGTTACGAATAGAGCCCGCAGGCAGCGATCGTGTTTACCGTTTCGCGCCCGGGAAATTTCCGTTCCGAATTTGGGACGAAAACAGACCGCAAAAAAAAGCGCGAGGGCATTAAACCCTCGCGCTTCGCTTTAACCAATCGGTCGGAATTACATGTAGTTCAACGCGCCACAACGCCAGCACGTGAACCAACGCCAATTACTGTGGACGTAGTTTCCCGCGCCGTCGTTCCAGCACGTGTAGAGTAGATTCCTGCGGCGACCGCCTACCTCATTGGAATCGGCGTCTTTTTCAGTACCGCCTCCGCCCTCCTGGTCCGGCTTTTTGCCTGCTGCTTCATCAGCCATAACGTTATCCTCTCTTTTTGGGTTTTGTTTGTTTGCTGCCACATCATTCCGTGTGACGGCGGATCGCCAGTTATGCCGATTGCCGGTTTCTTAAGCAAGTCCGTTGTCGCCCGAAATTTACGTGGTGAGAGACAGACGTTTGGGGTCCGCGGATTTTGTGAATTGTTCGTGCCCGCGAATCAGTTTTTCGAAGGAGGAACGCTGGTCGGAGGCGATTTCCTCGGGAAACTTTGCGGCCGAACGGTCCCATTTCAGGAGCCAATCGCGGGAAAGCATCTCCCGCTGCTGCCCGATCGGGCTGTGAAAAGCCGCCGGAGTGAGGGCGATCGTCGTTTCCAGTTTTTCACCGGCGTTGCGTCCCCGCGCGACGAAGAACCCGGCGGCGAGCAGGGCCACGCGGTTCGCGGTGGAGCACGTGTAGGTGAAGAGTTCCGCGGCACGTCCCGCGCACGCGTTGAAGACGCGGCGAAACGTCGTCACGGTCCACTGGTCGCCCGAGGTTTTCGTCGAAAACATGTCGTAGAAAATCAGGTCTGGCGGAGCAGGAGCCTTGGCCATCACCTCGCGGAAATCTCCGGGGACGAGGACCCAGCTCAAGCCCGGATACTGGCGCGATTGCCACCGGCCGTCGGCGAGAATGGCCGCCGGTCCACTGTGCCGCAAATAGGGAAAATCCCGGTTGTGACGGAAGGCGAGCCGGAGCGAGTCGAGGTCGTTTTCAAAGCTGATGATCTGCAGCGGACAGACCGGACCCAGGCCGGCTTGCTCTTCGTAGCAGGAGATCGCGGCCATCGCGTTGGCCGCGGCGCCCAGGCCAACATCCCAGATGACGAGCGGCTCCGCGTTCTCCTCTCCTGTAACCGTGAGCCGGTCGGCCAGGTGGGATTGCTCGATATAAAGCTGGCTCGCTTCCACCATCGGCGCCGTGCGTGAATGCATGATCTCACCGGACGAAATCTGGCGGATGCTGGCGAAACCTTCCCACGCCTGGTGGACCTCGTAATCTCCCAGCTGCCGAGACTTTCTCCGTTTGGATTTCTGCTCGCGAATCGGATTGTCCAGGTCGGATTCGTGGAGGAACGCCCGTTTGTCGCGGTAGAGATCGAGAAATTTTCCAACCAGGATGCTCTCGCGGATTTCGCGCATGAGCTGATGGTAGAAATGCAGGTTGTGCTTCCCAAGTAATTGCCAGCCCAGCGTCTCGCCCGTTTTGGTGAGGTGATGCAGGTAGGCGCGCGAATAACGGCGGCAAGTCGGACAGGTGCAGGCGGGGTCAAGCGTTTCATTGGCAAATTTGTAAACACCCCGGCGCATTTGCAGAAACCCGCGCGAGGTAAAGACCGCGCCGCGTTGCGCAAGCTGTGTCGGCATGATGCAATCGAACATGTCCACGCCGCGATGGACCGCTTCGAGGATGTCGAGCGGCGTGCCCACCCCCATCAGGTAGCGCGGTTTATCCGCCGGCAGCAGTTCCGCGGTGAATTCGCACGTCTCCTCGCGTTCGCTTTTGCTTTCACCGACCGCGAGCCCGCCGATCGCGTAGCCATCGAACGCCATTTCCCCAAGGTGGGCCGCACTTTCCCGCCTCAGCTCGGGAAAGAGCGCGCCCTGGACGATGGCAAACATCGATTGCGGGGAATCGCCCCGCGCCGCCAGACTGCGAGCGGCCCAGCGATTCGTAATTTCAACCGCCTCTCGCGCCGTCCCTTCATCGGCGGACGACGCGATGCAGTGATCCAGCGCCATCATGATGTCGCTGCCGATCGCCTTTTGCGTTTCGATGCTGACCTCGGGACTGAGCAGAATCGTGCGCCCGTCCAGGTAACTTTGAAAAACCGCGCCCTCTTCGCTCATGGAACGGGAATGAGGGAGCGAGAAGATTTGGTATCCGCCGGAATCGGTCAGGACCGACCGGTTCCAGCTCATGAATCCATGGATGCCTCCCGTGCGCCGAAACACTTCCGGCCCCGGCCGGAGAAGCAGGTGATAGGTATTTACCAGCAGAATCTGGGAGCCGGCGTCCTCGAGGGTTTGCGGTAACTGTGCCTTCACCGTGGCCTGGGTGCCGACAGGCATGAAGAGGGGCGCACGCACCTCATTGTGCAGAGTCCGAAAGGTCGAAGCCCGCGCTCGCGATCCGGGAGCCGTGGCTTCCAGGCGAAAGTTGAGCCGGGAGTGATTCATGGGTGCTGCGTTGCTCTCAAACCAAATCTATCCTTGTCTCAGCTTGCGTTGCGGTGGAACTGTTTCAACTCACGCGACCTCAAAACCAACTCATTATGAAACGCATTTCCACGAGCTTCGTCACCATCGCCCTCGCGGTTTTCGGGCTGGCCGCCACCGCCCATTCGGCTTTTGAGCTGCCGGATGTAAGTCAGCTCGCCGTCACCAAACAGCGGATCGGTTTAACCGATATCACTATCACTTATCACCGGCCCCTGGTGAATGGGCGCAAAGTCTGGGGCAGTCTTGTCCCTCTCGGTGAAGTCTGGCGGGCCGGGGCCAACGAAAACACCACCATCGAATTCAGCGATCCTGTCATGGTCGAAGGGCAGGCTCTGCCAAAGGGAATTTATGGATTGCACATGATCCCGGGCGCGGATTCGTGGACGATCATTTTTTCAAAAATGTCGAGCGCCTGGGGCAGCTACACCTACAGCCAGACAGAAGACGCCCTGCGGGTGAATGTAAAGCCAGTCCCGAACGAAATGGAGGAAGCGCTCCAGTACTCTTTTGAAGACGTGAAGCCCGACTCGGTCGCGGTGACGTTGAAATGGGAAAAGCTCGCCGTGCCCTTCAAAGTCTCGATCAATCATGCGGACACGACGGTGGCCAATCTTCGCAACCAGATGCGCGGGCGCTCCCAGTATCAGTGGGAACCTCCCAACCAGGCGGCGCAGTTTCTCCTGACGAAAAAGGTGAACCTGGATGAGGCGTTGAAGTGGGTAAATCTCTCGATCCAAAACGAGGAAAGGTTCGAAAACCTCACCACCAAGGCTGACCTCCTCAAGGCGATGAACAAGCCGGACGACGCGAAGAAGGCGTGGGATCAGGCGCTCGCGAAAACCACCGCGGCGCAGCTTTATTCCTACGGTCGCCGTCTCCAAGCGGACAAGAAGGACGCCGAGGCCATGGAGATCTTCAAGGACGTGGCGAAGCGTTACCCTGATACCGCCTTTGCTCATTTGGGGAATGCGAGGATCAAATCGGCCGCGGGCGACTTTGCCGGGGCCGCGGAAGACGCGAAGAAGGCGCAAGCCGCCGCCGTTTCCGATCAGCAAAAGAATTCCATCAAAGCGCTGATCGATCGGCTGCAGGCGAAGCAGGACATCAACAAGTAGCGGCGCTGGCGCGATGTGGGCAAAAGAGCGGTGCGCTCGGGGATTTCGCTGCCAGACCGTATGATCTTTCGCTTTCAACGGATCGTTTGTCCTGTGCTCGCTTTCTCCCTCGCCAGCGCCGCGCTCCCGGCGGCGACCAGCCCGACTCCGCCGCCCATACCGCCACCGATGAACGCCGCGGATATTCGACTTTCGCTCGAGAAGTTGAACGTGCTGGGACGCGTGCTCTATGTCGCGGCCCATCCCGACGACGAGAACACTAACCTCATGGCGTTGTTCTCGAATGGCTCGCTCTACGACACCGCCTATCTCTCCGTCACGCGCGGGGACGGCGGCCAGAACCTGATCGGACCGGAACTGGGTGAGCGCCTCGGCTTCATTCGCACCCACGAACTCCTCGCCGCGCGCCGGATCGATCATGCCCGTCAATTTTTCACCCGCGCTGTCGATTTCGGATTTTCGAAAAGTGCGCCGGAAACATTTCGCATTTGGGACCGCGAGAAAATCCTGGCGGACGTGGTCTGGGGAATTCGCAAATGGAAACCGGACGTGATCATTACGCGTTTCAGCCCCGAGGATGACAAGACGCACGGTCATCACACGGCTTCAGCAATCCTGGCGCGGGAAGCATTCGCAGCCGCGGGCGATCCCAAGCGTTTTCCCGAACAGCTCGCCCATTTCGGGCCCTGGAAACCGACGCGGATCGTCTGGAATACGTCGCCCTTCTTTTTTCAGAATCGCAACATCCCGTTTGATCCCGCCGGCCTGACCGTAATTGAAGCCGGCGGCTTCAATCCGCTCCTGGGCAAAGCTTTCACCGAGATCGCCGCCGCCAGCCTGAGCATGCACAAAAGCCAGGGCGTCGGCAGTCCACCTCGACGCGGAGCGCGGAAGGAATATTTCAAACTCCTCGAAGGCGCGCCCATGAAGGACGCGCTCTTCGACGGGGTCGACACGACGTGGGCGCGGGTCCCGAAGTCGGAGACGATCGCCGGTAAAGTGAAGCAACTTCTCGAAACTTTTTCGCCGGCTGATCCTGCCATTTCCGTTCCAAGATTGCTCGAGCTCCGCAAACAGCTGACGAAGGATGAAAAGAACGACTGGTTCCTGACCAAAGCCGCTGAAGTCGATGCGCTCATCGTGGCCTGCCTCGCGGTGCACATCGAAAGCTCGACCTCGAACGCGGTCGTTTCGCCGGGTCAAACGCTCCCGATCAAGCTCGAGGCGATCAATCGTTCCAAGGTGCCGGTGCAACTTCTTGAAGCCCGTGCGCCGGTTTCCGGAGAAAGTTTGCGGCTGGATACTCCCTTGCCGCAGGACCAGTTCGTTGCCACGGATCTGTCGCCCACGGTGCCCAGGGAGGTCGAGACAACCCAGCCCTATTGGCTGCGCAAGCCCGCCGCGGTCGGCACCTTTATCGTCGACGACCAGAAGTTGATCGGGCTTGCGGAAAATCCGCCGGCGTTCCCGATCGAAGTGGCTCTTCGCGTCGGCGATCAGGACCTGCGTTTCCTGGTGAACACGAAATACCGGACCGTCGATCGCGTGATCGGCGAAATCCGGCAGGACCTTGTCATTGCGCCGCCGGTTTTTGCGAACCTGCAAAACAACGTTTTCGTTTTCGGTGATGATAAGACGAAGTCGGTTCAGGTGCGCGTGGGCGCCTCGACCGGCGCCGTCCATGGCCAGTTGCGCCTCGATGCCCCGAAAGGCTGGCGGATCGAACCGGCCTCGGTGCCGGTTGAACTGAAAGGCGCCGACGCCGAATCGTTTGCCACCTTCACGATTCAATCACCGCCGGATCGCGCGGAAGGCAGCCTGCGGGCGATCGTTAATGTCGATGGACGAGATTACTCGTTTGCGCGCGAACGCATCTCGTATCAGCACATCGGCGATCACACTCTGATGCCATCCGCCGAGGCAAAAATCGTGCGGGCGGATATCAAACGGAAAGGCGATTTGATCGGCTACATTCCCGGCGCGGGCGACGACATTCCGCAGAGTCTTCAACAGATCGGGTACACGGTGAAGGTCCTCGACGGATCCGACATCACCGCTGAAACGCTGAAGCGTTTCGACGCCGTCGTCCTTGGGATTCGGGCTTACAACACGCAGGACCACATTGCCGCCTGGCAGAACGAGCTGCTCGCTTATGTGAAAGCCGGCGGCGTGGTCGTCGCGCAGTACAACACCGTCGATCTGAAAACGAAAGAGATCGGGCCTTATCCGTTGGAGATCACGCGCGAGCGGGTCACGGATGAAAACGCCGAGATCCGCATTCTGGCGCCAGATCATCCCTTGTTGAACACCCCGAACAAGATCGGCGCCGATGATTTCAAAGGGTGGGTCCAGGAACGCGGCCTCTATTTCCCCACGAAATGGGACGCGAATTGGACGCCGCTCCTTTCCTGCAACGACCCCGGGGAAAAACCGCTCGACGGCGGATTGCTGGTGGCGAAATCCGGGAGCGGTTACTTCATTTACACCGGCTACGCCTTCTTCCGTCAATTACCCGCCGGCGTGCCCGGCGCCTACCGCCTCTTCGCCAACATGGTTTCGTTGCGCGACACGAAATGAATTCAAGCCGCTTCTTCTGTAGCCGCTTCGCTGTGCGAAGCGTTGTAGCGTTCGCTGTCGCCAGCGGAGCCGCCAATCGTTGCGCTGGTGACAGCGCACACTACAACGTCAACCGCAGACAGCTGCTCACAGCAGGATCACGATGAGCCTGCACGATCATCCTCCGTTTTTCTCCTCCTGGAGCAAAGCCTACTGGTTCGCGGTCGTTCTGTTCGCCGTCGAAGTCGCGTTGCTCTACCTCTTCACGCTCCGGTTTTCGTGAACCGGCTCGATTACATCGTCCTCTTCGCGACGATCGTCGCGATCCCGCTCTACGGTTTGTGGCGGACCTACAAGCACCCGAACTTCCGCGAGTATCTCAAGGGCGACCGGACCATCCGCTGGGGAACCATCGGGCTTTCCGTTCTCGCCACCCAGGCGGGACCGATCACGTTTCTCTCGATGCCCGGCCAGGCGTACGAAAGCGGCATCGGGTTTATCCAGAATTATTTCGGACAACCGTTCGCGCTCATTGTCGTCTGCGCGGTGTTCGTCCCGATCTATCAACGGCTCAAAGTTTTTACCGCCTACGAATATCTCGGGCAACGATTCGACCAGAAAACGCGGCTGCTCGGGGGCTTCCTCTTTCTCGTTCAACGCGGGATCGCCGGCGGCATTACGATTTACGCGCCAGCGATCATCCTTTCTGCCCTCCTCGGGTGGGATTTGAATCTCACCATCTGGCTGGCCGGCGGATTCATCATTGCCTACACGGTCGTGGGCGGCACAAAAATCGTTAGCCTTACCCAGCGTTATCAGATCCTCATCATCTTTATCGGCATGGCGCTGGCCTTCGGCATCGCGGTTTATCGCCTGCCGGCGGAGCTCTCCTTTGGCGACGCCCTTCATCTGGCCGGGAGAATGGGGAAATTGCAGGCCGTCGATTTCTCGATCGATCCATCGAAGCGCTACACCTTTTGGTCCGGTATTCTGGGCGGCTTCTTCCTTTCTCTCTCCTATTTCGGCGCCGACCAGTCACAGGTGCAGCGTTATCTCGCTGGCAATTCCCTGCGGGCCAGCCGGATCGGCCTGCTTTTCAACGCCCTGGTGAAAGTGCCGCTGCAATTCCTGATTCTTCTCCTCGGCGCGATGGTCTTCCTCTTCTATCAATTCGAAAAGCCGCCGATGTTCTTCAATCAGCCCAGCTATCAGCGCGCGGCTGAGAGCGGTTTCGGACCCCAGCTCGAAACGCTTCAGAGGCAATTCGACGATGTCTTTGCGCAAAAGCGCGAATTACTCCGAACCGCCGGTGCGCAAGCGGACGCCGCGGAACTTCAGCAACTCGATTCCCGGGCCCGGGGCATTCGCGACGAGACCAGGAAGGTCCTGCAACAGGCCGGCGCGAACCCGAAGAGCAAGGATTCCGATTACGTCTTCATCACCTTTGTCGTGCAACACCTGCCGCATGGAGTCGTTGGCCTGCTCGTCGCGGTGATTTTTTGCGCCACGATGTCGGCTACCTCTGCCGTGCTGAATGCGCTCGGCTCGACAACGGTCGTGGATTTCTACCGGGTCTTTCGTCCGGGGGCTTCCGACCATCATTACGTCGTCGCCACCCGCTGGCTGACGCTGGGGTGGGGTGTCGTCACCATCGCCGTCGCGTCGTTTTGCAGCCTGGTCGAGAACCTCATCGAGGCCGGGAACATTCTTGCCTCGGTCTTTTACGGCAGCATCCTTGGCCTGTTCCTGGTGGCCTTTTTCCTGCGCAACGTTCGCGGCTCGGCCGTTTTCTTCGGAGCGGTTCTCGCGCAGACGATGGTGATCGCTCTCTTCCTCACCACGAACATCGGCTATCTCTGGTACAACCTGATCGGATGCGCCGCCGTGCTGCTCTTCAGCTCGATTTTGCAGGCCGGCTTCTTCCGGAATAACGCTGCCGCATGAGCGCGCCGATCATCTGTTTCGGGCAACAGCCGTGCGGCTTTTTCCCAAAACGGTTCCTGTTCGCAAAAATCGCTACCGCGCGCCGGCTGCAACGCGAGATCGGAGGCCGGATCGTTTTCTTCTTTCACGACGCCGACCACGACCCGCGCGAGACCGCGACGGTTTTGATCGAACGGCACACCGACGACCAGCGCTCGTTCAATTTCGAGTTCGCAAACAAGATCCAGAAACAGTTCTCGCCTCTCTCCGCCAAGCGCATCGCTCCGGAATGGCAGGGTAAGGTCGCGCGCCAGTTGCCAAACTACGTGGGTCCCGAGCTGATCGAGCATTTCAAATCCATCCAAGCCGAGACCGCCGCTGAGTTTTGCCGGCAAATGTACAGCCGGATGGGATTGCTCGAAGGAATTCAAGTCGAGCATTCCAGCGATCCCGAGTTCCGGAAACGCGCAGTCGCCATCGACGATTTCTTCGTGGACGTTCTTTGGGAGGGCGAGACCGTTCGGGCCCGGCATCGCGACGGCAAACTTTTGCTCCACAAAGGCGGCGACCATTACATCGAGCTGCCGCCGCAAGCGTTCGACGCTGTCCAAATCAGCCCGACGCGCGACACGCGTCTCCGCTGGATGCAGTCCGTCATCCATTGCACGCATTACGTCGCTGGAGCCGGCGAACGGGATTATCTTAACGAAGCGGATGCGCCCGGCGTCACTTTTATGCAACGCGACGAGATTTCTGATTCGGGACTCGCGTATACTGGCAGCTAATGGAACGTCCACTGAGAATCGGGATCGTCTGTTTTCCGCTGATTGGCGGCAGCGGCATTCTCGCGACTGCCCTCGGAACGGAGCTCGCCGCGCGCGGTCACGAAGTCCATTTTTTCAGCCACGCCCGGCCAGTTCGGCTCGATCTTTCCCTGCCGCGGATTCATTTTCATCAGGTCGAAGTGGGACACGCCACGGTATTTCCGTGCCCGGACTACACCCTGCCGCTCGCAGTCAAGATGGCGGAGATTGGACAGGCTGAGCGGCTCGATCTGTTTCACGTCCACTACGCAGTGCCCCATGCCACGGCCGCTTTTCTTGCCACCGAAATGATCGGGGCCGGCGCCCCCAAAGTTGTCACCACCCTGCACGGGACGGACACGACCCTGCTCGGCCCCAACCCTCATTACCGCGCTGCCATCGAGCATGCGCTCATCCACTCCGACGCAGTGACGACGGTTTCGGAAAGTTTGCGGGCGCAAACAGAAGAAATCTTTCGGTTGAACGACCGAATCGAGGTGATTCCAAATTTCTTCACACCAACTCCGCCGGCTCGGAGCCGCGCGGACGTTCGACGCGAATTGGGAATCAGCGATGAACAGTTTCTGGTCGTCCACATGTCGAACCTGCGGCCGACGAAGCGCATTGACCTGCTCCTCCGCGTGATCGCGGCGAGTTCGCACCGGGACCGGGTTCGCCTGCTCATCCTGGCCGGCGCGCCGTTCGCTCCCCATGCGCCATTGGTAGAGCAGCTTGGTCTGCGCGCGAATCTCATCGTGAAAGAAGACGCAGCAGTGGTGGAAGATTTCCTGCCGGCGGCCGACGCCGGGCTTTACACTTCCGAGAGCGAGAGCTTCGGGCTCAGCATTCTCGAGACCATGTTCTTCGGCAAACCGGTGGTCGCGTTTCGAATCGGCGGCATTCCCGAAGTCATCGGGGACGCGGGCTGCCTTCACGAATTCGGCGACGTTACCGCCATGGCGTCCTCACTCGATGCCCTCGTTGCCGAACCGAAGACGGCCAGGGAAATCGGCGAGCGCGGACGGAAACGAGCGGAAGAGCTTTTCACCGCCGATCGTGTGGCCCCGCAGTACGAGAACCTTTATCGAAGGGTGCTCGGTCGTTAGATCCTCTGACGATCCCGTCGTAGCGCGATGGGCTTGACGGCGCCTGCTCTTCTTCGATAAAGCTGATCAGTTCGCTGGCAGCAACCCTGCATATGCCCCCCTTAAAGCATCTTCCTTCAGAACCGCCCCAGCCCACCCATCGTCTTTTGCGTGGCTACGCCTTTGATCCAAGTCTCGCGACGCAATTGGAAACGGCCCTGGTGAGTGAAATCACTTACAAGGTCCCGTGGGAGAATCTGACCCCGAGGCGAGACGCCGCGGAAATCGAACGGGAGACGGGGAAAAGGCGTGGGGGAAAAAAATCAAGGACGAGAGCGACATTACCTGGCCCAGGACCGCGTGGCGAGTATATCGAGGTGGTCGATTACGATCCCGCCAGCGGTTGCTTTTATGCGCCAGTAAATCTCGATCGCCCCGAGATTCTCGCCCAAAACGGTTTGCCTCCATCTGAAAGCGATCCCCAGTTCCATCAACAAATGGTGTACGCGGTAGCCATGACAACGATCGATCGCTTTGAACGGGCTTTGGGTCGCAAGGCGTTTTGGGCTGGCCGTTGGGAAGATATTGCTGGAACGCGCGGAAAAGCGTTCGTAAAACAACTTCGCATTTATCCGCACGCCCTGCGACAGGCCAACGCATATTATAGCCGCAAGAAAAGAGCTCTCCTCTTCGGCTACTTTCCAGCCACTTCTGATCGCACCTCAGGCCAGTTCCCAGGCGGCATTGTTTTTACCTGCCTCTCCCACGACGTCATCGCTCACGAGACCACTCACGCTCTTTTGGATGGCTTCCACGAACACTTTATGGATGCGACCAACGCCGACGTGCTGGCTTTCCACGAGGCCTTCGCCGATATCGTGGCGCTGTTTCAACATTTCACGTTTCCCGAAGTGCTTCGCCATCAGATTGCGAAAACGCGCGGGAATCTTGGAAGCGAGAATCTTCTCGGGCAGATGGCTACTCAATTTGGACATGCGCGAGGTATTCGAGGTGCGTTGCGCGACGCTATCGGGAAATACGATCCCAAGCTCCAAAAATGGGTCGAGCATAAGGCCGACCCCACCGAACTGGATCGCACCTGGGAGGTGCATGAACGTGGCGCCATTCTGGTGGCGGCGGTCTTCGATGCATTCCTGTCTATTTACAGATTTCGCACCCGCGATTTAGTCCGCTTGGCGAGCGGCGGCACCGGTGAGCTCGAAGGCGGAGAACTGCACCCGGACTTAGTCAATCGACTCGCCCAGGACGCAGCCAAATCTGCCGCCCATGTCCTCAACATTTGCATCCGAGCCCTCGATTATTGTCCGCCAGTCGACCTCACGTTTGGCGAATACCTGCGAGCCCTGATTACAGCCGACATGGATCTCATGCCGGAGGATCGACACAATTATCGCGTCGCCTTTGTCGAGGCTTTTCGACGCCGCGGGATTTATCCCGAAAACATCCGCGTTTTATCGGAGAGCAGCCTGCGATGGTCCCGCCCCGAAGAAGATCCAGATATCCCGACCGATCACATCACAGCCCAGCTTCGGCCATTGCTTGAGGATTTACGCGGTTTCGTTGATCGGCTCCGACACAAGAAGGAGCGACAAGAAATCTGGCAAGAGCTGCAGACGATTCGCACTGATGTGCATTCTACGATTAACAGATATGTGGAGAAGGCCCGGGCCATGCAGAAACTGACGGGCCTGGCGCTCCACGGATACGCCCCGACGCGCGGCGTAAAGCTGAACCGCGAAGGAGCGCCGAGATTCGAGGTGCACGCCTTTCGCGAAGCTCGGCGCGAACGCGAGGATGGACGCATCCTGAACCAGGCGTTCATCACGATCCTCCAAAGTCAGCAAGTCGAATTTGAAGGCGAAAAAATGTCTTTCCGCTGCGGTTCGACCCTCGTCCTCGATTTGGATGAATCCTGCGTTTCGTACGTGATTCGCAAGGGGCTCAATGATACTCAACGAATGCGTCGCACTCGCGACTTCCAGGAAAAGGATCACGCAGCGTCTCTCACCGAAACGTATTTCGGTCGGCAGGACGAACCATTCGCCGCCCTTCATGTTCACGGTGCCCGATGAGAAGCAAAAAAAAAGACAACCATCCCAGGGCGCGGCAAAAGGAGATAGCCGTGCGCAGGTTGAGGCAACTAGCGAAACCGCGCCCATCTGCTGATCCTGCGCAACAGCGCGCAGCGGACCTTTCGCCACCTCCTGCCGACTCCGGGGCCGAGAATACCGACTACCGCGTCCGGGTGCGGATGTATCGGCAGGGCCTGGGTGATTGCTTTCTGCTGACCTTCCCGCGGAAAGAAGGATCGCCTTTCAACCTTCTCATCGATTGCGGTGCCTTGAACCGCGACAAGAACTTCATGAGGCAGGTGGTCGAGCACATAGAAAAAGCGGTAACGGTAAATGGAAAAAGTCGGCTCGATCTCGTGGTGGCGACGCACGAGCACAGGGACCACCTGTGTGGTTTCAACCAAGCCCGCCAGATTTTTAGCCGGATGGACATTGGCGGAGTCTGGATGGGCTGGACGGAGAATCTGACCGAGGAGGAAGCCAAAGCGCTCAAGAAAGCCAAGAAGACGGCAATTCAGAGATTGCAGGCGGCGCTCACCAGCTCATTCGCTGATCATGCAGGGTTCAACGGAGTGCGCAGCCTGCTGGCGTTCTCCGAAGAGGACGACACAACTGGAACCGGCCTAATTGCCGACGCTTTGGAGTACCTGAAACTGCGAGGGAAAGAAGCGGGAATCATGAAGTTCCTCGAACCGGGGGACGGACCGCTTGATCTCGCAGGAGTGGATGACGTTCGCGTATATGTATTGGGCCCGCCTCGCGATCCGACACTGTTGAAAACCAGCGGCGTTACTGAGGCCATGAAAGGCGACGTGATTTATCACCTGGGCGTTGGTGGAGCGGAAGGATTCGACGCCTTGGAGAATGCGCTCCTCTCCGCCAATGTTGGCGCACGAAATCGTGCCGAGGACCGTTGCGACCCTTTTGGAGGGGAGCACCGAATCCCTCGAAAGCACAAGGCGTTTCGAAACATTAAATCCTACATTCAGGCGACTTATGATGTACCAGACGCAAACTGGCGAACGATCGACGAGGATTGGTTGGACGCGTTCGGCCAGTTGGCTCTCGACCTTGATAGCGATACTAACAACACGAGTTTGGTGCTTGCCTTTGAATTTGTAAAAAGCGGTCAGGTCCTGCTTTTTGTCGGCGATGCTCAAGTCGGAAACTGGCAATCGTGGGCGAACGTGTCATTCAAAATCCCGGGCCGGGACAAGGAATTGCCCGCTCACGACTTGGTAAAGCGCACTGTGTTCTACAAGGTCGGTCACCATTGCAGCCATAACGCCACGATGAAGTGCGGTGGTCTCGAATTGATGGAAAGCGAGGCATTGGTCGCCTTCATTCCCCTCGACAAAGAGACCGCTAAAAAGCAGGGACGAAAAGACGCCCAGGGTAATCCCAAAGGATGGGACATGCCCGCAAAACCGCTTTACCAGAACCTTCTCAGGAAAGCGGCAGGTCGAGTGGTCATCTCCGATGTTGCTGAAGCAGTTCCGGCCGAGGCTCTCGCTGCCGGAATCACTTTTGACAAAAACTACGTGGACTACATTTTGAAGTAGTCGGCGTCCGCATTCACCCCAATGGAGCGACATGCCTGAAGAACTTCTCGAACCGGTCAGCGTCATTGATGTCAATACGGACACGACGCAGCCGCAAGAAGGAATTGCCTTATGTCTCTCCGGGGGCGGATATCGCGCCATGCTTTTCCATCTCGGGACGTTGATCCGGCTGAATGAAATCGGACTACTGCCCAAGCTTAACCGTGTATCCAGCGTCTCCGGCGGTTCCGTTACCGCTGCCCAGCTCGGTTTGAAATGGCGGCAGTTGCAGTTTACGGGCGGTATTGCTCAAAATATTTCGCAGCTCGTGATCGATCCGATCAGGGCTTTTGGGGAGCGCACGATTGATGCGAAGTCGATCCTCGGAGGGATATTTCTGCCGGGAACGGTTAGCGACAAGGTCACGAAGGCTTACCGGAGTTACCTCTACGGCGACGCGGACCTGCAAGCACTCCCCGCGGATAACGAGGGTCCGCGTTTCGTCATCAATGCGACCAATGTTCAGACCGGAGCCTTGTGGCGTTTTTCGCGGCCTTACATGGGGGACTACAAGACCGGCAGGGTGCTCGCGCCGAAGACCCCTGTCGCCCAAGCCGTGGCGGCTTCCTCCGCGTTTCCACCGGTGTTATCGCCCTTGCTTCTCAAGCTTCACCATGCCGATTTTGAGGCCGATCCAAAAGCAACTCTTCAGATGCCGCCCTACACCACAGAGGTCGTCCTGTCGGATGGCGGTGTCTACGATAACCTCGGGTTAGAGACGGCTTGGAAGCGTTACAAGAGTGTCCTGGTTAGTGACGGTGGCGGCAAGATGCCCCCCCAGCAAGACCCGAAGAGCGATTGGGCGCGGCACGGCTTACGTATTAACGACATTATCGACAACCAGGTGAGAAGCTTGAGAAAGCGCCAGACAATTGAAGCGTTTAAACGCGGAACAGATCATAACGGAACCTATTGGGGGATTCGCAGTCACGTTAAGGATTATTCTGCACCGATTCCTTTGAGCTGCCCCGAACAAAGAACGACAGAACTGGCCGAAACCCCGACCCGTCTAAAAGGGCTTTCGCTCGCGTACCAAAACAGGCTGATCAATTGGGGCTATGCGATCTGTGCCGCCGCTACTGAAACGTATTTCCCCGGCTCCGTGAGAACCGAAATCAAATTCCCCTATCCGGGCGGCGTTTAGCGCAAGGCGGCGATCCCCGTCACGCCAGAGCGGCCGCGACCGCGGCCGGAAATATTTCGGCCACATCGCCCTCGATCCGTAACGAGACCGCTGGATCCGCGTCGTGGTCCGTCGGCCCGCGATTGATGACAACGTAAGGTGCGCCGCGTTGCGCAGCGAAAAGCGGGAATGAAGCCGCCGGATAAACCGAGAGAGTCGAACCGAGCGCGACAACCAGGTCTGCGTTGACCGCGGCTTTCTCAGCGCGCCGGAGCACTTCCGGATCGAGGCTTTGTCCGAAACTTATCGTTGCCGGTTTTAGAAACCCGCCGCATTCGCAGAGTGGGGGCTGGCGATGTGCCCGAAAGAATTCGAAATGCGCCCCGGGATCATTGCGGCGCCGGCAGGTTTGGCATTCGACGAGCAGGTTCGTGCCGTGGAGTTCGACCAATCGATCCGCGCCTGTCCCGGCGCGCGCGTGCAGACCGTCGATGTTCTGCGTCACCACCGCCAACACTTTGCCCGCTCTCTCCAGGGCGACGATAGCCCGATGCACGGCATTCGGTTCCGCGGTCCGATAGCCATCCCATCCTTCGAGTTTGAAGTCCCAGTGCTCGATCCGCGCCGCTTCCGAACGCATGAAATCGTCGTAATAAACCGGCTGCCGCCGCGTCCAGACGCCTTGCGGTCCGCGAAAGTCGGGAATCCCGCTCCCGGTGGAAATTCCGGCGCCCGTAAAGAGCAATGCTTTCCGCGAAGCCCGCAGATATTCAGCGAGACGATCTGTGGAGTTGTTTAGCGACGAAGGAATATCAGCGAAGACTGTCGATGAGCGCCTTGCTGTTCGCGATGGCGGTTTCATCGGGATTCGGGCTCGCCTTGAGAAGCTCGATCGATTTTTCCGCCGCGGCGACCGCTTCTTTCTTGTTCCCCATCTTGGCCAGGATCTGCGCTTTTTTGAACTGCATGAAATACGCCTTCGGATTCTTTTCGATCGCCTGGTCGACCCATTTCAGCGCTTGCGGCAGGTCCTTGTTTTGGTCGAGGTAAAAACTGGCGGCGCTGTAATAGAAGCCGGCCTCCTGGTCCTTGCCGCTCTTCGCCGCGGCATCGATTCCTTGCATCACCTTTTCGACATCGTTCGTCGTTATCTTTACTGGCACGCGCGTCTTGTCCCATTCGAGATAGAAAGTCGCGGAATTAGCCCGCAAATCTTCGAAGCCGATGGTGAAGGTCTCGGCCGGCATCGCAATCATCGCCGGCTTGGCGGTCGCGCGCGCGACGTCGTTCTCCTGCTTGTATTCGGTCGCGGCGGATTTGAGATCCTTCGACAGAACGACCGTCCACTCGCTCTGACCGGGAATGCTGAGAAGAGCGTACTCGCCGGCCGGAACCTCCTTGTCTCCAAACTTAACATTCCCACTGAATTTGATCCGAGTCGGCAAGTTGGCGCCCGTGCGCCAGACTTTCCCGAACGGCACCAATCCGCCAAAGATGACCCGATCGTTCTTGTTGGGTCGCGAGTAGTCCACTTCGATGTCGGTCAGCCCGACGCGTTGCTTGATGACGGCATGCTGGCTGGCCTGAGGGAATTCCACTTTTTCATCAGCGGCAAAGGACGAGGTGGAAAAGAGCGCGGTAGCTGAAATCCCCGCGATCACAATGGTTCGAATGGCTTTTGTAGTGAGCATTTTTGGTGTTCTCCGTTGAGTTTGATTTTCGCCGTTCGCAACGGCGTCTAGGTCTTTGGTTCTGTTGCCGGCCCGGGAGTGGTTGGCGTTGCCGGAGGCGCAGCTGTCGCTGGTGCGGGTGATGGAGCAGTCGGTTCTGCCGTCTTCGCGGCTGCCGCTTTGGCTGCGGCCGCCGCGGCTGCGGCTTTCTTTTTTGCTTCCGCTTCGGCCGCCGCTTTGGCCAGGGCCGCATCCACCTCGGACGCTTCTATCGGATGGATGTTGTGATAATACTCGTTCGATTTTGCCAGCTCGCTTTTGCGCATCAACAGCGCGTCGAACCGCTCCCGGCGGCTCAATTCATAAACCTTGTCCATCTTGATCGCCTCGAACGGACAAACCTCCACGCAGATCTGGCAACTCATGCAGACTGAGATGTCGATGTCGAACGTCGCCGGATAAAACTGCGGTTTGCCCATGTAATCGGGCTTCTTGTCGTCGCTCTTGACGATGTAAATGCACTGCGGCGGACATTCCTTTTCGCAAATCTTGCAGGCCACGCAGCGCAGCCCCGCTTCCGGCTCCTTGTCGTAAACCAGGAACGGGAAGTTCCGGTAGTTTTCCGGCAACGGGCTGCGCTCCTCCGGATATTGCACCGTGATGAGCCGCTCCTTGTCGAAGTAACTCCCGACGAAATTCTTCGCCGTGACCGCCATGCCTTTGAGAACGCCGGTGCCGATCATGATTAGCGATCTACTTCTCCCATGACGATATCGACGCTGCCAAGAATAACCATCACGTCCGCGACGGTGTGGCCGAGACACATGTCCTCGAGCACGGTCAGGTTGATGAAGCTCGGTGGGCGGACGCGGTAGCGGTAGGGATTTGGGGTTCCGTCGCTAATTAAATAAAAGCCGAGCTCGCCTTTGGGCCCCTCGATCCGCCCATAGGCCTCGCCGACCGGCGGACGGAAAGCGCGCACTTTTACCTTCGGATTCATGATTGGACCTTCCGGGATCTGCGCAAACGCCTGGTTGAGAATGCCGATGCTTTCGCGCATTTCGAGCGCGCGCATCATCAGGCGATCGTAGCAATCCCCATGGTCGCCCAGCGGCACCCGGAATTTGAAGCGCGGATAGAGCCCGTAGCCGTCCACTTTGCGCAGGTCGTAATTAACCCCGCTCGCCCGCAGCATCGGTCCGGTGATCCCGGCGCTGATCGCCAGGTCGGCCGAAAGTTTGCCAATCTCCTGGGTGCGCGCGACCACGATCTCGTTCGAGACAATCAATTCTTCGAACTCATCGAGAAACCGCGGAAAGGCGTCGACGATCTTCTTCGCCCGGGCCAGCCAATCAGCTCCGGCGTCAACCCGGCACCCGCCGAAGCGCATGTAGTCGCACATCATCCGCGAGCCGGAGAGCGATTCGAACAGGTCGAGAATTTTCTCCCGCTCGCGGAACGCGTACATGAGCGGCGTGCCCCAGGCGCCCATGTCGCTGAGAAGAAAGCCGAGCAGAGAGGCGTGGTTTTGCAGCCGGGTCAGTTCCGCCAGGATGATCCGCAGGTATTCGGCGCGTTCGGGCACTTCGATTCCGGCGAGTTTCTCGACGCTGAGCGCGTAGGCCCAGTTGTTGGTCATCGAGCAAAAATAATCGAGCCGGTCCGTGTATGGCATCGAGCCGAGATAGCTCGTGTTTTCGCCGATCTTTTCATGGTTTCGATGCAAATAACCAAAGACCGGTTTCAGTTTGCGAACGACCTCACCATCAAGCGCGACGTTCATCCGGAAAACGCCGTGGGTGGAGGGATGTTGCGGCCCCATCGAGATCTCCATCAGGTCGCCCTCGATGCGGCTCGTCATCGGCGGCGGCGCTTCTTCCAGTTCGTGATATCCCGTCGAGCTCATCCTTGATTCCCCATTCACTGATCACCACTCACGCCGGCGCGGAGCGCCTCCGCCCCATCCAATTGCGGCCGCGGCGAATAATGCTCCTTCGCTTTCTCCAGCACTTCGTCGTGCGGCGTCGGCTCGTACTCGTAGTCGTCCGGCTCCCGGAAATCTTTCCGCATCGGGAAGTCTTCGAACTCGTCCCACATCAAAATGCGCCGGAGATCGGGATGGCCGTCGAACCTGATCCCGTAGAGATCGAAGATCTCCCGCTCCTGGAATTCTGCGCTTCGCCAGACTGAGGTCAGCGACGGCAACTGCGCGCCGGCGTCTCGATCGGGAGTCCGCAGGCGGATAATCAACGGTCCGTGTTTCAGCGTAACCGAGAAAAGGTGATAAACCGCCTCGAGATAACCGGGAAAGAATTCTTTCTGCGTCTCCTCGACTTCCTTTTCCGCGCCCTCGACGATTTTTTTGACCTTCACCTTCTTCGTCACCTTGCGATCCAGCCAGTCGACGCCGGTTACGTTTGAGCAGTGATCCAGCTTCAGCGCCGGATCGTCCCGAAGGAATTCGGCCACGGCCAGGGCATGTTCGCGATCGAGAAGCAGCGATGACTGGATCGCAACGGCCGCGTTAGGAACGATCTCGATTTTCGCCCCCGGCACCGCCGCTTCCGCGCGCGCCTTGATCTCCTCCAGCGTTTCCATAGGTGGATCGCGCGCTACGCCGCGCGATCTGTGTGAGTGGGTTGCATTGCTTTCATTGCGTCATCGAGCGCGGAGCGCTCGATCCACCTAGGCACGTTCCAATTTCGGCGGACGAAAAATATCCGGATTATTCGGCGGTTCGAGATCGTGCGCGCCGAAATCAGGGACTGGGAATTCGCTCGGCTGCGCGCGATTGAGATGCGGAGCCTTGTTCTTTCCGGTCAGCTCCTGCTCCTTGATCTTGCGCTGCAGTTCCATGAAGGCGTGCAGCAATGCTTCTGGCCGCGGCGGGCAACCCGGAATGTAAACGTCGACTGGAATGTAGCGGTCGATTCCTTTCAGAACGTTATAACCCTGCTTGAACGGCCCGCCCGAAATCGCGCACGCGCCCATCGAGATGACGTATTTCGGGTCCGGCATCTGGTTGTAGAGCCGCACGATCTGAGGCGCCATTTTCTTGGTCACGGTGCCGGCCACGATCATGAGATCGGCCTGGCGCGGCGAAGGCCGAAAAACTTCTCCGCCAAAGCGCGCCAGGTCGTACCGGGACGCCGCCGTCGCAATCATCTCAATCGCGCAACAGGCCAGGCCGAACTGGAGCGGCCAGATCGAATTGCGCCGGCCCCAATTGTAAAGTTCCTGGGTCGAAGTCACCCAGACGCCGCGTTTCTGCAGCTCGCTCCGAAGTCCCTCGTCGATCCCTTCGCTCATGCTGCCTTTCTAATCCGCGCCCAATCCAGGCAGCCTTTGCTCCACGCCCAAACGAGTCCTTCCAAAAGGAGGAGCAGGAAAACCAGGATCGCGACGAACGCTCCGAACGGCAATCCCGTGAACGCCACCGCGAAAGGAACGAGGAACACCGCTTCCACGTCGAAGATCAGGAAGATGATGCAGTAGAGATAATACTGCGATTGAAACTGGATCTGCGATTCGCCGATCGATTCCATCCCGCATTCATAAGTCGCGTTCTTTTGCGGCCCCGGTTTCGGCGGCTGGAGAAACCGCCTCCAAACCCACGCCAGCGCCAGCGGCATCAACGGAAAAACGAGCGCGACCCCGGCGAAGATGGCGAGAAACAGATAGGGATCGGTCTTCATGCTCGGCTAACTATTACACGTACCTTGCCGCGTCAGACCCATTCTGTCAGTCATTCTTTGTGGATCAAAACGAAGACTGCACCACTCGTCAATCCACTCCGTCCCCAGCTGCGTGATTTGTCTTCGGAAAAAGCCTCGCTTCGCCTATGCTTTGAGGGTGGAGAAAAAAGTCCGAAAGTTTGCCACCTTCGCGGAAGCCGAGAAGGCGGACCGCGATTATTACAAGAAACTGACGGGCAACGAACGCCTGAAAATCTGCGTCGAGCTTTCGAGCCATGATCCTGAGCAGCGACTTGAGAGAGTTTCTCGAATTGTTAAACGCCCGAGGCGTTGAGTATCTCGTGGTCGGGGCGCATTGCCTGGCGTTCCACAGTCGCCCTCGCAACACCGGAGATCTGGATGTCTTGGTTCGTCCCTCAAAAAGCAACGCCGCGGCCTTGGTCGAATTGTTCCGTGAATTCGGTTTCGCCGGGTCAAAATTCACCCCGGTTGATTTTGCCGAAGGTGACCAGGTGATTCAACTTGGCCAGCCTCCGAGTCGCATCGACGTATTGACCAGTTTGAGCGGCGTTAGCAGTGACGACGCCTTTGGAGATAAGATTGCGGCCGAGATTGATGGAATTCCGGTTTTCCTCCTGAGCAAGCAGCATCTCATTCAGAACCAGCGCGCGGTTGGCCGCCCGCAGGATCTTGCCGACCTGGCCGATTTGGAGTAGCCGCTTCGGCAGCGCATTCGGTCTTGCCTAAGTAATCGCTCACCGCTTTCCTTCACAGCGATGAGCGCCAGTTCCGTCGATCAGGCTTTTGTTTCGCTAAAGAGCTGGCTGCTCTCGTTCGGGTTCATTTCTTCGGCGCCGGAATGGGTCCAGGCGATTGCGTCGAGCCTGATCAACATCTCCGCCGTGCTTGGCGTGTTCATGACGCTCTTCGCGTTGATCTCGGTGTTGGAGCGAAAAATTTTGGGGCGAATCCAGAACCGGTACGGGCCCAATCGGGTCGGGCCATTCGGACTCTTCCAGCCCGTGGCTGACGGCATCAAGCTCCTGATCAAGGAAGACATCGTTCCAGATCGCGCGGACAAGGTCGTCCATTTCCTCGCCCCCATTATGATGGCCGCGCCCGCCATTCTCGCGCTCGGCGTGATTCCCTATGGCCGGAACATGACCGCGTTCTCGATCGACGGCGGGATTCTGTTTTTCTTCGCGGTCGGCTCTGCCACGGAGCTGGCGGTGTTCATGGCGGGCTGGGGGAGCAACAACAAGTTCTCGATGCTTGGCGCCATGCGGGCGATTGCCCAAATGGTCAGCTACGAATTGCCGCTCATCATTACCGTGCTGCCGGTGGTGATGATCGTCGGCGCGCTTTCCGCCGACGCGACCGTCGCGGCCCAGGCCGGGTATGCCTACGGCTTCATTCCGCGCTGGTTTGTCTTCACGCCGTGGGGCGCCGCGGCTTTTCTTCTTTTCTTCGTTTCGGGGCTGGTGGAATCGAATCGAACGCCGTTCGACGTGCCGGAAGGTGAATCGGAAATCGTCGCCGGCCACATGACCGAATACTCCGGCTTCAAGTACGCCATCTTTTTCCTCGCGGAATATTTTGGCATGTTCGCGGTCAGCGGCCTGGCGGTGACGCTCTTTCTCGGTGGTTGGCATGCGCCGCTGCCGTTCCTTGAGTTCGTCCCTTCCTACGTCTGGTTCTTCGCCAAGCTTTCGGTGCTGCTCTTCGTTTTCGTCTGGATCCGCGGAACCCTGCCCCGCATGCGCGTGGATCACGTCATGAATTTCGCCTGGAAATTCATGATGCCGATGGCGTTTACCTGCATCGTGGCGGCGGCGGCCTGGCATTATCAGCGGGAAAGCTTCCTGCGCTGGGTTTGGTCGCTCGGGATTTTGCTGGTGGTTTACCTGGCGCTCTCCCGTTTTCTCCGGACCGGGAAGAATCTCAGCACGCGCACCTATCGTTTCGCCGAATGAGCGCCGCCGCTTTCATTTTCATCGCGATCTTCACCCTTTCGGGCGCGTTGGCCGCGGCCTGTTTGCGCAAGCTGATCCACGCCGCCCTTTGCCTCGTCGCGGCGTTCCTCGGCCTGGCTCTCTTTTATTTCCTGCTCGGCGCGGAATTCGTGGGGCTGGTGCAGGTCTTCGTGTATGTCGGCGCCGTCGCGGTCCTGGTCGTTTTCACGATCCTGCTCACCCGGCGCGAAGAAGAGAACACCGGCGGTTTTAACTGGGGCGGCGCGCTGGTCGCGCTCGCGGTGTTTGCCGGTTTGATCTGGACGATTTTCAAGACGCCCGCCACTTCTGTGGCCGCGCCCGCGATCGAACCGCTCACCGTGAAACAAATCGGTGAAGCGCTCATGACCAGCTACGTCTGGCCGCTCCAATGCGTCGGCCTGTTGCTCACCGCCGCTTTAATCGGAGCGCTCGTTCTCGTCATGGAGGAAAAGCGATGACGCCCACTCTCCAACTCTGTCTTGTTATCTCCGCCGCGTTGTTCTCAATCGGCCTCCTCGCCGCGCTCAGCCGCAAACACGCCATTTTCATCCTCATCGGGATCGAGCTCATGCTCGCGGCGGCGAATTTGAATTTCATCGCCTTCTGGCGGTTCGGCCCCGAACCGCAAAACCCGACCGGCGTGATGGTCGCCATCTTTTCGATTGCGATTGCCGCGGCCGAAGCCGCCGTCGGCCTCGCGCTGGTTATCGCCGTTTACCGGCATTACCGAACCACCAACGTACACAAGCTGAATTCGATGAGGGGATAATCCGTGACGAAAAAACGCAAGACGACCGGCATCTCCACGCGTTCAGCTCTCCAGAAACATTTCGGGAGCCTGGCTTTGGAGAATTTGGTTACCGCCACTCGTACCTTCCCCGCCACCGCTCGAGTCGATTTACAACAAGCGTTGAATCGGGTTTTTGACCAATCCTATCAGGCGGACTTGATCGGGGTTCACTCTCAGTACGTCCATGAGACGCTCACCGTTCCTCACCTCTTGCAGGATGAAAACTATCCGGTCCTGATAGGGCCGCTCCAGCACAATGAAATAGATATCGGCGACGTCCTTCCCACGCGCTGCCTGAAACAGGGACTATGGCTGGCGTCGAATCAGGAGACTCGTTTCGCCGCATTGCTTACCCCGGCGGAACGCTTCGGTCGCAGTGAAGGAATGCACGTCGAGATCGCCGTGCCCCCGGGCGAGGAGGGCCTGCAACTGTCCCGTACCTTCCTTGATCGGGTGGAGAAGCTGGTCAATGAAGCCGGGTCTTACCGGGGCAAGGTCATCTCGCTCGAAGCCACGGGCTCGTACTCGGGCAAGGCCGGGAGCGTCAAGGTCCATAGGCTGCGTTCCGTCAAGCGTAATGAAGTTATCTTGCCGGAAAAAACGCTCAAACTTCTCGAACGCAATGTTACCGAATTCATTTCCCAACGCGAACGGTTGCGAAGTTTGGGCATGGCGATCAAAAAAGGCCTCCTCTTCTACGGACCCCCGGGCACGGGGAAAACTCACACGATTCACTACCTGGCAAGCCAGCTGGCAAACCACACCACCTTATTAATCACGGCCGAGCAAGTCGGCTTGCTGGACGAATACTTTCAGCTCGCGCGTTTCCTCCAGCCCGCCATGGTCGTGATCGAAGATGTTGATCTCATTGCGCGCGCACGCGAAGAGATGCGCAGTGCCTGCGAAGAGAGCCTGCTCAATCGATTGTTAAATGAGATGGACGGATTGCGAGAGGATGCTGCCGTCCTATTCGTCCTAACCACAAATCGCCCAGACCAGCTTGAAGCCGCCCTCGCCTCGCGCCCAGGGCGTATCGACCAGGCAATCGAATTCCCACTCCCCGATGAAGCCGGTCGCCGGAAACTGATCCAGCTTTACTCCTATGGTTTGAGCGTCCCGAATGACGTCGCGGAAGCGATCGTGCAAAAGACAACAAAAGCGAGCGCGGCTTTTATCAAGGAACTGATGCGGCGGTGCGCGCAGTATCTATTGCAAAGCGGACACGACGGCGGTCTCTCTTCCGACCAGATGGAAGCAGCGTTAGATGAAATGCTCTTTAGCGGCGGAAGCTTGAACGTGAAACTCCTGGGCGGAGCAATAGAAAATTGAGCTGGATCGTCCTCAATCTCTGGCTGGTTCCGGCCGTGCCGCTGGCGGCTTCGCTTCTCATTTTGAGTATCGCGAACTCACGCCGTACCGCGGCAGGGGCTCTCGCCATCCTGGGTCAGTTGATCGCCCTCGTCCTGGCGATCTCTGCCTTTCTTCCGACGCTCGAAGAGCCGGGCCGCCGCCTGGTTAACAACTTTACCTGGTTCACGTTTGGCGAACAGTCCGTCCGGATCGGCTGGGTCATCGACCCGCTCGCGGCCGGAATGCTCGTCATGATCACCTTCGTGGGTCTTTGGATTTTCGTTTTCAGCAAAGGCTACATGGCGGACGACAAGGCCTTTACTCGGTTCTTTGCCTACCTCTCGTTTTTTTCCGCCGCGATGCTCGGCGTCGTCATCGCGAACAGCCTCCTCCTCCTCTTTGTTTCGTGGGAGCTGGTCGGCCTCGCGTCCTACCTGCTTATCGGTTTTTGGATTCACAAACCGAGTGCCGCCGCCGCCGCCAGGAAAGCCTTTATCACGACGCGGATTGGCGATCTCGGGTTCTTTCTCGGAATGCTCTGGCTCTATCACGATGCCGGCACGCTCCTGTTTTATGACGGCGGCAAGGGCTGCCTCGAAGCAGCGGGCCTGCTCGCGATCGGGTCGAGTGCGACTTTCATCGCGCTGCTGATCTTCTCCGGTGCCGTTGGCAAGTCGGGCCAGTTCCCGCTCCACGTCTGGTTGCCGGACGCGATGGAGGGTCCGACGCCGGTGAGCGCGTTGATCCACGCGGCCACGATGGTCGCAGCCGGTGTTTTCCTCGTCGCCCGTGTTTATCCGATCTTCTTGTTAGGGGCAATCGATGGCGTAACCACGTCGCTGACGGTCGTGGTCTGGATCGGCGTCATCACCGCGCTGATGGCCGCGCTTATCGCCATCGCGCAGGCGGACATCAAGCGCATCCTGGCTTATTCCACCGTTTCGCAGCTTGGCCTGATGATGGTTTCGCTTGGCGTCGGCGGGGTGGCGGCCGGCATCATGCATTTGCTGGCCCACGGTTTTTTCAAAGCGCTGTTGTTCCTGGGATCCGGCTCCGTCATTTACGGCTGCCATCACGAGCAGGACATCCGGAAAATGGGAGGCCTGCGAAAGATCATGCCGATCACCTTCGTCACTTACGCCATTGGCATGATGGCACTGAGCGGTGTGCCGCTGTTTTTCGCCGGCGCCTGGACGAAGGAGGAAATTCTGCACGCCACCAGTCATTGGCCAAAATCATCCGTCCCGCATTACCTCATGATGGCCGGGGTCGTTCTGACCGCGCTCTACATGACGCGACAGATGATCTACGTCTTCTTCGGCAACCGGCGCACGACGGAGGCGGCGCACGAAAGCCCGGCGGTCATGACGCGGCCGCTCATCGTGCTCGCTCTTTGCACGATCGGCCTCAGCGCGATTCTGACTCCGGCCTGGCCGTGGTTGCATAGCTATCTGTCCGGCGAACCGGCAGAAGTTGATTTCGGACGGCTGATCCAGCCGATGCTGTTCATTTCGCTCGGACTGGTCGCAGCGGGGATTGGTCTGGGCGTTTTGATGTATCGCCGGGCCGGTGTCACCGATCCGCTCCAGCAAGTGCAGCCCGTGCTGTTCAGGTTTCTCGAAAACAAGATGTGGCTGGACGAACTTTACGCCCACACCGTCATCGCGCTGAGCAAGACAGCCGCCCTTGTTTCGAGTTGGCTGGATCGATTCTTTTGGGACGGCCTCGTCCGGGCCGTCGGCGGAATCGGGCGAATGTTCGGCGGATTCTCGGCGGGCTTCGATGAGCACGGGATCAACGCCGGCGCCGATGGTGGCGCCGCTGGAGCTCGCGGGATTGGCCGGCTGATGTCACGATTCCACTCCGGACAGGTCCAGGTTTATCTCGGCGCGGTCGCTGTCGCCGTCGTGGCGCTGCTTCTTTTCTACGCATGGCTGGCCTGATCACCATTCTCATCCTGTTGCCGCTGATCGGCGCGCTTTTGGTCAGCGTCGTCCGGCCGAATGCGGCTCGCGGCGTCGCGCTCGGCTTCAACGTGTTGTCGGCCGGAGTCGCGTTTCTTTTGTGGCGAAACTTCCAGACCGGGAATGCCGGGCTCCAGTTCGTCGAGCGCCACGCCTGGATTCCCTCGATCGGCGCCGAATATCTCGTCGGAATCGACGGCTTAAGCCTTCTCCTCGTTATTCTCGCCTCGCTTATTTTCCCCTTCGCGTTTCTCGCCCAACGAATGAGTCGCGGCGCCTGCGCGCTTCTCCTCGTCATGCAGGCGGCGCTCTACGGGAATTTCACCGCGCACAATTTCGTCCTCTGGTTCCTCTTCTACGAGATGAGCCTGGTCCCGGGCTTTCTCCTCATCAAAATCTGGGGCGGGCCGAATCGAGATTGGGCTGCGACCAAATTCTTCCTCTACACCTTCCTCGGCAGCGTCGCGATGCTGCTCGCCTTTCTCGGCATTTATTTCGCGAAAGGCAGCTTCGACTTCGCCCGCCTGACTGAGCTGGCCCGTAGCGCGCCGTTGCTGACCGGGCGGCTCGGCTGGCTCGCTTTCGCCGGAATTTTCCTTGGACTCGCCGTCAAGGTCCCGCTCTTTCCCTTTCACACCTGGCTGCCCGATGCCTACGAAGCGGCGCCGACCAGCGTCTCGATGGTCCTGACTGGCGTCCTTTCGAAAATGGGCGTTTACGGGTTTATCCGTCTCTTGCTCCCGCTTTTCCCCCGGGAAATCCAGGCGCTTGGGCCATGGCTGCTCGGACTTGCGGTTTGCTCCATCGTCTTCGCTTCGCTGGCCGCGTGGGCCCAGTCGGATCTGAAACGAATGGTCGCTTATCTTTCGATCAACCATCTGGGTTATTGTCTGCTCGCCTTGTTCGCCGTGAGCTCGGCCACGGCGCGGCCCGTGGTTGAAATCCAGGCGGCCTTGAGCGGCGTGTTCCTGGAAATCTTCAATCACGGCATCACCGCGGCGGCGCTCTTTTATTTCGTCGGGCTCCTGGAGGAACGGCGCGGCTCACGCGGCCTTCACGATTTTGGCGGATTGATGCAACGAACTCCGTTGCTCTGCGGCTGGATGGCTGTGGCCATGTTTTCCTCGCTGGGCTTGCCGGGGCTCAACGGCTTCATCGGCGAGTTCCTCATCTTCAAGGGGGCGTTTAGCCTGGCAATGATCCCAACCGCGGTCGCTGTCCTGGGTTTGCTCTTTACCGCGATCACTTTCCTGCGCGCGATCCAACTGCTCTTCAGCGGTCCGCTCGCCGAAAGCTGCAGCGCTTTTCCGGAACTCTTGGGCCGGGAAAAGCTCGTCATCGTCCCGATTAGCCTGCTGATGTTCGCCGTCGGCATCGCCCCGCAATTCGTCTTCAACATCTTCAACAGCGCCGTCATGCAGATGACGCGGCTGTTTGCCTGAACTGTCATGAGCCAAGAACTCATTCCAGTCGCTCGAATTGCGCAGAGCATCCTGTATTTGCGAGGCCAGAAAACCATCCTCGATTCCGAGCTGTCGGCCTTGTACGGCGTCGCAACCAAGGTGCTTAATCAGGCGGTCAAGCGCAACGCCGCCCGGTTCCCCGGGGACTTCATGTTTCAACTTACCGCGGAAGAGTCGCGGTCTCTAAGGTCACAATTTGTGACCTTAAAACAGGGCAAGCATTTCACGTATCGTCCCTATGCTTTTACCGAACAAGGCGTCGCGATGTTGTCGAGCGTCTTAAAAAGCGAACGCGCGGTGAAGGTCAACATCGTGATCATGCGCGCCTTCGTGAAGCTGCGCGAAACGATCGAGACGAATCGGGAGTTAGCTCGGAGATTCGCCGAACTCGAGAGACGTGTCGGCCAGCATGACGAAAAGATCGGCGCGATCCTCGAAGCCATCCGGCAGTTGATGGCGCCGCCGCAGAAACCAGCCCGAGAAATCGGGTTTCACGTGCGCGAGAAAGCGCCCCCCTATCGCGCACGTAACCATCGATGATCGCCTGGACCATTTACCTCACTTTCCTGGGCGCGCTTCTGCTCCTCTTTCTGCCGCCCATGCTGGCCCGTTGGATGGGGCTGCTTACCGCGGTGGCCGGATTCGCGGTCAGCCTGGACGCGTTTTTCACCGCCACCGACCACGCAACCTTTAAGACCATCGTCCAGCTTCCATGGATCCGGGCGCTTGGGTTTGACTATCATCTCGCTGTCGACGGCATCAGCCTCACGATGTGTCTCGTCACTGGTCTGACGGCGGTGAGCGCCATCCTGTTTTCCTGGGACGTCGAGGAACGCCCTAACGAATTCTTCTTCTGGTTGCTGCTCGTAGTGGGCGGCTCCTACGGCGTTTTTCTCAGCGCCGATCTCTTTCTCCTTTTCGTCTTTTACGAGCTGGTGATCGTTCCGAAATACTTCCTCATCGCGATCTGGGGTTCGACGAACAAGGAATACGGCGCGATGAAGCTGTCCCTTTATTCCTTCCTGGGCGGTGCTCTCGTCCTTCTTGGGATTATTGCCATTTACACGACGGCGGGAGGCCTTGATTTGCATCGGCTCGCCCAGCTTCAGTTCACGCCTCATTTTCAGTCCTGGGTCTTCCCCGTTTTGTTTCTCGGGTTCGCCGTGCTCGCGGGCATCTGGCCGTTCCACACCTGGGCGCCGACCGGCCACGTCGCTGCGCCGACCGCTGGTTCGATGTTGCTCGCCGGCATCGTCATGAAACTGGGCGCTTACGGCGCCTTGCGGGTGGCGATGAATCTTTTCCCACAGGGTTTCCACCAATGGAGCAAATGGATCGCGGTCCTCGGCGTGATCGGAATCGTTTATGCCGCGGCAGTAGCGTTGCGCCAGCGCGACCTCAAATTCGTCATTGGCTATTCGAGCGTCAGCCACATGGGCTTCGTCCTGCTGGGCCTGGCGACGGCAAACGCGCTCGGCGTGGGCGGAGCGGTCCTGCAAATGTTTTCGCACGGCGTGATCGCAGCCCTTCTCTTCGCCGTGGCCGGTCGAATGGTTTATCGGCGCACTCATACGCGCGATCTCGACACGCTCTCCGGGATGAACTTGAGCCACGCCCTGCCGTTTGCCGCGTTTTCCTTCGTCATCGCTTCCGCCGCTTCCATGGGCATCCCCGGCTTCAGCGGGTTCGCCGCGGAGATCACCATCCTGCTGGGAGCCTGGAAGGCATTTCCATGGGCGGTGCTGATCACCGGCGCCGGCATGGTCCTGGTGGCCGCGTTTACCTTGCGCGCCTTGAAAAAGGCGTTCTTCGCGGAGCCGCATTCGTCCGTCCATACCCAGCAAGGCCGGGTGCCGCTCGATCCCGACTTTGACGAACAGTCCGCTATTACCGCGGCGGAAAAATGGGGAGCCGGCCTGCTGATGTTCGCCACTTTGGCGGTGGGCCTTTATCCGAAAGTCCTGCTCGATCGCATTCTGCCCGCGGTTGAGGCCATGCGGTGGTTGAAGCCATGAACTATTTCGAAATCCTTCGCCTGGCCGCGCCCGAAGCGGTCGTCGTCGGTACGGCGCTTGCCGTTCTGGCGCTTGGATTGATCAGGGGCCGGACGCCTGGAATGTGTTCAGCAGTCGCCGCGGCGGGGCTCCTTTTCGCCACCGCCGCTGTTCTCCTTTTGCCGGGGGAAGCGGTGCTGTTGAACGGCATGCTCGTGATCACGCCGCTGACGTCCCTTTTCAAAATCATTTGCCTGGCGCTCGCCTTTTTCACCGTGATCCTCGCCCGCAGCCACGGGTCGTTTCCTCATCATGGCGAATACCTCGCGCTTCTTCTCCTCGCCACGGTCGGACTGATGCTGCTGGTCGGCAGCGAAGAATTGCTCCTCATTTTCATCGGCCTCGAACTGACTGGCCTGTCGCTCTATGTCCTGGCTGGTTTCGACCGGACCGATGTTCGTTCCGCCGAAGCGGGTCTGAAGTATTTTCTATTCGGGAGCACAGCGAGCGCGTTCACGCTTTTCGGGATTAGTCTCGTCTACGGAATGGCGGGTAGCACGAGTCTCGCCGCGATCGCGCCGAAACTCGGTGCGGTCTCGCCGCTGCTCGCCGCCGGGATTGTCATGACGCTGATCGGCTTCGCCTTCAAGATTGCCGCCGCGCCTTTCCACCTCTGGGCGCCGGACACCTACCAGGGGGCGCCAGTTCCGTCCGCCGCATTCATCGCCTCGGGATCCAAAGTGGCGTCGTTCGTTGTCCTTGGAAAAATCGTCCTGGTGGGCTTTGGACCCCTTCGAGGAGACGCTGGCTGGCATGCGATGGTGGCAGGCTGGGCGCCGCTGCTCGCTGTCTTGGCGGCTTTGTCGATCCTCGTCGGAAACCTCGTCGCGCTCGCTCAATCCAACGTGCGCCGCCTGCTGGCCTACTCGGCCGTTGCCCACGCCGGTTACACTCTGCTCGGACTCGTGGCGGGCGGGCGCGCGGGATTCAGCGCCACCTTGTTCTACACCATGGTGTATGCCTTTACGTTGGTCGGCGCGTTCGCCGTCGTCGGGCTGGTCCGCCGCGAAACGGGCGGCGATGATTTTCCCCATTTCGCCGGGCTCCGGTCTCGCTCGCCCTGGCTCGCCGGATGCATGGCGATCTTCATGCTGTCCCTTGCCGGGCTGCCCCCGCTCGCGGGATTCTTTGGCAAATTTTACTTGTTTAGTGTCGCGCTGGGCGCGGGCGGCAACCATGGGCTGCTCTGGCTCGTCGCGCTCGCGCTCTTCGGGAGCCTCATCTCCTTTTATTATTACCTGTTGGTTTTGAAGGTAATTTTTGTCGACCAGAGCGTGGGCGACACCCCCGTTCTCAAAGTGGATTTTCTGCAAAGACTCTCCATCGCCTTGCTGGCTGGCCTGGTTCTCCTGCTGGGCGCCCTCCCGGGCGGCCTGGTCTGGAAAATCAGCAGCTCGCTTCCGTAGATTCCCCGGCGAACAATGGAAAAGCTGGAGGTTTACCCCAGACTTTGCTAGGCTTCTCCTCGTTGTGGGAAAGAAAATGGGTAGCCGTTGAGTTAGGATTCTCTGGATCATGTTTACCGAAACGGCACCGCCCGCCCGACCTGTCCCCGTCTTCTCGCGAAAGAAACCGTTCCCTGCGCCGCTCCAGGCCCGGCGCGCGCTCTCCGGGCCCGGCTCGGAAAAGGCCACCTTCCATTACGAGTTTTCCCTCGAGGACTCGGGTCTGGTCTTTGAGGTTGGCGATTCGCTCGGGATTTTCCCAGCCAACGCGCCGGAGCTGGTTGACGAAATCCTCTCCCTGATCGGATTCAACGGCGCCGAGGAGGTCACCGGCGCGACCGGCGAAGCCAGCTCGTTGCGCGCGGTCTTGCTGCGCGATCGCACCATCACCACGCCATCGCGCCAATTTGTCCAAAGCGTCGCCGAACGGATCCCGGCGGCCCGGTTCCTTCTCGAGTATTGCGACCCGAACCAGCGGGCGAAGCTCGATTCGTATCTCTGGGGACGCCACGTCGTCGATTTCTTGATCGAATACCCGGAGCTGCGAAACAAATTTTCGCCCACGGAATTCGCCGGCCTTCTCTCAAAACTCCAGCCGCGCCTCTATTCCATCGCCTCCAGTCTCAAGCGTTACCCGGAAGCCGCCCATTTGCTGGTCACGAACGTCGAGTTCCTGAGCCACGGCCGGACGCGGAAAGGCGTTTGCACCAGCTTCCTCTCCGACCGGATCGATGAAGGGACGCGCGTCCCGGTCTTCATTCACACCGCCAGGCATTTCCGCCTGCCCGACGATCATGGCGCGCCGATCATCATGATTGGCGTCGGCACCGGCCTCGCGCCGTATCGCGCCTTTCTCCAGGAACGCCAGGCCGTCGGGGCCAGCGGGCGCAACTGGCTTTTCTTCGGCGAACAGCGGCGCGCCGCCAATTTCTATCACGAACTGGAATGGGCGGTCGGCGCCTCTTCCGGGTTCCTGACGCGACTGGACACCGCTTTTTCGCGCGATCAAGCCCACAAAATTTATGTCCAGCACCGGATGCTCGAAGCCGGCCGCGAGATCTGGTCATGGCTCGAGGAGGGCGCCTATCTTTATGTTTGTGGCGATGCCGAGCGCATGGCGCCCGACGTTGACGCCGCCCTGCACGAGATCGTGCGGGAACACGGCGGCATGAGCCGGGAAGCGGCCGCGGAATATGTGGCCAATCTCCGGTCGCAAAAACGTTATCGCCGCGACGTTTATTAGCCTCGGCTGATCGGTCTTCAGGCTAACGAGGGATCCCGGCCTGGCCCGGCGGGCCCGCTGGTGGAAGTGACTCCGGTTCGCTTTCTTAAGCTTGACGGTCCCCAATTGGCCTCGGCAGAATCCCGCCCATGAACATCCTAACCACAACCCTAAAATCACTGACCCTCTTGTTCGTGGCCGCCGGGCTCGCTTTTGCCCAGACGCCCTCGGCCAAGACGGCTCCCGACTCCACCAAATCCGCCTCCAGTCCAGCGGCTGCTGCCGCCATGACTCCAGCCACGGCGGCGGCGACGACCACCACGGCGTCTACCGCGCCGAGTGCTGAGGAGATGAAAAAAATGATGGAGCTCTCTCAGCTGAACGACAATCACAAGCTCCTGGCCTCCACCGCCGGCACCTGGAGTTATGTCGTCAAAATGTGGATGGATCCGAAAGGAAGCCCGACCGAATCAAAAGGGACGGCGATCAGAAAAGCCGTCATGGACGGCCGCTACGTCACTGGCGATTACTCGGGCAACTTCAAAATGCCAGGCGCCGATGGCAAACCGAAGGAGATGAAGTTCCAGGGCATGTCGATGGACGGCTACGACAATGTGAAGCAAAAATTCGTTTCCGGCTGGGTCGATAATATGGGGACCGGCATTTACATCACCGAGGGCACCTACGACGCCTCGAGCAAGACCATCACCTACACCGGCGAGTTCGAGATGATGCCCGGAATGAAATCGAAGGTCCGCGAATTGATCAAGTTTACTGACAAGGACCACATGGCGATGGAGTACTTCGAAGATCGCGGCCAGGGCGAAGCGAAGTCCATGGAGATCAGCTACACCCGCAAGAAATAGATTAGGTTTTCCGCAAGTATCAGCGGCCGAAAGATTTAACGCGCCCGGCTGTGAGCTGCCGCCTTCATCGGGTGGCAGCTCCCGGCGCCTCTTTCGACCGCTTTTTCCGCAGGCTTTGCCTTACGGCTCTCGTTTTTTTCCCGATCTGTGCTAGGATCAACGATGTCCAAACCATCTGGTGCCTCTTTTTCGCGTCGAATGCCGGATAATATCACGGAGGAGTTGGTGGCCGTGCTTTCCTCCAAGGCGTCGTTCGAGTTCAAGCCATTGTTCGAGATCATCCTGGCCAATCTGCGGGAGCGGAACGCAGCCAGTGGAGGCGAAGAAATGCTCCGTCTGCGGGCTTACGAAAAGCTTCAGGGCCTGGTCGGCCAGGGCGTAGTCAATCGCACCGTCAACGGGACCACGAAAAAATATAAGGGTGTGACCGCCCGCCTTTTGGCTTTGAGCGCCGAGATGAAAGTCTTGCGTAAAGACTGGGACCAGCGCTCGAATTCGAAGGCTGCTGCCGGACGCTAACGTCCCACGCCTGATCTTCCGGTTCCCTTTTCCAGCTTTCGAAAGGGTGTGTTCGGATCTGGTGAATCAAGCGCTTGCGACCATTGTGAGCTTCAAGGAGCGGCGGTTTGGAACCGCCGTTTTAATCGCCGGCGATTTCAGATCGCCGTTCCTTGTTCAGATTCCCTGCGCCGGCGTGTCTGGCTGGCAGAAGTCAGCGGCGCCCGACCTCGAAACGTTCCTGGCGATCGCCTCGACAGCGAACCAGCGAAAATGATAAACGTTCGCAATCCTATGAAGCATTTGTCATTCGTCGCGGGCGCAGCGTTTTCCTTGATTCTCGCCTTCTCGGGCTGCGGCCTGAAAAAGGACACCAAAGCGGCCGAGGCGGAGATCGACCGGTTCCATCAGCACTGGAACGCCGATGAATTCAAGGCGATCTACGACGAGTCGCACGCGAATTTCCGCAACAAATCCGCCGAGGACACCGTTGCGACCTTCGTTCGAGTAAAAGGGGTCTGGGGCCAATTCAAGAGCGCCACCAAACGCAGCTGGGGATTCAACACCAACAACGGCGCGACCGACGTGAAGCTGAAGTACGACTCGACCTACGACCGCGGCCTGGCCGTGGAAGCGTTTGTCTACCGCATGACGGGCGGCAAGGCGATGCTCACCAGTTACGAGATCATGTCGCCGGAAAGTGCGAAGCAACACGAAGCCGACGAGCAGGCCCAGCGCGACGCCAAGTCCAAGAAAGACGCCAAGAAACCGAACGGCTAAGGCTTGCGGCCATTGGCCGCAAGAATGTGGCATGTGACCCGCCGCGGCGGGTCACACGTCACTCGTCACTTTCCTGGCGTGATGCCGAGCGCTTTCTCGATCGCCGCCGGATCATGGATTTTGCCGGCTTTGATGACGGCGGTCAGCTTATCGAGATCCCGGATGTTTTTCGTGGGGTCGCCCTCGACCAGGACCAGGTCGGCCAATTTCCCGGCGGCGATGATGCCGCGGTCTTTGTTTGCTCCCATCACTTCGGCGGAAGTGAGCGTGGCCATTCGCAGAACTTCGGCGGCGGGAATGCCGGCGCGAACGTAAAGCTCGAGCTCGTGGTGGAGCATATAGCCGGCGAGGGCGTCGGTACCGGGAACAATGGTGACGCCGGCATCATGAAGCGCCTTTAGCAGGCGGAGCATGGACGGGAACGATTCGCGATAGGCGTCCTTCTTTTCCGGTGGGACTTCGAGCGCGCCGCTCCGCATCGCGCGGCGGACCTGAGGCGGAAACCGCGGGATGATCTCTTCCAAGCCGGGCGTGATCGCAGTCGGGTCGCCGCAGAAAAGGCCTTCGAACGCCACCATCGTCGGGTCGAGCACCGTGTGGTGTTGTTTGAGGAACTGGACGAAATCGCGCACCTCCGGTTTGTCGGGAGTGAACTCCCGCGCGCGCTCCGCGACTTTGATGAAGCGGTCGCGATTCCGCGTCTCCTTCACTTCTGGGAAGAGGAAGTTCAGTTCGATGAAATTGATGTGCTGGATTTCATCGGCGCCGTTCTCGACGAACTGTTTCGCCGACATGAAAGCCGGGACGTGGCCGCTGACCCGCAGTCCGCGCGCGTGCGCATGATCGGCCATGATCGGGACCAGCTCCGGCTTGATTGAGGAATAGATTTTGATCTGGGCGTAGCCGTGGTCGGCGTACCAGTCGATGTCCTTGATGGCCTGTTCCGCGTTATCGACGCGCATCGTCGTTGGGCCGGCCAATTCGCCGGTGCCGTCGATGATCCCGGCTTTCAGAACGCGCGGCCCCAGCTCCGTTCCTTCGTCGAATCGTGCAATGCGCTTCGGAAAACTATCAAGGTCGTTCGCGAGATCGCGGGCGCTGGTCACTCCGTTGGCGAGATCGAGCGCGCCATCGACATCGCCGAAGTGCTGGTGATTGTCCCAGAGCCCCGGCATGAGAAATTTGCCTTTGGCATCGATGACTTCCGCGTTGGCCGGCGCTTTCACGTCGGCATCCGGCCCGACGCGCACAATACGTTCGGCGGTGATCACCACGCTCGTTCCGGGCGTGACGCTCAGGTCGCGCGGATCGAACAGGCGCGCGTTTCGAATGACGAGGTCGCCCGCCGGTTTCCGGGCCAGCGCCTTCGCGATCCCCTCCGACCAGGCGGCGTCCGTTTTTTCCTGGGCCGCTTGCAGATCCTTGATCGCGCCCTCGGTTCCATCCGGCACCACCGAGAACCAGCCGGAGACCTGTGACGCGACGCCGTTGCCATCGAGCCAGATCGATTGCGGGGAAAAGCCGAGGCCAACAATGCGGTGCTCGGTTAGCTCGCCTTTTGCCGTCGTAACCTTGCCGGCGACTTCAATGCTCGCTTCGCCCGCCGGCAACAGCGGCAGCTTGTGGTTCGGCGCCTTCAACAGCGCGCGCGCGAGGACACCGAAAAATTCCGGCGGCGCACTCATCGGCAGGTAGAATGCCTCGCCCGTCACCGGCGCCTCGCCATTCTCGCTCCGATTCTTCCAGCTCGCCTTGCCGTTCTTGATCTCGAAACGCTCTTCGACCGGCGCCTTCATGTAATCGTTGCCTTTCCCCTCGTATTCGGTCGGAACACCGGCGCCATCCAGCTTCCACGTCGCGTTGATATGATCGCCCCGGCCGCGATCGTTGTAGGAATATTCCACGCGGACAGCGGCGCCCGGTTCTTCTTTCACCGTCTGGGTTCCCGCCAGGTTACCTTGCAGGAAAATCTTGTCGGTCCGGTCAGCCGCTGATGCCAGTCTCAGTCCGAGGAGAACGAAGATGAATGAAATGAGTATGCGCATGTCTTAGCTCCTCGTTGACGTCCCCGTGGTCACAACTTTGTTCGAGCCCGGCCCGGGTCTCGTCAGCGCCAAGAGCAGCGGAACAAAGGCGGCGTAAGACGCGGCTCCTCGAATCCAACTCAACCTCTGCCAGCGTTGCCCTCGTGCGAACCACTCCGCGGGCGTCACGCTCGATCCCGCGCTCCGCTCGAACGCGAATAATTCGGGAAGGAAATAGATCTGCGTAACGACAAGCGCCAGCACATAGATTGCGAAGCTCACCAGAACGAACTTGCGCCGCGATGGCGACTTCCAATTCAGCAGGAGGGTGAAGATGAGGGAAAGGATCAGCAGTGGATGAATTATCATCCAGAATCTCCCCTCATGCAGACCGTAAGGGCCGGTGACGACGACGGCCGAAGCCGGCAGCGCCGCCAGATAAGCAGGGAAATACACCAGGTGCGAGTAAGCGATCCCGCCCAGCAGGGTCCCCCACAGGACGATGGAAAGCATGAGCGCAATATCGGGGGATCTCAGGGTTGGGGCTGCGTTTTCATCTATCATGGTTCGTGTGCCTCCTTGTCTGTTCCGGCGCGCGAAGTGCATCGGGTCAAATTGACAGCCTGTCCGCCTCGTGGTCATACACCGCATGACCAGCTTCATCGATGAAAAAATCGAACAGTTCGCGCGCGAGCACACGACGGCGGAAGGCGACCTGTTCGTCCGGCTTCGCGAGGAGACGTATCGCAGCATGGAGTCGCCCCAGATGCAGGTGGACCGGATCGAGGGCGAATTTCTCAAGATGCTGGTCCGCCTGACCGGCGCGCGGCTGGTCCTGGAGATCGGAACCTTTACTGGTTACAGCGCGTTGATGATGGCTGCCGGCCTTCCGGATGACGGACGACTGATTACCTGCGAGGTCGATCCCGAGGCGGAAGCGATTGCCCGGCGCTATTTTGCCGAGAGTCCGCACGGTTCCAAAATCGATCTTCGAATGGGACCGGCCCTGGAAACGATCAAAAGCCTGACCGGTCCGTTTGACCTGGTCTTCATCGATGCCGACAAGCCGAACTATTCGAAATACTACGAAGCTTCGCTGGCCCTGCTGAAACCGGGCGGCCTGATCATCGCCGACAACGTTCTCTGGAGCGGCAAAGTGCTCGATCCGAAAGACGAGCACGATCACGCCATCGTAGCGTTCGACGCGCTCGTCCACTCCGATCCGCGGGTCGAGAATGTCTGCCTGACGGTTCGCGACGGCGTCATGCTGGCCTGGAAAAGGCCATAGGTCCGCATCGAATCCCTTTCGAGTTGTAGCGTCGGCTGTCACCAGCCGAATTCGACGCTGATGCGCTGAGACAGCGCACCCTACAACGCGCCGGTTGAAATAAGCGCCGGAGCTATTTGGTCGCGGCGGCTAACACGGTACCGCGTTCGTAATCGGAACGGATCCCGCGCGCGGCTTCGACCAGCATCTTCCGGATGTCGGTGTCCTCGTTGATTTTCGCGGCTGTGATCAGCACCTGCGATTTCTCGTAATCGGAGGTAATCGAGGTCGCGGAAGTGACGACGAGCTTCACGGCTTCATTGTCCGGCTTGGCGGCGAGGACCGCGCTCAACACCCGCGCCCGATCGTAGGCCGATTGGATTCCGTTCACGGCCTCGAAGAAGGCCGGTTGTGCCACCGCTTCTGTCCCGCCGGCTTTGAGGAGGCCGAGAAGCGCCTGCGCCTTGTCGTGATCTGACGACATCTTCGCCACCGCCGGAACCACGATCTTCAGCTGGTCGCTGGTCAGCTTGCGATCTTTCACGAGGGCGGCAAGCACCTCTCCTCGGTCGTAATCGGCATTAATCGTTGGAATCGCGGCGGCGAACTCGGCCAGCGTCTCCTTGTCGTCGAGATACTTCCCAGCGACGGCCGCGAGCACCTGCCTCTTCTCGTAGGCGGAAGAGATATCGCGTGCCGCCATCTGCACAACCTTGCGCGCCGCCGCCGCTTCGAGCTGGTGGTCTTTCAGCAGTTGACGGAGATAAGCCGACTTCGCGTAGTCGCCTTTGATCAACGCGACCTCCTCGAGCACCGCGGCCGCGCCGCCACGCTCGAACAACCGCGCCACCCGCCGCTCGACGTCGTAAGCCGACTGTCGCACCGCGTCGAGGATGACCGCGGCGACCCATTGTTTGCCTTCGGCATCGAGCTCGCGCACCGCGCCGTTCACCGAGTAGGAGCGCTGCAGCTTCCCGTCGGCGCCCGGGGTGATCTCCAGTTTCCGCGTCACCGACGCCGCCTTCTCCTCGATCGTGACCGACCCGCCCGCCGAAAGCGATTTGAGGTCGCTGTAATCGTCCGTGAATTCGGGCCTGCCTTTGATCTGCAGATTGAACTCGCGGCCGTTTTCTGACTGCGTGATCGTCCATTCCTGCTCGTTGTTCTCGACCGTGTGCCTCGTCTCGGCCAGGACCGGTAACGCCGCGCCGCCGAGCACCACCATCGTTATCGCCAGCTTGATCTTCTGTTTCATGAGAACCTTCCGTTGCTCATTGAAGTTATGCCGAACCGCGTTCGAGTCACGGTCGATGGTGCAAAATGTTTGTTGCCCAAGCGCTCCGCTTGCCTTGCTCAAAAGAGGCAACCGATGCGGTCGCCCTACAAGATCCTTCAAGGCCACTCTAGCGCCGATCAAGACTTCGACCGCGAATGGACACGAATGGACGCGAGCGGGCGGCAATCATTCTCCGGCGGGTTTGTCGCCGTCGGTGGCGACTTCGGTCCGCTTTCATCGACATGGCCCTCGGTCCCAGCTGTTTTTATCCGAGGCTGTGGGGCTTAAACAGGAAGATTTTTCGAGAGGAAGCCAGGCAATTCAACAGCCGCTGCTCACCCAGGCGCAAATGATTCGGCCTCTGCTGACCTTTTTGCTTTCTCCCGGGCCGTTTCTCCTTTTCCGTTGGCGATCCATTTGGTGGGAGAATTCTGCACGACCCACGGCATTGCGATGATCTCCCCCTGACCATCATCGGAGTTCAGCTCGGCATTTATGCCGTCGCCACGGTCCTCTTCTTCGCCGTCGAACGGCCTTTCCTGCAATTGCGCCATCGCATCGCGCAACGCCAGACGCGCTAGCACGCTTCCTCACTCGTCGTTGCGGCTGACTCCACGCTTCGCAGATTAGAAAATTCCGCCACTTCGCCGTGGCCACTATGTCCGGCACCAAGACTTCAGAATCCTTACTGGGCGATTTTCGCACCGACTCACGGATGCTGCTTCTGGTCGGCTTTGCCCTGCCGCTCGGAGTGATCAGCGCCTTAGTCGCGAAAGCCTTGCTCTGGTTGATCGCCGAAATTACGAATCTCGTTTTCTTCCAGCGTTTCTCGCCCGAGATGGAGACGCTCCAACATCACCACCTGGGTCCGTGGGTCATCGCGGCGCCCGTGGTCGGCGCGCTCGTTATTGGATTGATGGCGCGTTATGGCTCCGAAAAGATTCGCGGCCACGGCATTCCCGAGGCGATCGAAGCGATTCTGCTCGGCGGAAGTTTGATCCAGCCCAGGGTGGCGATCCTCAAACCCGTCTCATCGGCCATTTCGATTGGCACCGGCGGACCGTTTGGCGCTGAAGGGCCGATCATCATGACGGGAGGCGCGGTCGGTTCGCTCCTCGCGCAGCTCTTTCATCTCAGCGCTGCCGAACGCAAAACTCTGCTCGTCGCCGGAGCCGCTGGCGGAATGTCCGCCGTCTTCGCTTCGCCGATCGCAGCAACCTTGCTTGCCGTTGAGTTACTCCTCTTTGAATGGCGGCCGCGCAGTTTCATTCCTGTCGTGGTTGCCGCGGTCGCAGCCTGGTTGTGCCGGATTCCATTGCTTGGCGCCGGCCCTATTTTCCCCGTGGCCGCGCATCCTCAGCTCGGGGTTTGGGCGATAATCGCCGCGGCTGGAATCGGAATTGCGGCCGGCTTCGGCTCGGGCGCTTTGACCGCTGTTGTCTATTTCTTTGAAGACGCCTTCGCCAAACTTCCGTTTCATTGGATGTGGTGGCCGGCCCTCGGCGCGCTCTTTGTTGGGATCGGAGGATGGCTCGACCCGCGTGTTCTCGGCGTTGGTTATGAATTGATTCACGGTTTGCTTCGCGGAGAAATTTTGGGCGCGGCGCTGCTCGGACTGGTGGTCGGAAAGGCCCTGGTCTGGGCGATCGCCCTCGGCTCGGGCACTTCGGGGGGCGTGCTCGCACCTCTCCTGATCATTGGCGGAGCTCTCGGCGCGGTGATCGGTCAATGGCTTCCGGTCGGAACGCCCGGTCTCTGGGCCATGATCGGCATGGCCGCGATGATGGGCGGCACCATGCGCTCGCCCTTGACCGGAATGTTTTTCCTCCTTGAGTTGACCCACGACCTGAACGCCCTTCCGGCGCTTCTTTGCGGTTCGGTCGCTGCTCTCGGTGTGACCGTCCTTCTCCTGCGGCGCTCCATTCTCACCGAAAAACTCGCCCGGCGCGGGCAACACATCGCGCGTGAATATAGCGTCGACTTGTTTGAGATGATGCGCGTCGCCGAAGTGATGGACGAAAATGTGCCGTTGATCCCGGCCAGCACCCCGCTGCCGCGATTTTCCGCTCGAATCGCGAGCGGCGATCCGTTGCTTTCCGGCCGCCAGGGCACTCTCCTGGGTGACGAGAACGGCGACCTCATCGGCATCATCACTCGTGGCGATATCGTCCGGTGTTTTGACCGTTCGCGCGACGAATCGCTGACCATCGGCGAAGCTGGATCAACGAAACTCATCGTGGCTTACCCCGACGAAACATTGCATGACGCCATGGCCAAAATGTTGCGACACGACATCGGCCGAATGCCGGTCGTGGATCGCGCGAACGAGAAACGCGTTGTCGGTTATCTCGGCCGGTCCAGTCTTCTCACCGCGCGAGAGCGTTACCATCACGAGGAAGAATTCCGTTCCCGCGGCTTTGGTTCTGAAGCCCCCGGAATTTGATTCGAATTGAACACGCTCTCTGTTTTCTTTTTGGCAGAAGGCGAACAGACCGCCGACTCGGTGATGGCGCGGCTCACCGGTTTCATCCGCGCGGCGAAACATTCCCTGGATATCGCCGTTTACGACATGCGCTTCAACGAGCTGCTGCGGGCGCAGCTTCTCGACGCTTTGCGCGATCGCGCGAACGCCGGCGTCCAGATTCGTTTCTGCTTCGACGGGGACAAACCCACCGAACCTGACGTGGCCGCGGGCCAGGACCCTGCTCCGGCCGGCACGAGCGCCTTCGTTCAGTCGTTAGGCTTTCCCTGGCGGCGCATCGCCGGGATGAAGTTGATGCACAGCAAGTTCATTGTCCGCGATCGGGAGTCGGTCTGGACCGGTTCAACGAACATGACCAATGACGCCTTCACCCTGATGGAGAACAATGTCGTCACCATCGACTCCCCGCTGCTCGCCGCCTCTTACGCCGAAGACTTCGAGCAGCTCTGGGAGAAAGAGAACTTCGAGAATACCGGAAAGATTCGCACTGAACCGGTGCCACTGATTTTCGCCGATCAACCGGCCACGGTTCGCGTCATGTTTTCTCCCGGCCTCGGCTTGGAAATCGACACCGAGATCGCTCGACGCGTCCGCGCCGCGCAACGCCGGGTCCGCATTTGCAGTCTCCTGATCAATTCCGGCACGCTGATCGGCGAGCTTCTCAATTTGCTTCGTGCCGGGCGCGTCCCGGTCGACGGCATTTATGATCGGACCCAAATGGCGGAGGTTTACACCCAGTGGCAGGGGGTTCCTTCGAACCATTGGAAGATTCCCGCACTCCAGGAAATGGTCGCCCGGGCGCATCTCGCGGGCAAGAATTCCACCCCCTACAGCCCAACCAGCCGCCACGATTTCATGCACAACAAGGTTCTCGTCATCGACGACACCGTCATCACCGGCTCCTACAACTTTTCGCGCAGCGCGCAGTTCAACGCTGAAAACATTCTCTTTATCGAAAGCGCGCCACTCGCCGAAACATACAGTCGTTATATCGACCACTTGAAAACGAAATACGCGCGGTGACCACGACAAGTGACTCATTGATCGCCGCGGCCGGACGACTGCGAGATGATGTCGATCGGTTGAAATTTGCCGCCCCGGTCACGCACGCTTACAACCCGTTGCGCTACGCCTGGCGCGCCCACGAGATGTACCTTCGGCGCTACGGAAACAATCCGAAGAGCGTCCTGTTTCTTGGAATGAATCCGGGTCCGTTTGGCATGGCCCAAACCGGAATTCCCTTCGGGCAAATTGCCGCTGTCCGTGATTGGCTCGGGATCGAAACGCCGATCGATCGTCCGCCTCACGAACATCCGAAACGGCCTGTGACCGGCTTCGATTGTCATCGCAACGAGATCAGCGGCGAACGGCTCTGGGGTTTGTTTGCCAAACGATTCGGCACTCCCGCAAAATTTTTCCGGGAGCACCTGGTCATGAATTATTGCCCGCTCGCCTTTCTCGAGGAGACCGGCCGTAACCGCACTCCCGATAAACTACCCCCTGAAGCGCGCGCCGAGCTCTTCGCTGCCTGCGACGAGCATCTCCGCGAAGTCGTTCGCATCCTAAGCCCAGAATGGCTTATCGGAGTGGGGGACTTCGCCGCCAAAAGAGCGCGCGAAGCGTTCCCAAATTCGCCTCCACAAATCGGCCAGATTCTCCATCCCAGCCCCGCCTGTCCCGCCTCGAACAAAGACTGGGCCGGCACCGTCACCACGCAGCTGCGAAAGCTCGGCGTCTGGAAGTAGCGTTGTGGCGTGCGCTGTCTCAGCGCATCCAAAGCGGGCGATTTTCCGCGGCGACAGCGGACGCTACAACCGTTCCTCCCTTTCTTAGTTCTTACTTTCGTTAAAGCGCGGGAAGAGGCTCAGCGCGTTGCTTCTTGTCATCTTTTCGCGGCCGGCGCCGTCGAACACGTCCAGCCGATCGAGTTCCATAATTTCGAAATCCAGCACATCGCCGTGCGCGTACGGATAATCTGACCCGAAGAGGACGCGATCGGGCCCGGCGAGGTCGAGCACCGGGCGCATCGCGTTTCGCGATGGGGAAAGCGCGGTGTCGAAATACAACCGGCTGAGATACGACAGCACGCCATCGGGCGCGTTCTTTCGCACAACTGGGTGGCGGTCCGCGAGGGCCCAGCGCCAGGCGTGCGCCGGAATGGCGGCGCCGGCGTGCGACAGTATCCAGCGAATATTCGGATGCCGATGCAGCGTTCCCGAAAGCACCAGATTCAAAAACGCGCGAGTGGTGTCGGCCAGAAATTCGAAAAGCGCTTCCGGGAATTTCAATCCCAGGTGCCGGCTGGTGGAATGCACGTTGGGATGCACGAACACGATGGCATTCCGCCGGTTGAGTTCCTGCATCAGTTCCTCGAACTCGGGATCGCCCAGGAAACGGTCGCCGGAATCAGCCAGCAACACGATTCCGTCGCACTTCAGCGTGTCGTAGGCGTAAGCGGTTTCCGCCACCGCATCGGCCGTGTTCGGCAACGGGACGCAGGCAAAATAACCGAAGCGCGCCGGATATTTTCGCATCAGCTCGGCGCCATATTCGTTGCAGTTCCGCGCCAATTCTCGTGCGAGGGCGGCATCGCCGAGATCGACCCCGGGCGAAGCCAGCGAAAGGACCGCCGTCTCTATTCCATGGCGATCCATGATCTCCAGCGAAGCTTCCGGCGACCATTCCGGAAACGTGACTCCGCCCCCGGCCTTTACTCCGCGTTCTTTAACCGCGGCAAGGTACTCGGGCGGAAACAGGTGATGATGCGTATCGATTCGGGATAAGGCCATATTCTCCGTCTTTCTTAATTCTTCCTTCTTAATTCTTACTTCTCTTCCACCCCTCCTGCTTCCGCCGCTTTCTTCACTTCCGCTTTCCGTTTCTCATCCAACTCGCCGGCCTTGCAGTAGTCGCCGTCGAAATAGGCCCGCGCGCCATGGTAGTAGCTCGTCTGCGCGCCAATGATTTCCAGGACGCTGCCGCGCGAGACGAACGCCAGATTCGTTTCCTCCGTCTTCGTGGGGTCGCGCCCCTTGTCACTGAACCAGCCGAGAGGCGGGTTCCAGGTCGCGACCCCGGCGATCGAGCCGGTGTGATAGGTCGGTCCGCGCACCACCTCGACCACAAAGAACAGCTTCTCTTTCTCCTGCACGATCTCGACCGTCCCGCCGAAGCTGTCGACCCAGAGTCCGGTCAGCGAATCGCTTTCATTCTTTGTTCGGCCACGCAACCATTCGGCCCTGCTTTGGGTCAGCTCCGCCGCGGCTTCATAATACGCCGCCGTCTGTTTTCCCTCCCGCTCGCTATTGTCCCGGTTCGCCGCGCGCGCTCGGCGTTTGGAAATAACGCGGCAAGTTTCGGCAACGCTTTTTTTGCAGGCATAACTCGTTGGCGCTGAGCGTGCGTCGAAACGGGTCGTCATTTCGCAGTTTTATATCTTGCTTCTTTCGCGTAAACCGCTAAAACGCGCGGACCCCAAAGCGTTTCCACAAGAATTTCCCTCTCCTAAACCTCAGAACCTCCTCTTCACTCCCACACTCGGCGTCTGCTGTACCATCATGAAAATCGATTCCACTTGCTTCGTATCCCAACTGCAACTCCTATGCGGACGAGTGCGCAGGTCGCTGCTCGCAGTCTGCTTGTTAGTCGCGGGCGCCATGGCCGTTGCGCCCACCGCCAAGGCGGACGTCGCATGTTACGCCCATAAGAGCACAAATTGCGGGGTCTTCCTCGCATGGGATGGCGTCGTTCTCGACGATATCACCATCAACGTTGCTCCGGGCGTGCCTTCGGGACGTTATTCCGCAGGGCTGTTGGCAACCAATAGCGCATGGCTCCAAGGGTATTACGAAATGGTCGTCGTTAATGTTAACCCGGATGGAACCTGGTCGGGCGGTCTTAGCCCCGGGGCGGGGGTTAGCTACGGCAATGGCGTAAACGGGTGGCAATTCTACAGCGTCACCGTCGGTGGCACAGCTGTCACTGTGACTGGCGACCTCCCGTATCTCGGCGGATACCCTTGCGACGGCAACACCGCGGGAAACGTACAACACGGCAAAATTCAGATCACGATCGGTACTCCACCTCCACCGTGCCTGCCTCGGGATCCATATCCCACCTGCGATGCTCCAAAGATCGGCGGCAATGCACCGACCTGTAGCAGCTGCGGCGGAGCTGGCGGTTCCGACAGCAAATCAACTTTGCCCTCCATGGCTCAGTACCGCATTCATTCGAGGCTGGTTAGTCTAAATATTCAGGGCAGGCCGCTTCGGTATTCCTCGGCCTACGGCCCGTCCGTTGATTTCACGGTCACGTACAACCAAAGAGATAATGAGCAGCCCGCCACGTTCAGTTACTCAAACCTCGGGCCAAAGTGGACATTTGGCTGGCTCTCGTACGTTACCGACTCACCAAGCTCACAGTTGGCGCTGACGCCGGTTTATCGTTCGGGGGGCGGCGCCGAAGTGTTTGCCTACGACGCGATCTCGCAGTCGTTTATCAACGACGCTCGCAGCCATGCGGCCCTTGTAAAGACCGGGCCGGCTAGTTATGAGCGCCGCTTGCCCGACGGCTCCAAAGAAGTCTTCGGCTTGAGCAACGGTGCGTCTTCGTATCCGCGCCGAGTCTTTATGACGCAGATCGTTGATCCGGCCGGGAATACTACGAACATCGGATACGACGCCAGCTTCCGTGTGACGACGATTACGGATGCGCTTAACCAGGTCACGACCGTTTCCTACGAGTTGGCCGGTGATCCACTCAAGGTCACGAAAGTCACCGATCCATTTGGTCGTTTCGCCACCTTCGAATACACGAATGGCAAGCTTACGAGAATTACCGACGAAATTGGTATTCAGTCGCAGTTCACTTATGCGGCCGGGACGGATTCAGTTGATTCGCTAACTACCCCTTACGGAACGACGACTTTCGTTACCGGCGAGAACGGGACCAATCGGTGGATCGAGGCTACCGATCCACTTGGTAAAGAGCGCGTCGAGTATCGAGACAACGCTCCGGGAATCACCGCCAGCGATTCGGCAGCGCCGGCCGCTTCGGGTATCACGAACGCCGGACTCGACGTCGCCAACACCTTTTATTGGGACAAGAAAGCGATGCAGGTAGCGCCGGGCGACTATACCAAGGCACAGGTCATCCACTGGCTCTATCAAGACGAGTGCAGCGTGTCCGACGTAATTTCGAGTGAGAAAATGCCACTCGAAAACCGCCTCTGGTATACGTACCCGGGCCAGCCCGATTATCAGCACGTCGGCACATCAACAAATCCCTCGCAAACGGCTCGTGTGCTCGGTGACGGCACCACTCAGCTCAACCAGTTCGAATACAATAGCATCGGCAAGACGACGAAGACGACCGATCCGGTCGGCCGGGTCATGAGCTATATTTACGGCACCAACAACATCGATCTGTTGGAGATTCGCCAGACCCGCGGGACCAATAACGAGCTCCAACGCAAGTTCACTTACAATACGCTTCACGAGCCGCTCACGGACGCCGACGCGGCGGGCCAGGTCACGACCTTTACCTATAACGCACAGGGACAAATGTTGACGCGGGCTAACGCCAAAAACGAGACAACGACGTATGCCTACGGCGGCACAGTTCCGACTGGTTGCCTCGCCTCCATCACCAGCCCAGCCTTCAACGGGGCGTCAGCCGTCACCACATTCATCTACGACAGCTTCAAAAGGGTCCGCACTATCACCGACAGCGACGGCTACGCAATATCTACGGATTACGACAATCTCGATCGGAAGACGAAGGTCACTTTTCCGGATACAACCTACGAGGAATTTAGGTACACCGACAACGGTACCGGCGTGATGAAGCTCGATTTGACCGCCAGCCGGGATCGGCGCGGCCGGTGGACGTATCGCCACTATAACGCCAACCAGAAAATGGATTCGATCACAGACCCGGCCAATCGCACCACCCTGTACGGCTGGTGTAACTGCGGTGCGCTCACGAGTATTACTGATCCGAAAAACCAGACCACGGCCTTCAACCGCGACTTGCAAAGCCGAGTTTACGAAAAGGTGTTCCAGGATGGGACTAAAATTACCTACCTGTACGAAGGCCAGACCGCATCCAACATCGTCGGTGCGACCAGCCGCTTGAAGTCGTTTACGGACGGGAAAAATCAGCGGACGAATTACAGCTATTTTGCCGATAACACTTTGCAAGGTGTTAACTACACCGACACCGCAGGCCAATCACTTAGCCCATCAACGCCTTCCGTCACGTACGCGTACGATCCCAACTATAAACGCGTCAGCACGATGACCGATGGTACGGGCGTCACGAACTACGTTTACAATCCGATTACTGTCCCGCCCGGCCTCGGCGCAGGTCAACTCGGAAGCATAGACGGTCCGCTGGCGAACGACACGGTTGTGTTCGGGTATGATGAGCTTGGCCGCACCCTAAATCAGTCCATCAATGGCGCGGCAAACCCAATGGCCGTCACCTTCGATACCCTCGGTCGAGTTCAGACCGAAACAAACAATCTCGGCACATTTGATCCCACGTACGTCGGCGTGACTAACCGGGTCCAAACCCTAGCCTACCCAAACGGCCAAAGCACTGTTTTTGCTTATCTCGTCAACGGCGGAGACAAGCAGCTTCAAACGCTGCAGAACCTCCGGCCCAACGCCAGCAGCTTGTCGAAATTCGATTATGTCTACGACGCGGGGCACATGATCACGCGCTGGGCTAAGCAGAACGATTCCGCGGCGACCGAGTATCTTTATTTGACGTATGATCCGACGGACCAGTTGGTGCAATGGAGTAATGTCCAGTCGTTTAGATGGGGCGGAATTACACAAACCTACGAATACGACCCTGCGGGAAACCGCCTCGTTGACGATTACAATATTGTCGGGGCATTTGGCGAAGGAGGCGGGGAAGATCGCAAAGACGCAACCTTTAACAATTTGAACGAGCTTATTGCCGTTACTGGCTATGGTTTCCAACAAGCTGGGGGACCCGGCCCGATTGTGTGGCCAGGCGAAGAACCGCCCGCGCCGCAGTCCGATGCCTACAGTTACGATCTAAACGGTAATCTGATCGCGCGCACGTACTGGCAGGGCGGTGGCAACACGTTTGAATGGGATGCGGCGAATAGACTAATCGCAATCACTTATACTGGTAACTCCAACCGGACGGAATTGACTTACGACGGTGCGAGCCATTGCACCAAGATCGTGGAAAAGGCCGGCACCACCGTCACAAGCACGAAACAGTTTGTCTGGCTCGGCCATCAGATCGCCGAGGAACGCGATGCCAATAACGTCACCACGCGTCGCTATTACAGCGACGGCGAGCAACGCATCGGCGGCTCGGATGCGGGCATTTATTACTACAGCAAGGACCATCTCGGCAGCATTCGCGAAATGACCGACGTGGCCGGGACGCTCCGAGCACGGTACAATTACGATCCGTTTGGCAACTGGGACAAAGTCTCAGGCGACCTGAATGTTGACTTCGGTTACACCGGCCATTTTCGCCATTCCGCCAGCCACCTCTACTTTGCGCCCTTCCGTACCTACGACCCCACCATCGGACGCTGGATTAATCGCGATCCCATTGGCGAAGGAGGCGGGTTAAATCTATACAGTTATGTTGGGAACTCACCTAACAATCGGGTGGACCCGTTGGGACTGATTGAAACATGGCCCGGTCCAGCATCTCGGGAGATAAACACGCTACCGAAATTACCGGTCATTGGCATTCCCGGGAGAAAAGTGCATCCTCCGTTTGTTCCAGACATGATGCTTCCGAGCGGCGGCTGTGGCGTGGCATATGAAGCGTGGAGCAGGTTCCTCGAAATGGCGGGCCAGCACTGAAACGCTACATCCCTAGTCCGATCGTGTCCCGGCAAGTTTAGAGCCTCGGAGCTCTTAATGCGCGAATGCGAGTCAGGCGGGCGGGTCGTCTTACTTTTCTTCCATCCCTCCCGCTTCCGCCGCTTTCTTCACTTCGGCTTTCCGCTTGTCGCCCAATTCCGCGGCCTTGCAGTAATCGCCATCGAAATAAGCGCGCGTCCCGTGATAGTAGCTCGTTTGCGCGCCGATGATCTCGAGGACAGTGCCGCGCGACACGAATGCCAGGTTCGTTTCCTCCGTTTTCGTATTCTCGCGCCCCTTGTCGCTGAACCAGCCGAGAGGCGAGTTCCAGGTCGCAATTCCGGCGAGCGACCCGGTGTGATAGGTCGGCCCGCGCACCACCTCGACCACAAAGAACAGCTTCTCCTTCTCCTGCACGATCTCGACCGTCCCGCCGAAGCTGTCGACCCAGAGTCCGGTCAGCGAATCGCTTTCATTCTTTGTTCGGCCACGCAGCCAGTCGGCCCTGCTTTGGGTCAGTTCCGCCGCGGCTTCATAATACGCCGCCGTCTGTTTTCCCTCCGGTTCGCTATTGTCCCGGTTCGCTGCGCGCGCCTGGCCTTCCCGGTATTTCAGCCAATTGCGCTGCTTGACCTGCAACTCGGCGAACTCGGATTCCTCCAGGGTCTTCTTCGCGACCGCCCATGCCTCATTCAACGCCTTGTCCGCCTTCACAAACGCCGCTTTCGCTTCCGCCAGCGTCTTCGGCTTCTCTTCCGCCACCGCGGCCAACGCCGGCAACGCCAGCGCGACGGCCAGGTTCAACCATCGATTTCTCCACGTCCTCATCGCCTTCATCGACGTTTCAATTCCGATCTCTTGCCGTATCTGCGGCCGTAACCCGGTGGTTCGGTCTGCTACTTCCCGGCGTCGTCCTTAAAAATCGCCTCGATCCGCTGTCCGAACAGCCGCGCGATCTTGAACGCCAACGACAGGCTCGGCTCGTAACGCTCCGTCTCAACCGCGTTCACTGTCTGCCGCGAAACCTCGAGCCGCGCCGCCAGGTCCGCTTGCGACCAGCCTCGTTCGGCGCGCAATTCCCGGAGCCGATTCGTCATCGATACCGCCGCCAGGAAATCACCACGCCGATCAGATAAAAGAGCGGCAGGTAATACCAGACATCGCCGTAGCTCCAGTGCTTTGCCGACAACAGATGGCCGCGTTCCATCAGTCCGAGCGTCATCAGAAGCAGAATCGCGAGCGGGAAGGCGAAGGCCAGCGCTTCGAGGTGCACCCGCCGGTGGAGCTCGTCGAGATTGCGCAGATGCGCGATGAAACGGAAAACGAAAAATCCAAACGGCGCCACCGGAATCAACGCGACCGCCACCTGCATTCCGGTGGAAAGCACCAGATACTTTTGGAGCAGCAACGCTATCAGATAACTGCCCACCCAGAGAGCGGTCGGCACCAGGGGGATGTCGCCTGGTCCTTTTTCGCAAAGGGACGACGAATCGGAGTCTTGTTTCATATTGGGTGATGGGTTAACGAACGGGATCGGCACGTCGGCTGATCTCCTCGCGAGATTTTCGCGATCGAACGACGAAATACCGAACAAGCAGACCCACCGGGACCGCCTGGCCCAGTCCGAGCGCGATTTGGAACCCGCGGCCAGGCGCGAAATATTTCTGGAGCAACGCTTCCCCAAAACAGGCGACCACCGCCAGCGCCGTGGCGATTACCGGGAAATCCCGCCAGGCCAAAGTGCACACCAGCGGGTTCGACTTGGAATGCTCACTCATGCCGATGGGATAATCACTGGCTTGCCATATGTCAAGCATGCTTTACACTCCCCCCTGGTCTCGCTGGGTCAGACGACAGGTAGCCTCCTATCCATTTCTTACATCGGCGACATCCGCGTAATCCGCGGTGGAATGGTCCCGCACGCCGCATCGCCTGCATTTCAGCCTTTCAGTGTATCAGCATTTCAGTGTTTCATTTACCCATGGGATCGCCCGCGATTTCGATTGTGATCGCCACCTACAATCGGAGCCGTGCGCTCGTCCACGCGATCGAGAGTGTTCTCCGGCAGACGCTCACGGATTGGGAGCTGATTGTCGTGGGCGACGCGTGTACCGATGACACCGCCGAGGTTGTCGCGCGATTTGCCAGCGCGGATCCGCGGGTGCGATTCGTCAACCTGGAGTCCCATTGGGGTGAGCAAAGCGCGCCTAACAACGTCGGGCGCGCCCTGGCGCGGGCTCCCTTGATTGCTTACCTCAGCCACGATGATATCTGGCTGCCGCATCACCTCAAAGCGTGCAGCGAAGCGCTCGCGATCACGGGAGCCGATCTCGTCCTGGGCACGGCCGCCCGCATCTCGTTCGCGGGAGACAGGCTCGCCTTTGATTCGTTGCACGTGCTCCTGCAGGGATTGGGCGAAGGTAATCGCTGGTCGCCCGCGGACCTCGACGCCAGCGTAGCGGTCGCTTCGTGCTGGCTGATCCGAGTCGAGGTGCTGGACAAGATCGGCGGTTGGCGAATGAGCCAGAAGGAACGGGCGGAGCCGTCCCAGGCGCTGCTCTTCCAGCTCTGGCGCCGCGGTTTTCATATTCACACCCTGAACGACCTGACGTTGATCGTCATACCTGCCGGACATCGGGCCAACGCGTACTTGCAACGGGAAACTCCGGAGCACGACTGGATCGCGGAGCACATTGGTGATCCTTCCTTTGCCTGCGAATTCGCCGCGCGCATTCCGGCCACCAATGCCTTTGCCGCGCGCCGATGGCCGCGCCGGCCGCCGTATTGGCGACGCGTGCTTTCCGGCCTGCTGGCCCACCTCGGGATAAATCCGCGGGGGCTGACGATGGCCATGCGCCATGGTTGGAAGCGCGGCGCTAATCTGCGCTACCTGCGCGAGCGCGCGGGCCTTGAGCCGACCGGCGCCCCGGGCGCTGCTCCTTCCCTCCGCGCCGAGGCCGTGCGGCGCGCCTGCCGCACCACGATTGGAACGCCGATGAATTTCGGCGCCGGGGCTGGCGGAGTACGTTACCTGGCGGGCGGATGGTCAGTTCCCGAAGCCGACGGCTGCTGGAGCGACGGCCCGTCCGCGGACCTTATGTTCGATGTCGGCAACCCGCCCACAAGCAACCTGCGATTTGATTTTTCGTTCAGCGTTTTCCAAAGGCCGCCGGGCGCGCCTCGCGAGGTCGTCATCGAGACCGTCCGCGGCGATCCCATTGGCCGATGGACGCTCTCGGAGCCAGGCGGCAACTGGAGCATCGTCGTCCCGGCGTCCGCGTGGATCGGGTCTCGAATCGGCCTGCGCCTTCGCTTTGCCGAAACAATTTCCCCAAAGCAACTTGGTCTCTCCGATGATCCGAGGGCGCTCGGCATTAAGTTGCAACAGATCTGCATCAGCCCGCCCTAGCATTTCTCCCTGCGGCTGTGATAGTTTGTCCACCGGGTTCTCTTCATCCCGAGGAAATGATTCGACTTCAACACGCTAACGCCCGCTTGCCAATTGATGGTTGTGCCGTCGTGCCGGCGAAGCCGAACCCCGACGCGCGCGGCTGCCTTTACGAAATCTACCGCGCGGAATGGCCCGGCACGTTCCCAACGGTCCAGTGGAACGCCTGCGTCTCAAAGGCAGGCGTCGTTCGGGGCGTGCACGTCCACGTCGATTATCAAGAATACTACACGCTGCTCGCCGGACGCGGGCTCCTCGGGATCCACGATATCCGCTGCGACTCGCCCACCTTCGGGCGGAGCGCGACGATCGATTGGCGGGCGGAAGACCGTTGTGCAGTCACCATCCCCTGCGGGGTGGCGCATGTCCTCTGGTTTATCGAGGACTCCGTTCTCGCTTTCGGGCTGAGCAGTTATTGGAGCGCCGCCCTCGATGTGGTCGGCTGCCGCTGGGATGATCCTGCGCTCGGCTTCGAGATCCCCGAGGGCGCTAAATCACTGTCCGAACGGGACGACGAATCCGGCAGTTACGCCGAGATGGTCCAAAACTACGAGTCCCTCGTCGCGCAACACGCTAAACAGACAGCGGTAATTTAAGATTTCAGATTTGGGCGACTTCGTCGTCCTTCCGCAATCTGCCGTTTCGACCCGCTCAAGGCCCTGAGTCTATCGAAGGGCAATCGCCATTCTGAAATCTGCAATGACGGCGCTCTGCGCCGTCCGCGCTGGCCTGTAAGCTGCTAAAAATGCGCGCCATGGTTCCCGTCGTCGCCTTTCTATCCCAGGGTAAATTACATTTGAGCAACGGGCCCAATGGCTCGCGGGTCGTCCCCAGTGCCTTTGGTGAAACCGTGCGCGAACGGGCCCTGCGGATGCAGCAAAAGAACGCCTGGAAAACCCAGGGTTCCGGCGCCCAATTCATGGGCGGCGGCATGCTCTGGGGCGCGCGCAACCGCGACCCACTGGAGATGCGGATCGAGGTCACGGGCCTGACGCGTGGCGAAAAGCCCTCCGATCTCATTTATTCCCTCGATACCGATGACCTCGCCGGCGTCTTCCTGCTTCGCGATTTTGGGGCCGAGGAACAGCGGCTTTTTCATTGCACCGAGCGGCGGGTGCTCGACCTGAACAGCAATCCCTCGGAGTCTCGCCTCGCTTGCGCGGTGAAGTATCGCAATGGCGTTTGGAATATCGGCGTCATGGCCATGGACGGTTCCGGACTCAGCGAAGCCACCGAAGGCGACTCGGTCGATCGCGCGCCGAGCTGGATCCCAGGCCGGCCGGACGAGATCGTTTTTCAATCCGCCGGCGTCGGCCGCGACCGCAACGGCGTAGCGATCGGGCTCGGCCCCTTTCATCTCGAGACCCTGAACATTATTTCGGGAGAAATGACCTGTCTTGCCGACGATCCAAAACACGACCTGCTCGCGCCGCGTTTCGATCAGGCAGGGAATCTTTTCTTTATCCGCCGTCCCCACCGTTCGCTTACCGAACGTCCCAGCCTCGGACGCGGTCTGCTCGATTTCATCCTGGCCCCATTTCGGATCCTGATGGCCATTTATCACTGGCTGAATTTTTTCAGCGTTCGTAACAGCGGCCAGCCGCTCAGAACCCAGAGCGGCGGCGCCGGGCGACGCCAGATGGACCTCAAGAAAATGGTGATCTACGGCAACCTGATCAACGTCGAGCGCATCCTCGAGAAAGAGGCCGAGGAAGAATCGCCCAGTCTGGTTCCGAAAACCTGGGAGCTCGTTTGTCAGTCCCCGACCGGTGAGGAATCGGTGATTGCTCGTGGCGTGCTCGCCTTCGATCTCGCTCCTGATGGGACAATCATCCATACGAATGGCAGCGCCGTTTTTCGTGAAAGCCTCGACCGGAAAAGCGAACGATTGATCGAAAGCCAGTTCATCGAACACGTCGTCGCCTGCGCCTGACCAGGCCCTCGTCTTCGCCCTTCCTTCTCAATTCCCTTACACGCCTGCCACGCCGTAGCCTTGGCGAAGGCGGGTCACTGGCCCCGGGCATCCGGGGCATACTCCCTGCTAAAATCCCAGCCATGCAAACTGATCCCTCCTTCACCATGTCAGAAAACCAGGCGCTCCTCGTGGTCTGCGCCCGGAAGAAGATTCGCAACGCCGCTATCCTCGGAGTCATCTGGGGCGGCATTAACCTGGTCCTCGGGTCCTATCTCATGCAGGTCAATCCACTGAATGTCGGCCTCGTCCTTCTCGGCCTGATGATGCTCGCGACCGGCGTCGTCGGGTTACGCAAGCCTTCGCTTCATTGCCTGCTCGCGGAGGGTTTCGTCGCTGCGCTTTTGTTTATCTGGAATATTGGAATCACCGTCCTGAACGCCATGGCCGGCGCCAAGGACTTCGGCGGCCACGGCCTGATCTGGCCGGCCATCGCCGCGGCGGTTTTCTTCCAGCAATATCGCCGGCTCGGGCATCTCAAGGAATCGATGAGCGCCATGGCCCACGAGACCGTGAAAGAAGCCACCGACCTCTGCAAAAACCTGTTCAAGGCGAAGCTGAAAGATTCCCCCGATATCGCCGAAGCCTCCGCGCGCCAGTGCCGGATGCGTCTGATGAGCGATGCCGTCTTTTGCGTGCAGCGAAATCTCGCCACCGCCTTTTACATGAAACGCGACCAGGTCCAGCAATGCATCCCCGACCTGAACCGGAAGCGCCTTCGCATGGTCGTCCGGCACCCGCTCGGCAAGCTCACCTACGCCTTCGACAAAAAGAATTCCGACAAGATCAAAGGCTGGCTCGGCGGGGGCCTTCTTCCTTCTTAATTCCTACTTCTTACTTTCCTCCATAGGCTCCGCCTATGGCGCCCATCGGCAACAAGTATTACCAAGCGCATGCCGACTGCTTTCTTGTTAGGCATGCAAACATTAACACTGAGCAGCAATGGTACAAACGGTCAGCTGCCTTATTCGAAAACCTCCATGCGCCTGCGGGCCTTTCGCTTCCTGAGCGACCGCTTCGTGCAGCGCGAGCGGCCGAGTGTCGCCGCCGAGTATTTTCTTTTCGCTCTGATCGTCATAACCTCCACGTGGTCAATCCTTTCCCTCGTTCACGCGATGCGGGTTAACCTGTAGGAATCGAAAATCGAGAATCGAGATTCGAAATTAACTTAAGAAGGCGGCCGCGGCTTCCTCACGGAATGCCGCGGCCGCTTTGCTTTCCACCCGGAGCGGGTTCCGCAACAGGACGAGCTCCCGCGTCGGCACCGGTTTGGCGAAAGGCACTGCCACGCAGCCCTTTACGAACTCGGTCGTGGCCATCATCCCCGGAACCACCGTCACCCCCAGCCCCGCCGCGACCATTCTCGCGATCGTGACCAATTGCGCCCCGCGCAGGACCAGCACCGGCTTTAAGTGATTCGCGACCAGGAACTGGCGAACGCTGATCGTCATCGAATGCTCGTCATGCAGCAGCAGAAACTTTTCGTCGGCCAGTTCGCTCCACTTCACGCTCTTCCGGCGCGCGAGCCAGTGCTTTTCCGGCACGAGAAGGAGAAGCGGCTCCCGGCCGAGCGAATGGCGCGCCAGGTTTGGGATGTCCTTGCTCCCTGACGCAATCACCAGGTCCAGCGTCCCATCTTCGAGCCGCTGGGCCAGCTTCTCCGTCGTGTCCTCGAACAGCTCGAACGTGACTTTGGGATACGCCTGCTGAAAGCGCCCGATCAGTTTCGGCAAAATATAGAGCGCGATCGACGGAATCGCACCGACCGACAACGGCCCCGCGACCTCAGCCTCCAGCGCGATCACCGCCCGCCGGGCATCCGCGATCGCGGTCAAAATCACTCTCGCGTACGGCAACAGAATCCGCCCGCCCTCGGTCAGCACCACCGACCTCGGCAGCCGATCGAACAGTTGCCGGCCCAGCTCTTCCTCCAACTTATGGATCTGCTGGCTGAGCGACGGCTGCGACACATGTTCCCTCTCCGCCGCCGCCGAGAACCCGCCCTCTTCCGCGACCGCTACGAAGTACCTAAGCTGATGAATCTCCATTGGGTGCTGCAGAACGTCCGCCGGGACGCTCGGTTTGTCTAAACGTCAGCCTGCGCGTTGTAGCGTCCGCTGTCACCAGCGGACGACTTCTGCGCTGAGACAGCGCACCCTGCAACGCCTTCAGCATTCCCATCCGCGACATCCGAGCCTGCCACGCCATAGCTTTGGCGACGGCGGGTAATCCGCGGTTGTTTTTCTGCCGACTTCACACGTCACTCGCTTGCCTAGCCGTAGCCTAGCGCGAAGGCTGGTCACTTGTCACACGTCACTGGCTCCGCAATGCGCTTTCGTCTCTTCGATCTCAATGATGCCCAGCGCGACGCCGTCACCACGATCGACGGGCCGCTCCTGATCCTCGCCGGCGCCGGCACCGGCAAGACCCGCGTCATCACCGCCCGCGCCGCTTACCTTATCGCGCAGGGAGTCGATCCCGGCGCCGAAATTTTCTTTTTTCGCGTTCGGAGATGTCTATCCTCGCCACCGCCGGCGCGTACTCACGCGAATGGAGAAACGGTCTGCGACAGGTGCCGCAGCACGCGAAAAGTCTTGCAGCCCATGCGCGCGGCTTCGTAAGATGACGGCGACGTGAGTTCCTCCCATCACATCTCCATTCCGAGCAGCCATGATGTATCAGGGACTCGCTCAGAAGAAGAGAAGTAATGGCAAAAAATGAATCCCGCAAAATTGCTCCCTCTACCCTCCAGGAAGATCGCGACGCCTTCGCAGCGCTGAAGAACATCCCAGACTATGGGCCTGCTAACACCGACTACACAGTCGCGAAGATCGCGACGTTGCAAACGGCGCCGTTGCAAAAACGTGATTTTGAAACCCAGGAGCAAGCTGAATTCCTCGGTGTCCGCGACGACGCGACTGCAGGCGACTGGACCTTGATCGCGGAACGGCTCTGGAATCGGACCCTATATTTGAAGATACGCCAAGGAAAATGTCCGCCTTTAGGACAAAGCTTCGTCAATTTCGGTTGCGTCTTATGAAACCTAAATCGTCACGCATAACCAAATATTTATTTTTCCGGAAGCTGGAGCCAGTGATGAACCTACTAAGTAGATTCTTCTTAGCAGAGGTTGCGTTTACGTTTCTTCCGCTGGCCGTTATTGCTATTCTTCGAGTATCTCTTGGTAAGTTTGAGTCTTCTTTTTTCCTAGATCCTGAGTGGGCCTTTGCTGCAATTATTTTGTATGGGCTGGCGATGACTCGGGTTCTTGAGCTGAAAATATTGTACCAGAGAGACTCATCCGAGAGCGTATTCGCTTTGATGCGGTTGTGTATTTTGGGCCTTATCGCCGCAGTTGTGAGTCTGGCGCTTACACAAATGAATGCTGCAGGTCTCGCTGTTTCACAGGAAGCGATGTTGACGCTGCAATTCGTCGTTCTTTTTGTTGGGCTTATGCTCCTTTTTCTTTCCCACTGGGAGAGAGAGCAGTTTGCTCAGCGGCAAATCATACTTCCGGACAATTTAGATCTTGTCACATACTTCAACTTCATTGAAAGGGATATTCGCGCGACGCGAGATGAGGTCGATGAGCTGTCTTTTCGTATGGCGAAGAGAAACAGCTTATCGTTTGATTGCTCGGAACAAAGGACCGATTTTGCGAATGTCGTTCGTCGACAGACTCGCGATATCGATAGCCTACTTAATGATCTCGACGGCTGTTTGAAGTCTTTGCACACAATACGGGACAGTTGGAAAGCCGATGATGAAGGTGGCGAGCCAAATGCGACCGTGGACGCTGATCCAGTAAGCGCAAATCCGTAGGTAGCGGACCCTTCTGTCGAAGGGAAAAGACGACAGGACAAGGAGGGCGAGGCTCTAATCGCGATCGATCTCGTCCGCTCTCAAAAACGCGCTGGAGTTTTCCGCGCGGGACACGACAGTGCGCGCTTCGCATGGCGCGCTTCCGTCTCTTCGATCTCAATGACGCCCAGCGCGACGCCGTCACCACCATCGACGGGCCGCTCCTGATCCTCGCCGGCGCCGGCACCGGCAAGACCCGCGTGATCACCGCCCGCGCCGCTTACCTCATCGCGCAGGGAGTCGATCCCGGCGCCGTTCTCGCGGTCACCTTTACGAACAAAGCCGCCACCGAGATGCGCGAACGCCTCGCCCGGATGGTCGACCCCGCCGCGGCGAAGCAGGTCACGATGTCCACCTTTCACGCCCTCTGCCTCCGTATCCTGCGCAGCGGCATCGCCCGCCTCGGTTACAAAAACAACTTCAGCATTTACGACGAAGGCGATCAGCTCGGCCTGGTCAAAAAGCTGATCACCCGCACCGCCGCGCGCGACGAGAAACTGGATCCGAACATCGCGAAGGCCATGATCAGCAAGGTCAAGAACTCGTCGATGCAGGACGCGCTCGGCGACACCCTCATCGGCGAAGTGGCCCGCCGTTACGACGCCGAATTGAAACGCGTGAATGCCGTCGATTTCGACGATCTCCTTTTGCTCGCGGTGCGTCTGCTCCGCGACCACGAGGAAGTCCGCGCCCGCTGGCGCGCAAAATTTCGTTATCTCATGATCGACGAGTTCCAGGACACGAACCGCCTCCAACTCGATCTCGTCACTCTGCTGGCCGACGAACGGCGAAATGTCGCGGTCGTGGGCGACGACGACCAGTCGATCTACGGCTGGCGCGGCGCCGAAGTCTCGAACATTCTCGAGTTCGAGCGACACTTCCCGAACCCGAAAGTCGTCAAGCTCGAGCAAAATTACCGGAGTACGAACGCGATCCTCGGCAGCGCGAACTCGCTCATCAGGAATAATCCGCGCCGCCGCCCAAAGAAACTTTGGAGCGCGAGCGAAAGCGGCGGCCAGGTCCGGCTCATCGCCTGCCCGACCGATCGCGAGGAAGCGCAGTTCGTCGCCGAAGAAATTCAGCGCCGCAATTTCAGCGAGTCCGACACCTGGGAAGGTTTCGCCGTTCTCTTTCGGATGAACGCGCAATCGCGTTTGCTCGAGGAAAACTTCCGTCGCCTCCAGATCCCGTATCGGATTGTGGGCGGGAAGAGCTTCTTCGACCGGCGCGAAGTGAAAGACGTTCTCGCCTACATGAGCGTGGTCGCCAATCCCAACGACGACGCCAGCCTGCTCCGCATCATCAACACGCCCGCGCGCGGCATCAGCCCGGCGACCGTCGAGACCGCGCTCGAGTCGAGCGTGAAACACCGCCGCAGCGTCTGGCAGGCGTTGCAGTCAGGCGAGGTGCGCGGCGACCTGAGCGCGAAGACCGCCGCGAACGTCGCGCGGTTTGTCCAATTGATCGACGATTGCCAGACCTCGCTCGCGCAACCGCGCGCCGACGCCGCCGGTTTGATTCGCAGGCTGCTCGACGAAGTCGGTTACGCCGCCGAACTGCGCCGCAACTGCAAGTCGCCCGACGAAGCCGACATCCGGGAAAACAACGTGGCCGACGTCCTCCGCGACCTCGAGCAATTCACCCGGCGCTCTACCAAGGGCTTGCGCGGTTTTCTCGATGAAGTCGTCCTGGACCAGGAGCGGGAAGAAGAAAAAGAGGACGACCTCGACAAAAAACGCGGTGTCACCCTGATCACCATGCACGCCGCCAAAGGCCTCGAGTTCCCGCACGTCTACGTCGTGGGCCTGGAGGAAGGAATTCTGCCCCACGACCGCTCCAAAGCCGAAGGCACCCTCGACGAAGAACGCCGTCTCCTCTACGTCGCCATCACCCGCGCCATGCGCTCCCTCACCCTGACCCATTGCCACTTCCGAACGAAGTTCGGCAGCGCCGTTTCCTGCCAGCCCAGCTCCTTCCTCAAAGAACTCGCCCCCGAGTTCCTCGACCACGTAAACCTCCAAAAACTCCTCAGCGCCCCCGTTGCTCAACTCACCGCCAAAAGTCGTTTCGCGCAAATGCGCGCCGCCCTTGAGTCTCCTTGATCGTCCTTCTTAATTTTTACTTGCTTCGGTGCCCCCGTCACCGAACCGACCACTCGCGCCGTTGTGATGTGACTCATCTCCGTAGACACGGCGCCGACTGATCCTTTAGACTGGTGTCGCCCCCCCAATGAGTTCACAAAGTGATTCTCCCCAACTTATCTCGTTTCATAAGGTCGGCGAAAACCGCGGTAGTCCACGTCTTTGGCTGGAATCTCGTCGACTCGAAACATTAGGGTTTTCGGCGGGCACCGCCTTTGTCATCGAACCTCGCACGCGCGGCGTGTGCCTGCGAACATCACAAGAGGGCACGCATCACGTCGCACAACGTCGGGCAGCCGGCGGTGTGCGCCCCATTATCGATGTCGTGAATCGATCGCTGCTCGCGTCACTCGCAAGATGGGGAGAAGTGAAAATCGCTGGGGCAACCGGGCTCATTAATGTCACGCCGTCCGTCCGCGCGTTTACAATCCACCGACAATGCAGCTCAATCGCACCATGGCGGACGTTGGAGGTCTTTGCCGGCGGCGGTACGCTCTCAGCCGCAATCGGAGCGCATCGGGACTTTCGCCTCGTGGCAGGGGTCGAAATCGAGCCTCGCTTCGCGGATGTCTGGCAGGCTTCGCATCGCGACGCGTTGCTCATTCAAGCCGACGTGCGACGGATTCATCCGAGGGAGTATCCCGCGCACGAGGTCCTCGTGGCCGCGATCCCTTGCACGAGCCATTCGCCGCTCGGGCGCGCAAAGAAATCGCTCGGGCAAAAGCCTGAGCTTGGCGATACAGGCGACCTCTTCTTGTGCATCGCCGCACTTGTCGCGACGCACCTTCCGCTCGCGTGCGTATTCGAGAACGTGCCGTCATTTGGTTCTTCCCTAGCGGGCCAAACACTGGCACATCATCTCCAACAGCTCGGCTACCACATCACCCAAACCATTCTTGATCCCCACAAGGAATGGGCGGAACCACAAGATCGACGGCGCTGGCTGATGGTGGCGACGTTGGTTCCAGACTTCACACTTCAGCCACCAAACGTTCCGTTCGATCAGGATCTTTCCGATATCCTTGATCCACCGAGTGAATGCGATCGCGGCGAGGCTGAGAGGATTGCCGGAAGCATTGCCGCTCTCCGCCGTCATCGTGAACGGCACCGTGCCCTCGGACACGGATTTGGTTTTACGACAATCACCGCTCAGTCATCGCGCGTACCGACTATCGTTCGATCCTACCACAAGATTAACGTCGGCCCCTTTGTTGAGACGGCGTTCGGTCCGCGTCTTCTCCGTAAACACGAAGTCGAGAAATTAATGGGCTGCACAATCGCGTGCGAGCACTACGCAACTGCGATCGAGATTCTCGGCCAAGGGGTGCAAACGCGAGTGTTCAGCGAGGTGCTCACCCAACTTGCCGCATTTCTACGTACCGTCCGGCGCTAAACTCGTGTGGCGCCGCATTTCACTAGAAAATTCGCCGTTGAATCAAACACGACGGGCTCGCGCGTTTGATCACGTTCGTCACCGCGTGGCACGAAGATCACAACGCCGATCCGGCCACGCGTCAACAGGACGCGATACTTGTTCCGTGCGAACTCCTGCTTCTCTTGCAACTTCTCAAAATACCAGCGCGGTGGTTTACGCGCAGGTGTTCGAACGCGGCGAGATTCCCAGTTTGCCCCGCCAGGCCTCACGACAAAATCCCCGCCCCAACAAATACCGCACCAATCAAGTTCCAACCCCTGACACTCGAACTCCGTCGCTGAAACTTCAAGCTGGCTTGAACTGCGGATGTCGCCGACTGGGCGGAGAAACCAATCCGGCCAGTTGACGCCGCCTCGGAAACCTGGCGACACTTCGATGCCATCCGCGCGGAGGCGCAAGGCCCCGGAGCTTGCGAGCAACCCTGCCCGTAGATCTTCTCCTGCATACTTGCGGAGGAGATCCTTCGCCGTCGACAGGTCCCGCGTAATCCAAATCGGATACTCGCCGAGTGTCTCTGCGACTGTGCGCGCTTCGTCCACGTTGCCGGCAATGACGAGGTTCACCCACTCCGCATATTTTTCTGCCCGGTAGCTGCGCTTTGCGATAGCGAGATGCAATGCGGGTTTTTCGGTCGCAGACGAGGGCATTTGCCCCTCAGCAAAAAGCCGCACTCTCGCAGCGGCACCCTCAACACCGAGCGCCTCAGGCGGCAGCCACACCTTCCAGTTCGTTGAGCGACGGGCGAGGGCCTGGCCCCATTCGGCAAGTCCTGCTTCGCCATCATGAATCTCTTGGCCGCTGCCGACGAGCGCGACAACCATGCACCAATCGCATCTTTCCATGAGGGCCAACAATAAATCCGGCTCGGATTCGCCGTGCCCCAGAACCTCTTCAACCTGCTCCTTGCTTAGGTTGCGACGCCGTTGCCGTTTCGCTAAACCATCGCGAAGCTTCTTTGCGCTCCATACCCTCTGCGCTTCGTCGAAGACGACGACGTTGTAGGGAGGCGCGGACCCACTCGCAGTGAGCGTTGCCAGTGCGAAATCGTGAACATTTTTCACAGGCGTGCTCGCATCATGAGCGACCTCGCGCCGCATCTTCGCACCTTTTGTGCGATTCATTACCAGAGCGGCTTGGAGCACATCGAGTAATGGCTGATTCCCGCTCGCGAAGCACACTGGGCCGCCCGCGCTTTCAATCATTTCTTGCCGATATGCAGCGTTTAGCCCCACTAATGTTTTTCCGGCGCCCGGCACACCGGTGACGAAGCAAATTATCCGCACGTTTTCCTCTCGCGCGGTCTTAACAGCCTCGTGCAAGCACTCGAGCGCGATGTCCGTGTTGTCGGCGTGAGCGTGGCTGATCTCCCGCACATCGTGGCCCTCGAAAAGCCGGCGCGCGCATTCGACAACGGATGGAGTTGGAGCGGAAACCGAAGCGTCCCAACGCGGAGCGTCGAAGCTCCAACGACCTTTTTCCCTGAGTGCGAGAATAGCTAAATCGATTGCGGGTACGAGTGTCGCGGCACCACAGCAAACCGTGTCCAGAATCACCCCGCATCGATCGCCGAATTTCAAAGGCGAATTAGCGACAAGGCGAGGTGCATTCGTTGCAACAAGGATCGGCGCAATCGGCACTCCGCGACTCTCTCGGTGGAAATCGCGCAGGTTCCAGCAGTACTCTTGAAGTTGCCAACGATCCGCGCTCTCAAAAGCATCAGCGCCAACTTTGAATTCGATGGCGACAAGGCCGGCGTCGGTCAGGAGGACGCAATCGAGACGTTTGCGGCGCCCGGCAATCTCGTATTCGAGCAAAACGCTCCATTTTTCGGCGTTCATTTGCGTGAGGCCGAGAGTTCGCAAAGCCGACTGCAAGCACGTCCACTGTTCGAGCCACGCTTCGTGCTGGTCTGGCTTCAACTCGAAGCCTGCTGCTGCTGCGCCGCCAGTCAGCTTCAACATCCCAGCGTCAACCGGCGTCTGGAAAAACTCAGCGACGGTCGCCCGGAAGAAAGCTGGCATCGTCGTTCACTTCTCGATCCCGAGCAGCCACTCGACAGGAACGCCCAGGGCCTTCGACAGAGCTTTCAATTCGTAGTCGAGAACACTCCGAATGCCCGATTCAATCTTTGATACTCCCGCGCGATCAATCGTTACCCCCAAGGCAGCGAGTTGTCCCGACAGCTCGTCCTGCGTTAGGGAAGGCTTTCGCTTGGCGCGGGCATCACGGACGCGATCGCCAATAATGTTCAGCGGCTTCGGTGCAGACATCTTGCCGCGGAAGCTACCAGGCCTGCCAAGCACGCCGTGTTCTAGTTTAGAACATCGCTATTACACGCCAAAGAGCCGGGCAGGGTTTGGCAACCTAAGTTTGAGCGCGGTGTCGCGTGTGATCGGCTCGTCACGCGAACGGTGCGCGAAGCTTACTGGCGCGTGGTGCGGATTTGGGAATGTCAGCTCAGCGCAAAGAAGGCAGAGCGAACAATTGGTCGAATCGAGCGAGCATTATGCATAATGCTCCCCAAAAGCGGAAACATGAAGCTAGCGGCCCGAAAGCGCCGCGGTTAGCGTTTAGACGCCCTGCTTCAACGGCGAAGGCGTTCCTTCAGTTGATCAATCGTGGAAAATTGCACTTCACCGGCCTCAACCTTCGCCTCCCGGGCGGCGAGAACTTGAACATGCCACACGGCGATTCGATCTTCTCCGGATCTTTTGAAAGCGAGGCCCACAGCCACTCCATCGCTTCGAGCCGTTCTGCCGTGCTCAGCCGCGATCCTTCCTCTTTCAGTTCAAGCACGCTCACAAACGGATCTTGTCAGACACGGCGCGAGCGCTCAAGGAGTTCGACCGGTTCAAGCCAACACGGTCGCGATGCGGATTGTGTGATCTACTCGTAGTACCAGCGAACGCGCATAGTTTGCAGCGAGGAATTGAAAGTAACGCTCGCTCGAGAAGACGGACGAAACGCCTCCTCATCATCCTCATTTCTGATAGGGGCGCCAAACTCTGTTTCCCACGCCCCTTTTGATTGGGTAATGAGCCGAAAATAGCGCTCGGTAACACCGACCTTTTTGAGTGGATCGATTCCCTCTCTCGATACTTCAACAATCTTAACCTTTCCTTTTGACGAACCCTCCGTCCCAACCACCACTCTGAAATAACCTCCGAAATACAACCATTCTTTTCCGAGGTTATCAGTATCATCGGATTCAGGCTTCCCGAATTTCCCGAGAACATCCTCTTCACTGGCGCCATAGGATAAGCCCGCAAATTTGTCCAACCGATGATCGCTTTCATCACCTGCTACAGGCGATCCGGAGGGCTTCGGTCCCGACGGGCGCGTGATTCGTTCGCTCCTGCCCCCAAGAAGCTGCTCGATCTCATCCGCACTCCAGTCATAAATCTTATTGCGATTGACCTGAAAGGCCTGTTCAGGTGAGCCGAACTTTGCCTGTGATCCGGCGAGTAATCCGGCAGAGACAGCTTCGTATCGCTGTTTCGGCGTCCCGTGGTGTTGGGGAGAATTGAAGATGTAATCGCCCAAGTCGTACCCCATTTTTTTCGCGATGCTGCTGATTCGCTCGATCTCCCCGTAAAGCCCCCCCTTTTCCAGCGCGTCCTTTTGCTCTTTTAGGCGCATACCTACCCAATACCCCCCGAGCATATCGGCCTGTAATTCCAAACGCGGCCCGCCCGTGATTTGTTTCCCTCGCTCTTTTAGGATGCGAAACTGAAACTCGTGAGAATATTCGTGTGCAACGACGAATCCTCCAGCTTGAAAAGCGAACCCTTGCCCACTGCGCGCCGTCAGTTGGTCGATCAATGGCTGGCCCAGATAAACTTCACCCGAAGGCTCAGCAAAAGCGTTCATCGCATCGCACAGATAAACTTCACTCTGAACTCCTAAGCGGTGTTGCCACAGCTTCTCTTCGGCCAAAAGCCGCACGCAAGACACGTTGGCCGGCGGCAGCCTGTACGATCGAATGTTCCCGCCGCCCATGCCGGCGCTGAGCGACAGGCAACCGACCTGATCGTCGGCAAGAACTTCCGAGAACGCCACGGCCGAAACCAGCGCTGCGACAAGGACGTTGGGGGTAATTGATATCACGCGTTCTCTGACGCCTTCCGCATCTCATTCAGCACCGCATTTGCCCGCGCAACAAGCGCAAAATTGAAGACTGTCAGCGCTGCCGATTACGGCCGGATATTCCCGGACGTGCTTATCCGTATCGCCGCGATCGCTTGAGCAGTGACGAGTGACCCACCACGGCGGGTTCGTCTGAATGCGAACGTGTGACCCGCCTCCGCAATGGCTTCGGCGTGGCAGGCGAGTGTGACGTGAGGTCGGAGGGGAAACGACCGCGGATTACACGGATGTCACGGATGGGAGGGAGTTTAGGGTGGACTGATCGGCCGCTCGTGCCTCCTCAAAAGGGAGCCAGTGACCTGCCTTCGCGGAAGCTTCGGCGTGGCAGGTGAGTGACGTGTGACAATTGAAGAGAGCGCACTCATTGACAACCTGCTTCAACGGCGAAGGCGTTTCTTTAGTTGGTCGATCGTGAGAAATTGTGCTTCGCCCGCGTCCACCTTCGCCTGGCGTCCAGCGAGGACCCTAACGTGCCATGCCGGTGATTCAACCTGCGTGGGATCTTTGGACAGGGCCGCCCAAAGCAATTCCATCGCTTCCAAGCGCTCTGGAGTGCTGAGGCGGAACACCTCCGTTTTCAGATTCACCGCTAGACGTGGGCGAGTTTGCCCCGTGGCTCGGGAATCGGCCGGCCAAGTTTACGCGCAGTTTCGATCCATTCCGCAATGACGACCTCGGCGTTTGCCACGGCTTCCGCGTAGGTTTGGCCATCTGCCAGGCATCCGGGCAGCTCCGGAACTTCCACAACGAAACTATCGTCGTCTTTGCTCCAGTAAATGATCAGCTCGTAGCGCGTTGTCATTCGACGTCGATCTTATACTTCAAAAGCACTTCACGCACCTGTTTTACTTGATACGGCTTGGCCTTGCCGTTGCGCGGCTGGACGTTGATGATCTCCACGACTCCCTCCCGAAAGTAGATTCGGTGACTTCCTTTGCCCCAGCGCATTTGAAAGCCCGCTCGCTCCAGGATGTAACAAAGATCCGCGAAGTCGAAATTCTTGTCCGATGTGCCACCAAGAATCTTTGCGACAAGTTTTTCCGCTTTGCTCATGGGGGAGCAGATTGGCGGCGCCTAGAAATTAGCGCACGCAGTCGTCATTTCATCCGGTCAAAAAAAGTGACGAGTGACATGTGACCCGCCTTCACGAAGGTTTCGGCGTGGCAGGCGAGTGACGAGAGAGAACATTACTTCATCCGATCGAAAGTCTTTTGGAGCAATGCGAGATCGGATGGGTTGCCGAGTTTCTCCCGGGTGGTGTCGATCCACTTTTTCTCGAGGGCGTTTTTGGTGGGACGATCGCTTTCGTAGAAGACGCCGAAGACGCCGGGGAAAGGCAGCGTTGCCAGCTTGTAGGCGGCGAGCTCGTCGGTGACGTCGTGGCGGAGCTCGTCTTCTGGGGTGTTGTCCCATTTCTTTTCCTCGATCAGCTCGAAGGCGCCGCCTTTGCGCGGGTTCGCGGGGTCGAAGGCGCCGGGGAAAAATTCGACGCATTCGCTGAGGCATTCGATGACGCTAAAGCCCTGGTGGTCCATGGCGCGCTCGATCATCTGGATCATGTGGTTGACCTGGGTAGCGTGCGTCCGCGCGATGAACGTGGCGCCGGCGCTGATGAGTTGTTTCATCGGGTTCACCGGATGGTCGATGGCGCCGGTCGGGTCGGTCTTGGATTTGAAACCAATGGGCGAGGTGGGCGAGGTCTGTTTCTTCGTCAGGCCGTAGACGAAGTTGTCCATGATGAAGTACGTCAGGTTAATGTTCTTGCGCGCGCCGTGATTGAGATGGTTGCCGCCGATCGAGAAGCCGTCGCCGTCCCCGCCGAAGAGGAAGACGTGCAGGTCGGGCCGGGCCAGGCTGATGCCGGAAGCGAGCGGGACGGCGCGGCCGTGAATGAAATGGGCGCCGTAGCCGTTCACGAAATAGGGGAAACGCGAGGAACAACCGATCCCCGCCAGGGTGACGATCTTCTCGTGATCGAGCTGCCGTTTCTCGATGACTTTGTAATAGGAAGCGAGCACGGCGAAGTCGCCGCAGCCGGGACACCAGGTCGGGTGATCGGCGGTGATCGCTTTCTTGGTGACTTTTTCGCGGACGAACTCGAGAACGGCGGTGGCGGCCTCGGTGGCCGCGGCGGAGCCGTTTCCGTTCGGTGATGGCGGGTTGGTTTCGGTGCTCACGAGGATAGTTGAGAGTTAATAGTTGAGTGTTGAGAGTTGGTGGAATTCGCGGAGCTCATTTCTGGTTCTCCGCGTCGCCGGTGATCGCGATCTCTGCGCCTTCGGCGCGTTCGCCGGGCGGATGTTTGGTGTGATCGGCGAGACCGGATGACGCCTTCTCAGCCTCGGTCCCAGGCTTGGTCGGCGTGTTGTCGCCGGCGCGATCGACGGCGTCGGGGACCTTCGCGGCGGCGCGCTCCGCCCCTTCAATAATGTCGGTCTTTTTCTCGGGTTCAGTGCTCATCGAAAAAACAGACGGGGAAAACGTCCAACGCCCAACGTCCAACGCCCAACGTCGAAGTCAGAGCAAGCAACCGTCCTCGTTCGATATTCGGCGTTCGGTGTTGGGCGTTGGGCGTTCTCTTTGTGCATGTGAATTACCCAACTCCTTGGGAAACGATTTCTTTCAAGGTCTTCACGTTCTCGCCTGAGGTATCGGCATGGACGATCGGAAGGCCTTCGCGCGGAATATTTCGAGCGGCGAACGAGCGGCCCTCGAACACGCGTTCGAGGATTTCTTTCACCCGGAAGGTGAGGCCGTCGGTCTTGGTGGCGCTTTCGATTTTTGGCTCGCAATAACGGGCGCGCAGGAGGGTGGCCAGCTGGCCGAAGCCGTAAATGCCCTGGTCGTTCATCTCGACGACGACGACGCGCTGGAATTTCGCGAAGATTTTTTCGAGACCGTTGGGTAACGGATGGATATGTCGGAGATGGAGCGCGCCGGCTTTCTCGCCATGTTCGCGCGCCAGTTTCACGGCGTCGTGGATCGGGCCGTAGGTGGAACCCCAGCCGACGAGCAGGGTGCGGCCTTCCTGGTCGCCATAAACTTCCGGAACCGGAATTTCCTCGGCGAGTTTGCGCAGTTTGTTGCGACGCTTCGCAGTCATCGCCATGTGCATCTTCGGGCTGCCGGTCGGGTGGCCCATCTCGTCGTGCTCGAGCCCGGAGATGAGCGGATATTTTCCGTCCAGCATTGGCGAGCCGGGCGGCACATGTTGCGTGATCTGGTCGACGGCGTACGGCTTGAACCCGGCCGGGCGTGGCGAGAGATCGAGTTTCGGATCGACCATCAAATCCTTCAGGTGCGGCTCGTCGAACGCTTCGATCCGGGTCGCGAGCGAAGTGTCGCTCAAGATGAAAACCGGCGTGCTGTATTTGCGCGCGATCCGGGCGGCTTCGAGCGAAATGTAAAAACAATCTTCTACCGTCGCGGCGGCGAGGACGACGCGCGGGCTGTCGCCGTGTCCGCCGTAAATGGCCTGGAAAAGATCGCTCTGCTCGACGTTCGTCGGCAGGCCGGTGCTCGGTCCACCGCGTTGCACGTTGATAATGATGAGCGGCATTTCCGACATCGAGGCCCAGCCGATCGCTTCGGTCTTGAGCGAAATGCCGGGTCCGGCGCTGCCGGTGACCGCGAGATAACCCGATAACGAAAATCCCAGCGCCAACGAGACGGCGCCGAGTTCGTCCTCCGCCTGGACGAAGATACCACCGTATTTTGCTAACTCGGTTCGCAGGATTTCCATGACGGACGACCAGGGCGTGATCGGGTAGCCGGCGCCGTAACGCACGCCGGCGGCGATCAGCCCATAGGCGAGCGCCTGATTGCCATCCATCGTGATCTGGGCGCGATCGCCTACCTTCGGCGTGAGCCTCTCAAATTTATACTGCTTCGTCAGGACGTTGCCGACCGGGTAGGCGTAACCGGCGGTGAACGCCATGATGGCGGTGTTGGCAATGCTCGAATCTTTGCCGGCGAATTTCTCTTTGATCAGGGTCGTGAGTTTCTCGACGTCGAGGTGAAAGATTTTCGCGATCAGGCCAAGGATGAAAATGTTTTTCCCCTTGTCCTTGGCCGTGCCGCCGAGCGCTTCGACGGTCAGGCCGGTGATCGGCACGCCGACGTAAACGAAACGTTTGTCGTCGAGGTCGGGCTGGACGTTATCGGAATCGTAAAGGAGGACACCGCCTTCTTTCAGAAAGCCGATGTGGTCCTGGTAACTGTGTTGATAAAACGCGACCAGGAAATCGGCTTCGTCGCCGGCGGAAAGGACTTCGCCGGTGCCCATGCGGACTTGGAAAATCGAGGGACCGCCGGAAATGGTGGCGGGGATCGTCATGTAGGTCATGACATCCTGGTCGCTCCGGCCGGCGAGGCGGGCGAGGAACGCGCCGGCGCTCTGGATGCCGTCCTGCGAATTGCCCGCGAGCCGGATAACGGCATCGTGGATGCTTTCCGGGCGGAGATCGGCGCGGTCAGTGCCTGAACTGGAAGAAGGAGCAGCGGCGAGAGATCCGCGTTTGGCGGTGGGATCTTCCTTGCTGTTCGGAGCGTTGGTTTCTGGTGTGGTTGAGGTTTCGTTCACGCTGAAAAACACCTTAACGAAAGAGCGGCGCGAATCCACCGGCAATTGCCGAGGGGCGAGGGGCGAGGGGCGAGGGGAAAGGCGGAAGACGGAAGGCGGAGGGTCGCCGATCGAAACGATCAAGCCGGGAGGCGCTACGGATTAGGCGGCGTCGGTGGAGGAGTGGGCGGGACCGGTGGCGGCGGAGTTCCCACAAGCGGGGTCGAGGGAGGAGCAGGCACCGCCGGCGGAGGCACGGACGGCGGAGTAGTGGTGAGCGTGGCCGGAGAGTCGGTTCGAGTATCTCCGGCGAGGGCCTTTCGATTCTGCAGGTTCTTTGCCTCCGTCAGGGCCTGATCGAAATTCTCTTCGCCAATGACAGTGAGAAAAATATATCCGAGCGTCGTCAGCTGAATATAGGGATCGCGGACTTTCGCGGCTTTGTTTTGCTGGACCTGGGCATTGACCTCTTTTTTGTCCGTCTCGCTGATATTCTGAAAGGAAATGAGCGAACCCAGAAGGTATTCGCTGGCGTCATCGATGGAACCCAGCGCCTTGAGATCCTCGAAGCGTTGAGCGATCAGGCGCTGCCGGCGCAGGGAACGCCATCGATCAATTCGGCGATCGATCATGGTCAGGAGCAGGCTCAACACGATATCGGGGCCGATGGAAACATCCTTGTTATCCGATCCCTTGATGACCGCGAGGCGGGTCCGCATGATCGCGGTGGCGCCGAAACCGGCAGCGATGGCGCCGCCCAGCGGGCTCTTCGTGATCATGGCAAATGCCGGATTATCGTGGAAATACCAGACGAACATCAGAGCAAAGGTGGAGATGGCGCCGTTAAAAAGAATGTAGACCAATCCGTCCGGACTGCTGATGGCTTTCACTTGCTCATCTCGATAGCGCGAAGCGATCTCGGTGAGACCAACGAGAGCGCCACACAAGAAGGCCACGCCCAGGGCCCGGGCATTGGTCGCCCAATTGTCGGTGTAATAGTGCCACGGGATAAGCAGAAGGTAGATCGGCAAAAGGCAGACGAAACCCAGGACGACCGTCGTAAAAGGCCATTCGGCGATGGACCGCCAAGTGTTCGCGGCCGATTTATCGCGGGAATCTGTGGAGGTGTCCATGGGGGGACCGAAGAGGAGCTTATGCCGGCACAGGTAACGCGACGATCGCTTCTCCGGAAGTGCCGCCGGATTGCACTACCGTGAGCTGGCGATTGAGAATCATTCGATCGATCACCCCGACAAACTGTTCGAGCTGAAGATCGGGCACTTTCAGAGTGCTTTTCGTGATTTCGAACAGCTCCTGGACTCTCTTGTGCCCTGCCTCTTGCAGCGTCCTCAGGATCGGCGGGCCGTAATAATTCACGGCTTCGGCCCAGGGATCCTGGACCGCCACGCGCGATTGAGTTTCCGCGGGCTGGATATAGTCCAGGGAGAAATTCTTAATGTTCATTCGATGCCTTCCAAGAGTAATTTTGGGTAGGACGTTTTGCAAGACGCCGTTTGAACCCATTCTGGCCGTTTATGATATTTTTGCCACGCCGACCTCGGACGCCGATGAATCCCGCGGCAAGAAGATTCGGCTCGCTCGTCGCAATGAAGTCGGCAGAATGCAGTCGACGACGGATCAGAAAGGAAACGATTTTATGGCAGACGAAAAGAAATGGGAGACGTGGGAGGATTCGGGAAAGCCGGAAGGCAAAGGGGGCACCAGCACGCGCGAGTCCGACCAGGGGGCTGAGGTAGCGGGCCGGACCAGGCAGATGGTGGCGACTTGTACGAAATGTGGGATGCAATCGTACGTCGGCGCGGACTGGAAATGGTTTACCTGCTGGAAATGCGGCGGGACGTCTGCGGACACGGCGATCGTTTAGCCGCCGGAGGCGGGATTAAAGTAAGAAGGAAGAAGGAAGAATTAAGAAATCGAATTTGTTCCGCAGAGACCCCGGCGTATCAGTTGCCCATGCGCTTACGAACGGCTGGGTTGGTGCTCAGCGGTGCAATTGCCCTGCACAACGCGGCGGCGGGCGACGCTTACAAATTTCTGAATGAAATCCCGATTGGCGGCGAGGGCGGCTGGGATATTCTGACGGTCGATTCGGCGGCGAGGCGGCTTTATCTGTCGCACGCGACAAAGGTCGTCGTGGTCGATTTGGAGAAGAACGCGGTCGTGGGCGAGATCGCGGACACGCCGGGCGTGCACGGATTCATTGCGGTGCCGGCAGTCGGGAACGGGTTTTCGACGAACGGGCGAGAAAACAAATCGAGCGTGGTCGATTTGAAGACGCTCAAGACCGTTTCAAAAATCGACACGGGCGCGAATCCGGATGCGTTCGCTTACGATGCGAAACGTGGCGAGGTTTACCTCTTCAACCACAGCGGAAATTCCGCGACGGTGATCGACGCGAAGACGGCGAAGGTCGTGGCGACGATTCAACTGGGCGGCGAGCCGGAATTTGGCGTGAGCGACGCCGCCGCGGGGAAGGTCTACGTCAATCTCGAGGACAAAAGCGAAGTGGCGGTGATTGACGCAGTGAAGCACGAAGTGGTGGCGCGCTGGCCGCTGGCGCCGGGGACGGAACCGACCGGGATCGCGCTCGACGCAGCGCATCATCGCTTGTTCGCGGCCTGTCACAACAAAGTTATGGAGATGCTCGACACGACGAGCGGCAAGGTGGTGGCGAGCGTGCCGATTGGCGCAGGCGTGGATGGTTGCGCCTTCGATGACGCGACGCAGCTTGCCTTTGCCTCCTGCGGCGAAGGAACGACGACCATCGCGAAGGAAGAGGGCGACAAGCTGACGACGGTGCAGACGTTAAAGACGGAGCGGAGCGCGCGGACGATGGCGCTCGATCCGAAAACGCACCGCATCTTTTTGCCTTCGGCTCAGTTCGAACCGGCGGCGTCGCCTTCACCGGGAGCGTCTCCTACGCGACCAAAGATGGTGCCGAACTCAATGAAGCTCCTGGTTTACGCGCCGATTGATGCAGCCAGTGACAAGTGACCAGCCTTCGCCGCGAGGCTACGGCCAGGCAAGCGAGTGACCAGTTGAAGCGCCTGCTTTTTCTTGTCGCCGCTGTCGGCGCCCTCGGAATATGTGATGCCCTTGCCCAGGGCGGGCCGCCAATGATTACCGACGATCCGGGAACGCCGGGCGACGGGAAATTCGAGATCAATCTCGCGATCGCTTTCGAGCACCGGCCGGGCGAGACGTCGTTCGACGCGCCCGGCATCGACATCAATTACGGAGTCGGCGACCGAATTCAGCTGACGTTGCAGGGCGGCCCGGTCGTGCTCAAGCGGAGCGATCACGGAGCGATTGGCGGACTTGGCGGAACGGAAGCGGCGGTGAAATGGCGCTTCTTGGATGACGAGCGGACCGGCATTACGATGTCGGTATTTCCGAGAATAATCTTTAACCTCTCGGGGTCCGCTGCGCGCCGCGGGCTGGCCGACGACGGGACGCGGTTCCAAATACCGCTCCAATTCGCCAAGGCATTTCCGAAATTCGATCTCGACCTGGAATGGGGGCCGCTCGTCAGCACGGTCGGTCCCGCCCAATGGCTTTACGGGATTGTTGTCGCCGTGGATGCCAGCAAGACAACAGCTCTGATGGCAGAGCTGCACGGGACGAGCCGGACAAATTTTCGTGACGACGATCTGACCTTCAATTTGGGGATCCGTCAGAAAATAAACGACCATCTTAATTTCCTCGGGTCGTTAGGTCACGAGCTGCGCTCTCCGGAAGCGCGGGCCTGGATCGGATACGCGGGATTGCAGTTGCTGTTTTGACAAAGGTAGGGACGGCGCGCTGCGCCGTTCCGCTAAGAAACGCCCAGCGGACGCCGCAGCGCGGCGTCCCTACCAGGTCAGTGCGCCTTTGAGGCGGGCTTTTGCGGGAAGATCAGGATGAGCGCGATGATTACCACGACGAGCGCCAGCGTCGCCCCATAACGGCTCAAGGCCAGTCCTCCCTGAGCGTGCGGCTTATCCAGAAAGTCGCCGACGACGGCGCCGAGGGGCCGGGTCAAAATGAAGGCCGCCCAAAACAAAATGACGTGTGACAGTTTCGTGAAGTAATAGAGAAGCGCGGTCACGAGAAGTAACCCGCCGAAGACCGCGGCCGCGCCGAGATAACCCATGTCATTGGTATCCGCGACCCAGTCACCGAGGGCGGTGCCGAGGGTCTGGGAAAACATGATCGTGACCCAGTAGAAGATTTCGACCTTCGGCGTGCTGACCGTTTCGATGGAAATGCTGCCGGTCGACCAGCGCCAGATCAGCAGCGACGCGATTACCAGGACGAGCAGGATGGTCGAACCGCCGGTGTATCCGATGCCGAGCGATCGCGTGCAATAATCCGCCAGAGTGGTGCCGACCGTCGTGGTGGCGACGATGGTGAACCAGTAGAGGAGCGGGTGAAATTTCTTCGCTTTGATCTGGACCAGGACCGCCGCTACAAAAATGACGCCGAAGATTGCAGTGCCGATGAGATAACCGCGGCCAGTGGCTTCTTCGGTAGTCTCGCCGAGCCACGACATGGTGACGGCGTCGCCACCGGTTTCGCCGAGGGTGGTGGCGAGGATCTTAATGATCCAGAATAGAAGCGTGACCTGTGGGACTTTGGCAACCAGGTCGCGTGTCCTCTCGTCCATGCATCCAATTCGGCGCGTGATAGAGCGCCGGTCGGAAACTTATTCCGCGGGCAGCCAGGCGTGTTCCTGCCACCAGGCGGCGAGGGACTCGTCGCTGCCGCGAAACATATTGCGCTCGGCCCTGGGAATGTTGGCGACTCGAATGGGGTAGGAGGAGCGCGGGCGGAGATCGCATTTGCCGTCGCCGGTGTATTGCCACAGCCGCCAATTGCTCCAGGGCGAAGGCACGGCGGGCTGGTAATGGTAATTGGCAATCCAGAGCCAGCAATTTCCGAGGATGGCTTTGTCGGCGCGATTGACGTTGGACGCGTTTAGCATCGAGCGGAGCCGGTATTCGCTCCCGTAAAGGCCCGGGTATTTTCCAGTCCGCTGTTTGATGCGCTCGACGAAGCGCGCGGCCTGGTCCACCCGCATGGAACCGCCCGGGTAATGCCCGTTCTTTTCAAAATCGAGGACCAGCAACACGCCACTCGGCTGAAGGGAGGGTCCACGAAAACTCGACGCAACGGTGTTGAGGAAATGTTCGGCCTGGCGAATGGGATCGCTGGCATTGCCGAAATGATAGGCGCCCCAAAGCAAACCGGCACGGGCGGCGGCAGTCTGGCGCGGGCCGTAGTAAGCATCGCGCACGGATGGCGGATAAGTCGCTTCATGAATGACGCCGACGATGCCTTCGCGTTTCATGGCTTCGAAATCGACCCGCATCAGGTCGTAGTGCGACAGATTCACGACGCTGTTTCCGGCCAAGGCCGAGACGCGGAACGCGATGACGAGAAACAAAATGCGGAGAATGAAAAACTTCATCGCGCGGACGATAACTGGTGGAGTCGAGGTGACAAACAGAAACGACTCGCCCTTTGGTGAGAGCTCGAGGTCAACTCACCTGCGGTTAGAAGCGAAACGCGATGCCGCCGCGGATGCGGTAATCCGGGACCGTTTGCAGGGCGGTGTTGTCGATCATCACCGGAATATCCGCGCCGATTTCGGCGCTGACTCTGCCAAATGAAGCGACCAGCCGGGGACCGAGAAACACGGAGGTGACGCCTGTGTCCTCGACGGGGGCGCCGCGGAAGCGATCGAGATCCTTGTGCTCGCCGGAGACCACGAATTGAAGGCCGACAATAGCGCGATGATTCCGGACGAAGTAATACCCGGGGCCGCCGCTCCAGGAAATATCGTTCGCGAAGTCATATTGATGCTCCCCATCGCCGCGCAGAGCGAACTGAGCGTCGGCCTGGAAGAAAAAGTTGTGGTAACGGAGGGCAGCTTGGCCACCGAAAATTCCGTCGTAGGAGCCGGTGCCGAGCGCGAGATCGTGCCCATGGATTCCACTGGGCGGCGCGCCGGGAATTTCCATCTCGTCGAATTCCTCCTTGATCCGGTCGGTATTGCCGGTCGGAAATTTTACCCCGGCGATCAGAATGGCCGAGGCCGTGAAATCGGGTTCCGTCGTCTTCATGTGCGGCGATTTCGGGTCGCTGAAGTCGAGACGAGAGCTTCCCCCTTTTTCGGTGTGGAAGAGGACAAACTTGGTGAGAAGGGAGACGTCACCGAGCCCGTTTTCGGTCCCGCGGTCGATGGCGAAACCCTCGGGCCGTTTAAAGGAACGATAAATCAGTGGGAGATTGAACTGGAGAGCGAGGCGAGAGCTGATGGAGTAGCCAGCGACCAGCTGGGTGTTCGAGCTGTCGAGATATTGGCCGGTCGGGTTTGCGATTTCCTGGCCGTCTTCCTGGAGCGTGCCGAAGTGGGTGAATTGCTCCGCGACCGCCACGTAAAATTTGCTGCTAAAGGTGGGCGAGGACCGGGCGGAAGGTTGATCAAACGAACCGGGGTCTGGCGGGAGGGTTTCGAGTTGCGGGGTGTAACAACCGCAGAGATCGCAGCCGCGAACCTGGGGAACGGCGCCAAGGAGCAGACCTGCCATGGCGACGGCGGCGAAGACCTTCATCGGCAAGTCATACCGTGGTGACAGGGATGGCGCAATTTTCTTCGACATGGGCAAACGAAGCGTGCGGCCGGCGAATGCGATTTTTCGTGGGCGCACCGAGTTCTTATGTCATAACGCGCAGCAGATGGATTCGGGATTTACGAGAGCAAGTTCTTCACGCCGAATCGGTCAGGGCGTTGTTCTCGTGTTCCTTGCCATGGCGGCGGGAATTTATCTGTTCCGTGTGCCGGAACACCCGCCTGGTTTTGCGATCGATGAGTCGTCCATCTGTTACAATGCCTTTACGATTTCCCAGACTGGCGCCGACGAACAGGGCAGTTCATGGCCTCTTTTCTTCCGGGCGTTCGGCGAATACAAGAATCCGACGCTGATCTACGTCCTGGCAGCGATCTTCAAAATCACCGGGCCGAGCATTGCCGTGGCGCGATCGCTCACCGCCAGTTTCGGAGTTCTAACGGGCGTTTTGCTCGGCTTGTTAGCGTGGCAGATCACGAGAAAAATGTTCGGCGCGATCGTCGTTGCCGTTACGGCATTGTTTACTCCCTGGCTCTACGAGAGTTCGCGGCTCGTTTTTGAAGTCGCCATCTACCCGGCCCTGGTCGCGCTATTTCTTCTCTTTGTCTGGCGAGCGTCCCTTCGGGCGCGATGGAAATGGAGCGACATCGTCGCGCTCTCCGCCAGTCTCGCGTTGCTGACCTATTCCTATTCGATCGGGCGGTTATTGGCGCCGCTGCTGGCTCTAGGTCTCGCCTGGTTTGTCAGCCGGGAACGGTGGCGCGGAATCGTCGCGACCTGGATCCTCTACGGCGCATCGTTAATTCCGCTCCTCGTCTTCCACCTGAACCATCCGGGAGCGCTGACGAACCGTTTCAAGGCGATCACCTACTTCAAGGCCGGCGACTCCACCGCCGCAGCGATAGCGGGATTCGCCAAGCATTATTTCGCGAACATCAATCCATGGCGATGGCTGGTCATTGGCGAAGGCGATATCCGCGATCATCTCCAGGGGATGGGAAGCCTCCTGGCCGTAAGCGTGGTGCTGGCGGTGTTCGGCCTGGCGATTGTGTTGCGACAGCACAGGCAGGATGCGTGGTGGCGGTTCGTCATCTATTCCCTGCTTGTCTCGCCGGTGCCCGCATCCCTCACGACCAATCCCTTCCCGCAACTGCGGCTGGTTGCCTTTCCCATCTTCTTTCTGGTTTTGATGATCCCGGCTGTATCGTGGCTCGATCAAGCTCGGACAAAGCTTCGCGGCGTGGGAAAGCGACCCTGGCTCACGGGAGCTCTTCTTCTTGTGATTTCGCAAGGCCTGATTTTTCAGTGGCGGTACCATAAAGGCGCTCCGGGCCTGTGGTATGTCTTTGATGCGCGGTTTCCCCGGAAGGTGTTGGCTCCGGCGCTCGCGACCGGGCAATTCCCCATCTTCCTTCGCGACGAGCCCGGCCAGACCGGATACATCCATGCTCTCTGGTATGGCGTCCTTGCGGGCCTCGATCCCGGCCGCTTCACCCGATTGTTGTCCGGCCAACCGCCGCCGGCGGGCGCGGTCGTGATCAGCACCGGGCCGGCTTGCACCGAATGCAGGCTCATGGCGCGGTCTCTCAATTATATCGTCTATTCAGTCCCGCCTTATCGCGAAAACGCTCTTCAAGAGAAAAAGCCTATCACGGTGTTCGCAGCGAATATTCTTTGCGAGAACCCGCCAGGCACTCTGAGCGCGGGCCAGCCAGTCACGCTGAGGTTCCTCATCAGGAATATCAGTAACGCTGAATGGCCGGCGACCGGAAACGCGGAAGGGAAAGGGGCCGTCTTTCTCCAGAGCCGATGGCGGACGGAGACCGGCGAGATCGTGCCGGGTCACGAGACGGAGAAGAGCGTCCCTTACGACGTAGAACCGGGCGACACGATCGGTCTGACGCTGGAAGTAACGCCGCCGGAGCAGGGAGGTTACCTGTTGGAAGTGGACCTCCTGCAAAAAGAGATCGCGCGCTTCAGTGAACACGGCTCGAGTCCATGGACTGGCAACGTGACGGTCACCGCGAAACGATGAGCTATTGCCGTTTGTATTCGTCCGACTCCAGGAAAGCGCGAGTCAGCCCGCGGTAATCATGGTTCCGATCCAGTTGCCGGAGCCAGAAATTGTAGCCGGCGAGATCATGATCGGGCGCGTCGTCCGGATTGCGTTTCAAGTAGCTGAAGTAATGGCACAAGACATAGGCGGAATTGTATTCACGCGACAAGAACTGTCGGTTGCCGCCAATGCGTTGGAGGGTGGCGGCGCGCGTTTCAGGACGGTCGGTAGACGAAGAGGATCGCTCGGCTAACGGCAGACCGGCATTGGCGCTCAACGCGCCGACGTAATCCGCATCGCTCAGCGCGTCGTAGCGCTCCCGGAAAGAGGGCCGCTGGATCAAGTCACGACAAAGATCCGCCTTATTGCGTTCCAGGGTCGCCTTCCATTCGTTATTTCCCGGAAAAACACCTCGGCCCAGCTGTCGCAGATCCGCCATAAATTCGTGGTAACGCGGCGGGCCGCCAAATGCAGCCTTGTTGAGGCAATAGAGCTCGCCGGCAACCTCGGAAAATTTCTCCAGGATTTGGGATGGATCACGGTCAATCCGGGAAGCGTATTCGCGGGGCGGATAGTCAGACGGCGCGACGGGATCGCGCTTCTCGATTCCCTGGGCGTCGTAGATGGCGATATCTCCGGCGCGATAGATCGTAGGGAAGGCGGCATCAAAAAATGCGCGGTTAGCGCGGAGCTCATCGGTCTCGTTTTTGCCGAGATAAATGTAGTCCACTCGATAATAGCGGAGCAGCTCGAGGGCGTCGTCGCGGCCGGAATAAATCGCGCGGACGTCGGCTTCCCGTTCGGCGAAGGGATAACCGTGGCTCCAGAGCCACGCAGTGGGACCGCGAACGACGGCGCGGCCGGCAAGACTAAGGACCGGTTGATGCAGGCTCGGGGCGGTGAGAAAGAGGGAATGCGGAGCGGTATTCGATTTCACAAATTCCGCGGCGGCGATTTCCTCTGCTCCAAACATCTGTCTGCTGCTGTGTGATTCGGCCAGCAGCGCGAGCGCGCCGGAACAAATGGAAACCGCGGCGAAGGCGATGGAACAGCTCCAACCGAGCGGACCTCTGGCCATCCGGCCAAGCCAGGCTGCGATCAAGACTGCCGAGGCGGCCTGCCAGTAAGTCATCAACTTCAGGTTGTCGTAGTCGTTAGGCGAAAAGACGATCAGGAGGGAGAGGCCGAGAAGGGCAAGAAAGGGAAGGTAGAACAGGCGAAGAGGCCGGGACGCCGTTAGCCAGGCCGGAATGATGAGCAACGCGGGAAGCCCGAGGTTGCGGAACCAAAACAGCGGCCAGTTGGGTTCGGCCTGCCCGCGCCAGCCGGGTTGAAAGCGGGTGAAACCAGCGTTCGCAGAGTGTGCCCAAAATTCGATGAGTCGGGGGGACGCCAGGAGAATGGCGGGGAGCCAGAAATACAGCCAGAGACGCCGGGGACGAAGGAAGAACAGGACGGCGCTGACAAGACCGACGGCCAGCAAAGAATGAACATGAAACAGCGGCAGCAATCCCGCGAAAATGCCGGCAACAAACAGGAGTTGCGGTCCTCGGGATTTTTCGCCAACGCTCTTCTTCTCGTTCCAAACCAGGACAAAGATCGCGAGAATGATGAACCCGAGCGACAAGCCAAAAATGCTCGTGCGCTGCGGCAGGAGCATGTCGGTAATGACGTTGGGCCAAACCAATCCTCGGGCCGGCAGGTGAGTGTAGTTGATCTCGAGGTTCGCCAGAAATTGCCACAGCGACTTGCCGCTTGCTTGCCAATCGAGGGGTAGATCGATGAATCCAAGGCCGCCGTTAAGAAGAAACAGCAAGGTCGCGAGAGCCGCCGCCCAGCTAGCGCGCGCGCCGTAAAGGGTTGGGATTAACGTGATGAGACGCCGGGCAAAGAAATAGAAAATGCCAGTCAAGGCGACGGTCAACGGGAAAGCCGTCCACACCAGCGCCGAATGCAGATCCATCCCACCGGCCATGACCAGAGCGGTAAAGAAATCCGGCAGGAAAGGGTAAAGGAGTGGCGCCGGCGGCATCGGCGTGTAGAGCGGCGGGAAGTTTGCGCCGTGCAGGAACGACGTCGTGATGGCCGCGTGATAAGCCATGTCATAGTAAGAACTCTCTCCGCCCGAGAACACGCCGCCCGCTTTGGGTTGAAGCATGCGGGTGAGGAAAAGATGCAGAAAAAGGGGAACAAAGACCGCGAGAAGAACGGCCAGCGGAGTAAAGGAGCTTTCCCAGACCAGGCCGCGCGGTTTGTCATGCTTGCGTCTCCTGTCGCGAACGTCCGGGAACCAGATGACAACAGCTCCTGCCCAGACCAGGAGCGCGGTCAGGAGGATAGTGGAAAAGTTCAACGCGCCTGACAATCGGGCGAGTCCATATCCCATGATCGCCGCCAGACTCCATCCGATGACAAGCCCCCACAGCGCTTGCTCGACGTTATTCAACAGGCTGGCGAACAGGCGCCGAACCAGGCCGATGCCCAGGAGCGCCGCGCCGACGAGGAAGATGGCCCCGCTCATGCAAAGGTGAGGTCTGGCACCGCGTTAGTTCCCGTCCCGAAAGACGTAGATCGAGTTTCCGATGATCGCTTCGGGCTTCCTCTTTCGATAAGAATCAAAAGTGTTCACCCGAGTTTCTTCGGAGACGCGTTGGCCGCCAGTTTCGTAGGGCGGAACGGTCGAACCATTGAGAAAACTGGCGCCGAGGGCGGTGTAGCGCGGAGGCGGATCCGGGATCGGCCCCAGCGCGTCGACGTAATTAACCTGATAAAAATCGAGGGTAGCGAAAGCACCAAGGAGGAGGCCGCGGACGCGATTCTCGCCGTGATCCCGCAGCCAGGCGGCGAGATCTTTGGCGTCATCGCCCCACTCAACATTTGAGTCCGAAAGATACCACCAATGGGGACGGGGCGAAGCAAGCTGGTTCATGTAGGGGAGGTAATTCGGATAGGCCCGCGCCGTTTCGAAGCAGATCCAGGCGAGCGCGACGATGGCCGCCGCTCTGCCGAGGAAGCGGCCGATATGGGATGGGCGATTACCTAAAAGGAAATCGAGGAGCGCCGCGGAAAGGATCGCGAGAAAAGTGTAACCAGGGAGGTAATAACGCACGCCGATGTTGATCGGGCTGTTCAGCATCAACGCGGTGTAAAGAAGGAAAGGAACGAGCAGGAAAAGCCATCGCCATTCGTGTCGGCGGATAACGCGAATGGCGGCCCAGAGGATGGACGTCACCGAAAGAACCAGGAATGGAATGGTAGCTTTAAAGGCAAAGGCTACGGGGAAATAATACCACCATCCCCGGTCGGAAAACATTCCCAGCAAGCCTGCGGAATGGCCGACTCGAGTGTGATGGAGCTGCCAGTAAATTCCCATGATCAGGTCGGTAGGCAGCAGCCATCGCCCGACCCGAACTGCAATCGTGAAAAGGCCGGAGGAACCAGAAAACGCGTCGCCGATCCATTTCAGCTCGCCCGGGGTTGGCGCGTGGTTGTGAAAGAAGTAAGCGGCATTCACAACCAGGAAAAAGACAGCAGCGGTGACCGCGCCATCCCGAATCAGGCTCGGCCGGCGAGCTCGCGGCCAGCAAAACAGGAGAACTACGAACAGGGCAAAGATCGCCGGACCGAGGACGAGCATCGAATATTTAGCCAGCAGTGCCACCGCCGCTGCGCTGCCCAGAAAACAGGCATGCTTCCAACCGGGCGCGCGGAGGTATTTCCAGATCGCATAGACGGTGAGCAGCAGTCCGAACGCCGCCGGAATGTCGGTCTGCACAATTCGTCCGTGAGCCAGAATGGTTGGCTCCAAAGTAAAAAGAGCCAACGCCAGAAGGGCGACCCGCCCACCGAATAATTCACGGGCGAAGGCAAAAACGAGGACGCCGAGAGCAAGAGTGAGCGCGATCATTGGCAGCCGCGACCAAAACGAGATCGCTTCGAAGCGGGGGCGATTGTCCTGCCAGAAATGGATAACGTAGCCCCATTCATTTTGATCCTGGCGACCGGCTGGATCGATCTTTTCCGGCTTCCATTCGTTGGGCTGAAGAAACAGGAGCGGCAACCCGGCTAGGAGCTTAACCAGGGGCGGATGCTGACCGATGAGATTCACACTTGGATCAACCCAGTGATAATAAGCCGACGGGATGAGCACGACCTCATCGGTGGTGATGCTTTTGCGGAGCGTGACCGAGATGAGGTTGACCGCCGTCACGAGCAGGATCACAGCGGCCGCCAACTCAAACTTGTAATGAGTCCACCGGCGGACTGGCTGGTCGGAGTGCAGGCCATTCACGGCCGGCATCTTATTGCACCCGCGCCGGGCATAAACTTCTTTCTGTGCCCCGGGCGTCGTTGTAATCTGGCGCCCTATGCAGTCGCGCAGTCCAGAGCTATCGGCGGAGCAAATCTCCAAATGGATGCGAGAGGCGGCAAAACAGCCGCGGGCAACGCAAACGCAGGCTCAGCCTCATCTGCCGTCGTCCCCGGCGAGCCGGCACCCCGGGTTCGACTTTCGAAGCACCCGGCAGTCGCTGAACCGTGCGCGGGCCAAGAACGACATCGACACGATCAAGCCCTTGCGCAGGCTTCGCCGCAACCAGGGGGCAATCAACGAGGCCCTCGCCGATGCGTTGAGCGCATTGATCGCCGTGAACAAGCAAATGGCCGGAGAAATCACCGCGTTATCCGGCGAACTGTCCAGGCTTCGGGGAACGCTCGCAGCGAGCGATCTCTCCGATAATCGGGCCGAAGTCACGACAAGGCCAGGGTAAAATGAGCGGCGAAGAGAGCTGTCATCAGTCCAAACAGGACCAGGAAAATCGCGAAAACCATCTGGTGAACCTTCGGGCGTGAGGTCCAGGTGGCGAGCACCAGGTAAACGGGAAAGACAACCATCAGGTAGCGGGCTTGCGACTGGAGCAGACTCGAGGAGAGCGCCAAAAGCAGAGACAGGAGCGTGTAGGCACCAAGCGCGAACTGGCGTCGACTGACGAGCACCGCTCCGGCGAGCAACCCGAAGACTGCGGCCAGAAAATTCAGGAGCCGGAAATCCCAATGCGCCGCGATCTGGATCGGGTCGCGCAGATAATCATAGAGCGGTCGAAGGAAAAATCCCGATTGCCTGCCCCATACCGACATGGCGTCTCTAAACGCGAAGGGATTGCCGGTAATTACTTTCAGGTAAATCATGAAGCAGACCAGTCCGACAGGGACAAGCAGCAGCGCGAGAATCTCTTTGCGCAAAGGCCGAAGCGGACGGTGCGTCTGCCAGTAATGAATCGCGAGCGCCGGCAGCAATAACACGCCAGCCGTTCGGGTCGCTGAAGCAAAGGCGCCGCAAAGCCCGGCGAGCCACCATCGTTCCCGCTTCGCGAAGTAAAAGCTCGTTACCGTCAGCATGAGAAAAAGCGCTTCGGTGAGGGGGAGAGAAAAGAAATAGCTCGTGGGAAAAAAAGCCAGGTAGGTAACGCAACGGTCGGCGGCGTCCGCGGTTAACCCCCAATTGAGGCAGAGACGATGCAGGAGAAAGAGCCCGAACAAAAAGAAGAGATGCGAAAGCCCCATCCCGGTCAGGACAAATTCGCCCGTCAGGCGAGATATTAGGTGCAGGATCATCGGGAAGAGCGGAAAGAAAGCCCAGTTGCGGTGCACATCCGCGCGAAATGGTCCCGGGTGATAACCGTGTTCGGCGATACCGACCGACCAGTTCACATCGGCGGTCAAGACTTCCCCACGCAGGACGTGGGTGGGCGCCCGGTGGGCTGAGATCGTTGCATCAGTATGGCCGGGATAGAAGTCCGGCGCCGATTTCATCCATCCAACACCCAGGAAAATCATGAGGACGATGATTCGCGAGAGAATACCGAAGAAGAGGGCTGCCCGGACACTGCGGTCACGAAACAGGCGGCGAATCCTTGCGGCAAAGCCGGTTGAAGGTGAGTCCTCGCTTTTCATTTTTCCGGGAATAGATCGGTGACCCGGCTAAGCGGATTTACTCGACGGCTCAAAGCGCCTTTGTCTTACAGAAACAACCCGTAAGCTCAAGCAAAGCCTGAGGTCTTCACCGTCGTTTGACCTCGCCGGATGTAATGCCAGCCTTACGCCGTGCGGATTGTTATTGCCACGGTCCAAGTGCCTTTTGTCTCAGGAGGAGCTGAGTCTCACGCCGCGGGACTGAAATCGGCGCTGGAACGGGAGGGACACGAAGCGGAGATCGTCACCGTTCCGTATAACCCTGCGGTGCCAGAGCGCATAGCCGATCAAATGCTGGCGTGCCGGCTTCTCGATCTGACCGAAATCCACGGGACGCGAGTGGATCGCCTGATCGGCCTGAAATTCCCAGCTTACCTGATTCCCCATCCGCACAAGGTGGTCTGGGTATTGCACCAGCATCGCGCGGCCTACGACCTTTGGGATTATCCGTTCGAAGACCTGAGCGCGTCGCCGCGCGGCCTCATCGTACGCGAATCCATCCGGCGGGCCGACCAGTTATTGACCGAGGCGCATGCGGTGTTTGCCAACTCGAGAAACATTGCGAACCGGCTCGGCCATTTTTGCGGAATTAACGCGACGCCTCTCTATCATCCGCCGCCGCACGCCGAAGACTTTTTCTGCGCGGACAAGATCGAGGATTATTTCTTCTTTCCCAGCCGGCTGTCGGCTTCCAAGCGGCAGAGCCTGGTCCTGGAAGCGCTCGCTTTGACCCGCGAAAAGGTAAAGGTCCGCTTCGCCGGCGTCGCCGACAGCGCGGAGTACGGCAAGCGGTTAAAACAGCTCGCGGCGAAATTGGGGGTGGAGGGCCGCGTCCAATGGCTGGGATACATCAGCCAGAAGGAGAAAGCGGAACACTACGCGCGCGCCCTGGCGGTGATCTTTCCCCCCGTGGATGAGGATTACGGTTATATCACGCTCGAAGCGATGCTCTCATCGAAAGCGGTCGTGACTTGCGAAGACTCCGGCGGGCCGATGGAATTTGTGGCGCCGCGGAAAACGGGAATGGTGACGAAGCCGACTCCGGCGGCGCTCGCCGAAGCGCTGGACGAGCTCTGGCAGGACCGGGCCGCGGCCGCCAAGCTGGGCCGGGCCGGACGCACGAGTTACGAGCGGCTCGGCTTATCCTGGAGCGAAGTCGTCAGGAAATTGCTGGCGTGAAACTGAATCTGTTTTCGCCGCTGCCGCCGACGCGTTCGGATATTGCGCGGCTGACTGTGCACATGCTGCCGGTGCTGGCCCAGGAGGCGGAGATCGTGGTCTGGTGCAGTGAACCGGAATGGAAATTTGACCCACCGCCGGGAGTCGTTGTTCGCCATTACGACTGGCAGCGCCCGCCCTGGCGCGAGATCAACCAGGCGGACGCGACGTTTTACCAGATGGGCAACGATCCGCGGTATCACGACGCGATCTGGCACCTGAGCCGGCAGCACCCAGGGATCGTGATCCTGCACGATTTGATGATGCAGCATTTCTTCTCGGGCCTCGTGTTTCACGATCGAGGGATGAATCGGCGCCAGTATCTGGAGCTCGTCGAACGCCACCATGGGATCAAGGGCCGGGTGCTGGCGGAAAAACATGTCCAGGGTTTGCTTAGCACCGAAGAGCTGGCGCAACGCTGTCCGCTAACCGAAGCCGCAACGGAAAACGCGCTCGCGGTCATCGTTCACTCGGCGGCGGCGTATGCGGCCCTGCCGGAAGATGCCTCTGTGGTGCTGCTGCCCTTGTGCGTTGGAATGGACATGCCGGTCCTGACTTCGCGATCACCGGCTGAGCCATATCGCCTGACCGTCTTTGGGTACCTCGGACCCAACCGCCAACTGCCGGTTCTCCTTCGGGCTCTCGCCTCCTTCCGGGAACGCGACCGGTTTCGTCTGGATGTCTTCGGGACGATGGCGGACGAGGAAAAAATGCATCAGCTCATCTGCCGGCTGGGCGTTTCGGACAGGGTCACGCTCCACGGGTTTGTAACGGGAAGTGCGATGGACAAGGCATTGCGCGAAAGCGACCTGGTGGCGAACCTGCGTAACCCGAGCATGGGCGAGGCTTCCGGCAGCCAGCTGCACCTCTGGCAATATGCCCTGCCGGCGCTGGTGACAAGGCACGCCTGGTACGCGGCCCTCCCGGAGGGGACCGTCGCGTTCGTTAGGCCGGAACATGAGGTGGAAGACATCCAGCAGCACCTGGCAGAGTTTCTCGCGAATCCGGAAGCTTATCGTGAGCTGGGCCGGAACGGACGCCGATATGTGGAGGAACATCATTCGATTCGAGGTTACGCGAGTGCCCTCCTGGAAGTGGCCGGGCGCGCGCCGGAATTCCAGGCGAAATGGATCGGACACGATCTCGCCCGGCGGAGCGCGACAACCATGAGCAGCTGGAGCGATGACTCAACCATTGGCCCTCTCTCGCTCGAAGTCGCGCGGCAGGTTAGGATGCTTACCGCCGGCGCATCGACAGAACCCGCGCCGGTGGGTTAAATGGAAACAGGTATGCCGGCCGAAGACCCATTCCGAGAGATCGACGAGCAGCTGGCTTCGCTGGCCGCCGCCTCGAAATCGCTCCGGGAGCAGCGGCCTTCCTGGCTCGACAATATTCTGCATCCCGGCCGGCAAGCGCGACGGGAAGCGGAGTTCGGTGCGTCGGTCGTGGCTGCTCTCAAAAAAACCGTGCATGCGGTTCAGGAAGCCCGGGCGGGGACGACCGAGGTCGAGCGAAGGCTCGCGGAGCTGCAAGGCGAACGGCTGGCGCGTTTCAAAAGCGATCTGGATCAATTGCGCGCGCATCAGGAACAGCTCACGCGCGAATCGGCTCGCACTGCCCAGAATTGGACCGATCGCGCCGCTGAGATTCGTCAGCAGGTCGAACAGCTTGCGCGGGAGCAAAAGGAGATCGCCAGCGGGCAGAGCGGGAGGATCGATCAAACCAGGAATGAACAGAGCGAAAAGATCGACCGGCTCATCGCCGCTCAGATTGACCTGGGCAATGAATTACGCGAACGGATCCAGCACCTCCTTGATGAGCAGCGGGTCGCGATCCGGCAGTTATCTTTGAAAGCGAGTGAAGACGCGGTCCTCTCTGACCGGGCGCGTCGAGCTGCCGAATTGAAAATGGACGAACTGGCCAAGCGCATTCCGCCTCCGCCGGCATGAGCACGCAAGGTTCCGACGCCAACCTGTATGCCCGCGCGGGGATAGAGGACGTCGCCGAGTTTTATCGGGACAAATTTGTCTCGAACGCGGTGCTGGACCATCGCTACTTCAAGCCGCTCGATCGCTTCGATCTGCGGTTCGCCCGGACGATGTGGATCTATGACAACGTGCGCGAAGGGAGTTCCCTCCTCGATCTCGGCTGCGGCGCCGGGATGCTGGCTTTGCTGAAACGAAAAGGGGTCGCGCTGACTGGGGTCGATCTTTCCGATGAATGTGTCGCCGCCGCCCGGCGCAACGGTTACGACGAAACCGTTCGCTCCGCCCTCGAGGCATTGCCATTCGACGACGCCTCCTTCGATTACGCCGTAAGCCTGGATGTGCTCGGACATATTCCGGCGGAGCAAAAGGACGCCGTGCTGGCCGAGATCAGGCGCGTGCTTCGCCCGGACGGCGTGACGATGCACGGCATCGAATGCACCGATCGGGCCGGGCGCCGGCGTTACGAGGAGATGTCGCCCGAAGAGCTGCGCCGTTTCATTGCGATCGATGGACACGTCGGCCTGGAACGGGAAGAGGAGCACGCGGCACGATTTCGGCGGTTCTTCGCCCATGTCGCCTGGGAACCGCGTTACGCGCTTTGCCTGAGCAGCGATGAATTTCTGAAGCAGGCCGATCGCTATGGCTTGCCCTTTGAAGACGATTTTCTCGAATATCTCCGCGGGCTTTCCTTCGCCGAACGCCGCGCCTTCGACTTGGCCATGGGTTATGTCTTCGCGAAAATCTCCGACCTGAACGTGCGGCTTCCGAGCAGCGGTCTCTACATGTTTCTCAAGGCTTCCAATGTTCCCCTCGGACCGTTCCATAACGAGCACCGCGACCGCCGGGACTTGCTCGAATTGAAGACCGCTGAGGGCGAAGATGAGGTCTGCCTCGATCGCGCGCCCCACGCGATCTTCGACGATGGCTGGTACGAACCGGACGACCTCCCGCCGGTCGCGCGCTGGTTGAGGAATCGGGGCCGGGTCCGTTTTCGAGCGCAGAAAGTGAAAACGATTCGACTCGACCTGACGACGCATCTGCCGGACCTGGGCGAGCGCAGAATGGGGCTCACGTTTTCCCTGAACGGCGCGCCGCTCGCCGCCTGCACTCTTTTCCGCTACGGCTGGGTCGAGCTGGAGTTTCGGCTGGCTGAGCCCGTGATGGCAAAGAACGGCGAGCTGTTTGAATTGGAAATTACCGCGGACCAAACCTGGCAGCCGCGGCCCGGCGATCGGGAGAGCCGGGACGATCGTTCAATTTCGATCGCGGTCTGCAACCTTCGTTATTCGTGAATCCCTCCCGTGACCCCGGCCGCTCTCCAAAGCTCGAGGGCATCGATTACAAAAAGGCGGCGATCGATTATCCCTCGAAGCTTTCGCCGGAGCGGTTGCATCATTTGCGGACGAAGCCGTTTTACAATCTCGCGAACAAGCTGCCGAAGTTCGCCGGCCATGGGATGGATATCGAAACCCAGCGGCATTTTTGCGACTTCGCGAACATGGCAGTCGCGCTCGATCTTCCGGCCGGGGCGCGAATTCTCGACGCCGCCTGCGGCTCCGGGTGGCTGAGTGAATATTTCGCCCGGCTTGGTTACGACGTGACCGGCATCGATATCAGTCCCGATCTCGTTCAGATTTCCCAGGACCGGATCCGCGCGCTGCCGCCAAACATCGATCATGAAACCCCGATCCGCTGCCGGTTTCTGGTCCACGACATCGAGCTCGGTCCGCTCAATGAGAAGTTTGACGCCATTGTCTGCTACGACGCGATGCATCATCTCGACGATGCGCGCAGCGCCATCCGGCATCTCGCCGCCATGCTTCCACGCGGTGGCCTCTTTTTCGTGCTCGAAGGAAACCGGCCCGCGGCCGGCTCCGCGGGCCAGGCGGAATTGATCGAGGTGATGCAGAAATTTGGGACGCTGGAATCGCCATTTGATCGCGAATATCTGGGACAACTCCTCGACGAGGCCGGATTCGCGATCGCGGGAGACTACGTGAGCGTGAACGGTTTGTTCGATCGCGAAGCCGTCGATGAAAATGGGCGGCTGCGCGTCGATGTGCCGTCGATCAATTATCTCCTGTGCAAGAAGGTCTCGGAAGGACCGCCGGCGTCGACCGTGCCGGACAGCCGCGCGCCGGGAATATTGCGGGCCGAGATCACTTTGCAGTCGAACCGGCAGCTAAGGGTTGCCCCGGGCGAGTGTTTCAGGGCGCAACTCCTGGTGCGAAACACGGGCGACACTCTCTGGCTGGGTGGCGGCATCGTCCGGCGCGGCGGCGTGATGCTCGGGGTGAAGATTTTAGACGAGACAGGAAAACTCCGGGAAGAATTTCATGGCGAACCTTCACTGCCGAGGGCGGTGGGACCCGGGGAGTCGTGCGAGGTGACGATCGAACATGCGTCGCCGCGCGCCACCGGTCGATACCAGGTGAAAGTCGACCTGGTCGATCAGCACATCAGCTGGTTTGAGGAGCGCGGTTCCGTGCCGCTCGAGTTCTCGCTGGAGGTCAGCCAGAGCGGCGGGCCGCGACGATCGTAAAGCGCTCTTCGTCTCGATCGCCGTACATGTAACGATAGTGCGAGCGGCTCACCTTTTCGATTTCAAAGCCGAGCATCCCGAACACTTCCCGAAAAACGCCCAGGGAATAGGTCCACCAGGTGAAGTCAGCGTCCGGCCGGCTCGCTCGTCCTTCGAAGCGGGCCATCGGTTCGTCGCCCTCCAGGAGTGGCGTGACGACAACGATTCGCTCTTTGGTCAGGCGAGCGACCGAGCCGAGGGCGGTGACCGGATCGCTCAGGTGTTCCAGGACTGAACCGATGATGGCGATATCGAAATTCCCAAGCGCCTGAGGCAGACGGTAAATGTCGCCATAGAAAACTTCTGCGTTCGAGTGGAGCAGGCGATGGCTTAGCCAATACGCGTTTTTCCAGCGCTCGATCTCGGCGCGGTATTCTCGCGCCCATTGCGCGTGGTCCCGGTAATACGGCTTCTGGTGGAAGGGGAGAAACTTTTGCTCCGCGCCATCCTGCTGGTCGAACGAAACGACGCGGGCGGCGCCGCGCTTTTCCGCTTCGAAACTGAGGAAACCGGTCGCGGTCCCGACATCGAGGACTGATTTTCCACGGAGATCGACGCCGCCGACGTAATCGCCGAAACGCCCCCGCAGATCCCAGTGCGCCGGAACAAGCCCAAAGCCCGGCAGTTCCATCGCGTGGTAAAAGAAGCAATCCTCCAGGCGTTCGATGAAACGAGGAGGCGCGAACAATTGATCGGTGCTCATGGCTGAGTTTCGCGTCGCCGGCTGATCATCCACCAGAGTAATAGCACCAGCGCTGCGCCGGATACGAGCAGCCCAAATAGGAATGACCTCGGCCGATAGGAAAAGACAACGCTGTGTTTTCCCGCGGGAAGGGCTACGGCACGCTGGTTGAAATTCGCCCGGACGATTGCCGAGCGCCGGCCATCCACTTCCGCGCGCCATCCGGGATAATAATTGTCCGCGAGGACGAGAAGCGATGGCGTGAGCGATTCGGTGGATATCTCGACGCGATTCGGCGCGCGCCGTGTCACCTCCGCGCGGCCGGGCGGCTGCTTTTCTTTGGGGAAGGCAACGCCGGTCGCGCGCTCGACGAGCGCTTCCGCGAGCGGCTCCCACTTCGTTTCCGCGGGAGTCTTTCCGGTGCGAATGATCTCGAGCTGTTGCGAATCAGGAACGACGCGCTCGCTGTTCACCAGCCAGGTCCTCGGCAGAGAGCGGCTGTTTTCGAAAATCGCCACCGGTCCAAGATCGACGACATGTTTCCAGCGAGCGACGGCTTCCGCGGCGTTCGGTGCGGTCCGAGGCTGGGAGTTCTTGAGTGTGACCCACTCTTTTTGAATGGCGCGGGCGCTGTCGCCGTTAATCAGCGACATTCGGCCGATATTTAGGGAGAGCCGAGGCGCTTCTTCGACCGCCGCGAAAGTAATCTCGCCGCCGACGACAGCGACCACATCCGTGAGCTCGAACGCAGCCACAAAATCATGGTCTTCGAATTTCGACTCCGCATTCTCGACGACGTAGCTGGTGGCGACCGGCGCTCGCTTATGCTTGATCCGCGCTCTTATGTCGTCGCGATCGTACGCCCATTCCGAAGTGTGCTCGCCTGCGCGAAGCTCGAAGTCGACCGTTTTCCCATCCTGCGTGAAGAGTCGAATTTGAGCGACGACCGTTCCGTCGCCCGTGGTTTCCGACCAGGCGAGCGAGCTCGTCAGCGCGAACCAGCGCGTCTCGATAGGTGGGTTTTGGAAAAAGACCCGGTCCCCCGCCACAAGGCCAGGCAGTCCCAGGTTTCCCCGGGCGAACTTCTGGCCGCCGTAAGTCTCGCTCGCCGGAATTTCCGGCGCGGCCGGGAGCGATTGTTTTGTAGTCGGCGCCGCCGGCGACCGGACGAGGAGATATCGGATATTCAGCAGATCGAGCTCGCGACTCTCGCCCCGCAAGGTTCGTTCCGGGTCGGTAAGATCGCCCCAGACTTTCATGTCGCCGGCGAGCTGGCTGTAACGCCCAAGGCCGAATCCTTCATAACCGGCCGCATTTTCCCAGCCCCACATCGTGGAGATGTCCGGTTGAAGAGTCGGCAACCAGACTTCAACCGGCGCGGCGTAGGAAACCGGCTGCTCCGGGTCGAAAAGATGATCCTGGGTGAGGATTCGATACGGAGTGGCCTGACCGCTTCTTTCGTGTTCCCGAAGAAACTTGAAAGCGGCGGGTTCGCTCCAGAGTTCCGATCGCGCGGTGGGACTGGTGACACGCCATCCGCTAAATTGTCCCCACAGATTGAGATCGAGATACAAAACGGCGACGAGCAAAAGCGTGGTGGCGGTCCGCTGGCGGGAGAGGGCCAGCCAAAGCGCACCTCCGGCCAGGGCCGCGATCAATGGAGGCAGGAAAAGTTCAGGCGCGCGAAGGATGGTAACGGGTGCGTTCCGCGCCAGATGGAAGTTGGGCGGGCGACCGATGGTTATCGCAAGGCAGACGGCGAAAAACAAAACGGCGGAGATGAGACCAGCCCAACGCAGCGTCCGCGCTCGATCCGGCGTCGCTATTGCGACGGTCAGGCCGCGGCCGGCCAGGACAGCGAGGGCGAATTCCACCTCCATCAGGTGCCGAGCCGGAACGCGGAAAAGATTTAACGCCGGCACGAAATAGACGAGGCGGTTGAATTCGAAAGGCGCGTAACGGCCGAGCGCGAGAACGAGCCCGGCGACAACCACCACCGCCCAGAAAGTCGTTCGACCGTCGCGCTTCAGGATCAGGGCAAGCAGGGCGAGAGCGAGTGTGGCCAACCCGACATAACCGACATATTCGGCATAGAACGATGGTCCGACATAGGGCGCGCGGAAGAGAGCGCCGTCGCCGCCGCCGAGAACATACGGCGCGAAAAACGCCGCCAAAAATCGTCGCGGCATGCTGAAAGAGCTGAAGAAATCGTAGGAGGCTTCGGCGCGGAGGCTGTTTCGAAGCAATTCGAGAGTCGGCAGGATTTGAACTGCCGCGAGAGCCAGGCCGAGGGCGATCAGGAGGAGCGACCAAAGATAGGCGCGCGCGCGGAGGTATCGCCACATTACCAGGGCGTAGGCGGTCGCGAGAATGAGTCCGTAGATAAATGTTTGCTGGTGCCCGGCGAAACATTGCAGGGCCACGACGAGGGCGAGAAGAAAGCCGCGGCGCCGATCGCCGGTTTGCCCGTAACCGTCAACCGCCCAAAGCACCCATGGGAGGAACGCGGCAGTATGGACGATGTTTGTATGTCCGACCTGGCCCACCAGGAAGGCGCTGCCTTGCCAGACCAGGCTCGTTAGGCCGGCGCCTGCTTCACTCGAACCGCTGCGCCGCGCGTAAAGATAGGCGCCAAGCGCGGCAACCATGTAGCTCGAAAGCATCATGAGGTTCGTCGCCGCGCGGGGATCGCAAAAAATGTAGAACCAATTCAACGGAAAGAAGACCCCGGCCTGTGCCGCGCCCAGCAGCGGCATTCCACAAAAGATCGCGGGGTTCCAAAGCGGGACGGAGCCGGCGTGGATCTGGTTCGCGACCGCGACGCGAAACGGAATGTTCTGAATCACTCCGTCGTCCGGCGAAATAACGAGATGACCGCACGTCGCCGGCAGGAAATAAAGGAGGGGGAGGAGAGTGACGACGGTGGCGAAAATGGCGCCCCGGGTGCGAAGGCGACCGCTTATCGACGTTTTTTCTGGCGCTAAGTCCACGAGTAGGTTCAAGGATTTGGTTCGTGCAACCCGGAGTCAAGAACGCGAATCGCTGGCTGGCGGTTCTGCTCGCCCTGGCGCTCGTCGCGGCGGGACTCTGCTTTGTCCGAATCACGAAGAATCCGCCAGGTTTTTACATCGACGAATCGTCCGTGGCCTACAACGCCCATACGATCGCGCGGAGCGGTTGCGATGAAAACGGCGTTCGCTGGCCGCTCTATTTTCGCGCCTTCGGAGACTTCAAGAACCCGGTTTATGTTTATTTGCTGGCGGGATTGTTTCGGCTGACGGGGCCGAGCATTCTGGTGGCGCGCCTGCTCAGCGGCATTTCTGTCGTAGCCGCGGCCGTTACCCTGGGCTGGCTTGCCTTGCGGCTGACTCGAACGCGGGCCGCGGCGCTGCTCGCTGTCATCTTCGCTCTCATTACTCCGTGGTTCTTCGAGCTCGGACATGTTGTGATGGAAGTGGCCCTTTATCCTTTGGCGATCGCTTTGTTCCTGGTTTGCGTGCAACGCGCCAGCGAGAAGGAACGTTGGGGGACGGTCGATGTCGTCTCGCTGGCAGCCGCTCTGGCTGTTCTCACCTACAGCTATTCGATTGGGCGCCTGTTCGCGCCGTTCCTCGCGCTCGGCCTTGGAATTTTTTGGACGAAGCAACGAGGGCGGGGTGTGGTGGCGGCGTGGTGTGTTTATGCCGTCCTGGTGTCCCCGATTTACATTTTCTCGATCCAACACCCCGGCGCGCTGACGGAAAGATTCGGCATCGTTACCTATCTCAACCCGGAGCTCGGCCTCGCCGAAACCGCATTCGAATTCGCGAAGCATTATCTTCGAAACCTGAATCCGTGGAAACTTCTGGTTCGCGGCGATCCGAACCGCGACCAAATCGCGCACGTATTCGGCACCCCTCACTTCCTGGCGCCCCTGTTCGTGTTCTCTCTGGTGGGATTAGCTCTGCTGGTCCGGCGGGCGAAAAACGAGGCGTGGGCGCGTTTTCTTCTTTACGGGTTCGCGGTCGCGATCGTTCCCGCCTCCCTGACGAAGGAAGCGTTTCACATGCTGAGGCTCATCGCCGTGCCGGTGTTCCTGCTCGTCTTCGCCGTCGAAGGGGTCCGGTGGTTCCTTGCGAAAGCGGAGGCGATATTTTGGCGCACCGCCTTCGTTCTCCTCCTCGCTCTCACGGTGGCTGAAGCCGGATGGTTTCAATGGAAATACCAGCGCACGGCGAACACCGCACGCCGCGTCCATCTTTTCGACGCCGAATATCCGGCGAAGATCTTCGCGCCGGCGATCGCTTCCGGCGCCAACCCGATCTATCTCGCCGATGCGCTCTGGATCCCCGGGTACATCCAGGCTTACTGGCAGGCGACACTTCAGGGAATTGACCTTGCTCGTTTCCGGCGACTGCCGCCGGACGAGGCGCCACCGCTGGGGGCCTTGATGATCAGCACGGAGGAAAACTGTCCCGGATGCGAAATTCTAGCGGCGGTAAGACCTTACACCCTCGCCCTTGCGAAAGAGCCGCCCCAGACGCGGCCGCCGTTGCCGCCCGAAGGCTTCCGGGCCGAACTTTCAGTCGCGGTCCGTCCGTCCGTCGTTCGAGCAAAGAGGCAGACTGTGTTGCTGGTTCGCGTCAAAAATGTGAGCTCGGTGACGTGGCTGGCGCGCGAACGCGGCGGCAGCCCCCACCAGGTCAGTCTCGGCAATCACTGGCTCGATTCGTCCGGCAAGTCGGTGATCAACGACGATGCCCGCAGTGCCCTGCTTCGCGACCTGAAACCGGGCGAGTCCGTGGAGTTGCCGCTTACCGTCAATGCCCCGACGCCCGGAAGTTACCTTCTCGAGGTCGACATGCTTCAGGAGGGCGTGACTTGGTTCGGTCTGGTTGGATCGCAGACGGTGAAGATCCCGGTTGAAGTCCGGTAAATCAGCGCGCCAGGACTTTGAGGGCCGGTCGCGCCGGTTCCGCCGCGGGAGTGGACCGCGAAATCTCCGCACTGGCAAAGGCGGTGACATGGGAAAGTTGCTCGGCCATTCGTTCCCCCGCGGCTTTCAACGATAATTTTTCCTTCACTTCATCGCGACCCTTGGCGCCGAGAGCCTCGGCTTCGGCGCGATGATCGAAGCAGTATCGCATGTGGGCGGCTGCGTGTTCGACCGATGGCTCGGCCCAGTGATTGCCCTGCCGGTAGATCGGATTGTCGGCCGCGATTTCCGTGAACTTGTAATCGACCAGCAAACTGTTCCCCGGATGCATGAACGCGAGATTGCCGGAGTAATTGGTCGCCACCACCGGCTTGCCCATCAACATTGCTTCCGCCAAACAAAGACCGAACCCTTCCGCGCGATGGAGCGAGACGAAGCAATCGCACATCTCGATAAATCCATAGGCGCGGGCACGCGACAGAACTTCGTCCACCAAAATCACCCCGGCCTCCCGGGCCGCTTCCTCGAGTTGAGCAAATGCTTCCGGGTGCGACCGGCCGCGGCTGACTTTGATAACCAGCGTCGCTTTTTCCGATCGAGTGAAGGCCTTGCGAAAAGCCTCGATTACCGCCAGCGGATTTTTGCGCACCATCTGGCTGCACATGTCGAACATGAAGAGGAAAACGTAGTTGGCAGGAGGAATCCCGAGGTCGGCTTTCGCGACCGGCTCGATCTCGCTCAGCTCCACCCCCGGCAACACTTCATGGACCGGGAGCGGCATCCGATTCCGAAAAGCGTCCGCGACAAACTGGGTAGGCGCCCAGATGCAATCGAGCAGCGGCCGCAGTCCGACCCATTCTTCCGGAATCGCGTCCAGCTCCCAGGCCCAATAGGCGATGCGGTAAACGCCGGAGCGGCGGAGGATGCCGCCGCGTTCATAAGCGACGGAAAAATAGGGTTGCGGCGAGACATTGATGATCGTCACCGGAAAGACTTCGAGGCCGAGAAAGGGCGCGCGGTCTTCGACGTCGAAACAGGGAAACGCCGAGACGTCCCGGCAGGAAACGCGAAAGTCCGCCGCTTCGAGGGCGCGCTTGGTGAAGAGCGCGGCCTGCTGAATGCCGGAAGGATAACTGAAGTGGCTGAGAATATTCACTCCGCGCGGGACCTCGCCGTTCGCATCCCCGCCGGAGAAGCCATTCCGGACCGGGTGCAGAAGCATTTCCTCGGCGGCGGGCACGACGGCGTCGAGCGCACTGATGGAAGCGAACGGAGCGTATCCGGGAAATTCTTTTCGGAGCCAGGCGAGAAACTCTCCTTTCCCAGATGAGGTGGGGCCCTCGGGAAAGCGTTTTTGCCAGGCGAGATTAACGAGCCAGGTCTTGAAAACCATTTGCGGCACTTGCTCGGCGGTTTCGTGGAGGAACCAGAGAATCTCCGCCGCGCTCAGGTTGTGTTTCCCGCGTCCTTCGCGGAGCAGCCATCGCACGAATTTCTTTTGGCCAACTGGGAGCAGGCCGTGCGGAAAACGATCGCGCAGTTTTGGAGACCGAAGATAGAGCTCGAGGACGCGTTTGCCGGGATCGCTCCGAAAGGCCCGGCAAATATTTTCCACGGCGCGATGCGACAGGCCGAGCTTCGACGCGGCGTTGCTGCAAAGCCACTCGCAATAGGCCCCTTCTTCGCCGTCCGAGATCGCATTTGGAAAACGGCGTCGCAGTTTCCGGCTGTTGCGCAACATACCGGAAGCGAGCCGGGCAGCTCCGTCCACCGAACCTTCCGCGTCCGCCGGCGACCAGACATTAAGGTTCGGGCCTGATTGGTCGGCCGGAAAATGGAGGGCGTGGCGGCGATAGACGTCGAAGGTGTCAGCGCGCTGCATCGAGCGGTGCTTGGCGAACGGAAAAAGAATGTGGAGCAGCTTCAAGGGATCAGGGTTAAGGAGTTGGGCGTCGGTGAGCTGCCCCCGCATGCTCGCCAATTTCGCGCTGCCTGCAAGCAAAACGCCCCAGCCCGGCGAGCGAGCTGGGGCGAAAGGTCTCCCTTGGCAGCCGGCTTACATTGGTCCGAACCGCTGGCGATATTCACTCGAGCTGAGGAACGCCTTCACCATTTCCGCCTGGATAAAGTCGCCGTTGAACCCATTCAGTTTGCCGAACCAGAAGTTGAAGCCGGCCGTGTCCGGATCGCGCCGGAGATAACCGAAGTATTCCATGGTGACAAACGCGGCGTTCATTTCGCGCGTTCTCAGGAATGGAAACTCCGACACCTGCCGGAGAACCGTGGCGCGGGTCAGCGTCCCTCCGTTCAGGCCCGCGACCAGCATATCGCGGAAGGGTTGCGTGGCCGGGAAGTCGCCCCGAATTTCGCCGCCGCTGAACTGGACGGAATGGAAGTTAATGTAAGCCCGGCCATTGCGGATGTTGTCGAGCTGCGCCGCCAGGGTGGTGCCATTGCCTTCGGGCGCGTCCCACTTGCCGCTAAAATTGCCGCCGACACCCGAGCCGAACGGCGTCACGACTGCGTCATTCGGATTGTTGTCATTGAATGGACTCCCGATGAATCCCCACACGACCGGCCCGTTCACGCCTGGCGTGACGCTCGCTCCGGCGTGGATGTGGGCATTGGTCAGGTTGTCATTGGTGTCGGCCGACTGCGAGCCGGTGAAGTCCATGTTGTTCACGGTCGCCGTCACCGTCATCGCGGTCGAGCCGGCATTGAAGACGAAGCGGGCGGTGCCGTAGGAGGCGTCCCGGCGCGCCCCGCCTGACAACGTGGGGCTGGTCGGGGGGTTTTCCTGTCCGTTTGTCAGGTTAACGGTGAAGTCGCTCGGCGAGAGGCCGGCGCTTGCGAGCAGGTTGTCGACATACATTTCGTTCGTGAGCGTCGAAGGATATTTCGAGACAAACTCGGGCCGCGTCACGAATTCATTAAAGAAGGCGACCTTGTTCGCCTCGAGCTGCGCGTCCGCTCCGGGATCGCCGAAGATGACGCCGCTATCCAGCGCCTGGACGTCGTGCATGAAATTTCCGTAAAGCACGGCGGCCGGACTGCCCGAAGCGTTGGAACCGAAAGCGGCGCGATGGGTCAGGTAAGCGGCCATTCCGGAGTTCTGGAACTCGATGGAGAGGAAGAAGGCCGCCGAGACGTGGATCCGTTTCAGCTCGATGCACTGGGCGTTGCCGGCGCACGAGTCGATCTCGTTTTGCCAGAACGCGAAACCGGACGCGTCCGGTTCGCGATTAAGAAAATCGAGATAATGCTGGCGGACAAAAAACGCGGTCTCGTCGACCGGATTGGTGGTCGGCGCCATGGTGTCATTGTCGAGGATCGTGACCTCGGCCGTGTTCGGACTGCCCAGGCCGACGCCTGCGCCTGTGGGATTGGTCAGCGCGAGATTAATGACCTCGTCGCCCTCGACGAAGGTGTCGTTAACAATGAGGATCCGAAAGGTCTTGCTCGTCTCGCCCGGGGCAAAAGTAAGGGTGCCGAGAGCGATTTCGTAATCGCTCTTCTGCGATGCGTGCCCCGCCTCGGATTCATCAAAGGTGTTGTAGCTCACCGTGGCGGTGCCGCTCGTATCGCCATTGCGGACCACCGTGAAATCGACGTGGCCCCCGGCCTCGTCCGAAGCGAATTCGCTCGTCGCGAATCGGAAGAGGGAAGTCGCTGTCGCCGTGGTGGGATTGAGTTTGCCGAAGAGCCCGTGTTCTTCCTCTGCCGTGCCGGCCGTGAAGTAGAGCGTGTTCACGTCGCCGCCGCTGCCACCGTTGCCGAATTGGAGTGCCCAGAGCTCGTCGATCTCGATGCCAGTGCCCGACTCGTCCTGGAGCGTCCCGAGAAACGCGCCGGTGGCCGGATTGTAGGCATGGATGCTCGGGTTCCCCTCACCGAAGTTGCCGACTAGCAGGGCGCCGCCGAAAATGCCGAAGGACGCGGGCGCAATCACCAGGCCCCAGGGCGCGTTGAGCTGGCTGGTTGGGTTGGTGCTGATGTCGTTGATAGCGAAAGTCAGGTCGCGCACGCCACTCGTGTTGAACTTGCGGACGAGGCCCTTGCCTACTCCCGCTTCCTCGTCACCGTCCATCCCAACTTTCGCGTAGGCGACGTAGAGCGAACCACCCAGATTCTGAATGTTGAACGGCGCGTACCCCGCCGGGATGGTGGCGTCCACGAATGGGAAACTCGCCTCCGTTTGGATGGTAAACGTCCCATTGAAAACGTCGATGTTGTTATTCGCGAAATCGGCTGCGTAAATGAAGTTATTCATACCGACGCTGCCAATGGCCAATCCGGTCCAGACATGGCCCGGCATGGAGACAACGTTCTGGGCCGACGCTCCCGAGGAGCCATTCCAGGCGGTAATGTTTCCCGTAATCGAATCGAAAATGAAGCTGGACGCCGCGGGTGAGCCGCCTCCGGGCGGTGTGATCTGAAAATCGCTTGTGGAGTTGCGCACAACGCCAGTGGGCAATCCGCCGGGAATGTTTATCGTCTGCGGGCTCGGATTGAGCACCACGGGCGCGCCGCTGACGTCGCCCCTGACCAGTTGGGTGGTGCTGGTGCCGTTATTCGCGATCCAGAACGGACTACTTGAGCTCTCCGCGATTCCCCATGGATTTACGAGGAGCGGGTCCAGCACCGGCGCGAAACCCGGAATGTCCGAGAGCAGAGTCTGCAACCGATACGCACTTCCCGGCGCGATGTTCGGCGGGGCGTCAAGGCCGGCCGTTTGCTGCGCCCTTAACTTCGGAACCGTCAGCCCCATTACGAAGAGGGCCAACCCCAGAAAACCAAAGACGAAACTAACGATCTGCCTGCTGCGATTTTTTGATTTCATATGCGTCTTTCTCTGTCCCTAAATTCAAGTGCACCTTGGTACGCATTCCGGAGGAGCGCGCATCGCTGAGATTACGGCGAAATGGTTGCCGACGCCAGACAAAAAAAGTAACGGCTCTTGTCGTATCTTCCTCATTTCGAGTCAAGAAGACATGTTTGTGAGCGGCGCCGCCGACTTCGATTGAATGGGTCGTCTGACTTCAGCAAGTTCGGTTCGTACATCCCAAAGCCTGCGATCGGCAGGGTCGAAATTAGTAACGAGGTGGCCACCGAAAGCACAAGAGATTTGATGACGTCTATCTTGGCGGAAATTGACTGCTTTCCTCCGCTATGAGCCAAAGGCGCAAAAAAAAGATCAGAATTTTATCTTGTAACGTAATCAGTGGCTCTGACATTCTCCGGGTTCCCGATACTTCCCGTCTATGAACCCCCATTTCGCTTTCACTCCCAGGTGGGCGCAATTTCCCTTTTCGCGGATGATTTCAGGACGTGACCTTCGCGTTACGTCCGAAGGCTCGGCAGCGAAGCATGAAATCAGCCCGCAGCGTGACCCCATACAGTTCAACCTCCATGAAGGCTTCACTCTCGGCGTTATTACGCACCCGTCGTTACACCCTTAGCTTGGTAACGGTCAGTCTCCTCGTAGGCGCAACGGTGCTTGGCTTGCGATTGCGCGCTCACGCGCAGGGCAGCTATCAGACGCCGCCGGCCCCGGGGAAATACTACGACAAGCACTACGACTGGCAGGGCGGTGATTATCCGCCCGGGGCCGTCAAAGGGGAAGCCGTTGATGAAGCCCGCTCCGGGATGACGCTCAACCGGACGCCCGTTTCAATTCGCACGCCCGAATGTTTCCCGGCCGAACCGCGTGATGTGTTTTGGGAAATGGACCAGGTGGCGGGTCCCGATGGAAAATTGCAGCCACTCGATTTCGACGAGAATGGCGACGGCAAGGTGGATGACAAGGAACGGGATGGGATTCGAGGGCGCAACACCTGGCTCTTATGGGGAGGGGGAAACGAAACCTTCTGGGATTGGCTTCAGCAGAAGGGGTATGGGCTGACAGACTTTCTTATCCTGGTGGACTCACGCCGGCGCGATAGCCGATTCAAAGATGCCGGTATCATTACCCAGCCTGGATTTGTCCAGGCGACCGAACCTATCCTTGGGTTATATATAGACCAGCCGAACCCGGATGGTTCCGCAATTTTGAAGCCGCGGAATGTGCCGGCTACAGGAGCGGCGCCGTCTGCCTCGCCCGAACCTGTCGCACCTGGCGGGGCGAATTCCTATTATCCAAAGCCGGAACCGGAGCTGGTCGATACCCAAGGGCGCGCGCTAGACGCTCCGGTTTACCAGCCAACTCCGCCGACTGGACATTATGACGAGCTGTTCGTGCCCTGGACTACTCCGGAGGAACGAGCCAAGGAATGGAAGGACAAGGACGATCCATTCAAGGATTATATTCCTGCAGTAGTCCGACGAAAACTGCCGAAGGATGGTCTTGATCCCACCGTCTATGGCTATCCTTCCGGCGTCTTTGGTCTCCGCCTGATGCTGAACCCCGATTTTTTTGCGAAGACGGAAAAGGCGGCGGAGGCGCGTAATTACTGGAAGGAGCGAGTCGAGAAGACGAACGGGCGGTACTACACGGACATCCAGATTCACTCCGATCCCAAGCTGGTTCGGCCATTCCGCGTCAGCATGTCGTGTGGGTTTTGCCACATAGGGCCTCACCCGCTGAGGCCGCCGGAGAATCCGGAAAAGCCGAAGTGGGAAAATCTATCAGGGGTCATCGGCGCCCAGTATTGGGATCCGCAGCCGGCCTTTGGCAACCTTGTTGGCCGGCCCAATTTTCTCCATCACTTTCTGAAGAGTCAGGCCCCGGGAACGGTCGACACCTCACTCGTTAGCACCGATCAAATCAATAACACGAACATCATCAACGCGATCTTCGACGTTCCGGCGCGGCTCACGCGAGCCAGGAACAAGCCGACAGAAGTGCAAAGTAAAGCGAGCCTGCTTCTGCCGAGTATCGAAGATCCGGAAACAAGTAACAACCCGAATGGGCCGAACAAGTCCCGCCATTTCCCGATGGTCCTGTTTCCCGGTGAAGACAGCGTCGGAGTCTGGGGTGCGCTCGCCCGTGTTCCGCTTAACATCGGCGTCTTTTCGGAGCAATGGATGCGGTGCGACAACCCTGTCCTTGGGTTTACGCCGCAGCGGCCGTTTAGCATCGACGTTTCCCGAAAAAACTCCGTCTACTGGAACGTAAACGAAAAATACCGCGTCAACTACATGGCGGCGTTTTTCACCCTCGGAACGCAGGGCAAGGTGGTGAAAAGCACGGCGCCGATGAAACTGAAGGACGCGGGAGCACCCGGCCAAGCGGCCTGGGCGAAGGACGCCGAGAAACGCAGCGCCGGGCGCAAAGCTTTTCTGAATAACTGCGCCATTTGCCACTCGAGCAAACAACCGCAGGGGTTCGACCTCAGGTTTGATCGGCAGATGGCTGGAGGCTGGGACAAAGCGCCAGTTCCCAAGGAAGCCGCGCGCTTTGTCTACACGCTGCCAGCCGATTACCGGGACTGGGATGCGTTCAAGCAAAGTCCCAGTTACCGCGATTACGTCACTCAGATTAGTCAGCTCGCGGGGGAACCTTCCGGCCAGGAGGTCGAAGATCCTTTCATCAAGGACAATTTTCTTTCGAATGAACTCCGGATTCCCGTGACCCTCGTGGGAACGTACGCTGGTCGCGCCCTGGCAACGAATGCCACGTCCGGCCAGGTCTGGGATAACTATTCGTCAGACACCTTTAAGAACCTCCCCTCGGTTGGGACGATACGTTACTTCAATCCATATCGAAGCGAGGCGGGGACGGTAGCTCTGGATGCCTACGGGACTAACGATGAATTTGCCGCGCCCAGCCATGGCCCGGGTTATTTCCGGCCCGCTTCGTTGATCAGTGTCTGGGCGACCGCTCCGTACTTTCACAATAATACCCTGGGTCTGTACAACCAGAATCCAAGCGTCGAGGGGCGTCTGGTAGCTTTCAATGATGGCATTCGAAAGCTCCTCTGGCCAAAGCAACGCCCTATCTATGGGCAGGACCCGAACGGAAAAATCTATCCACATCCGGGCGATCTTCGGGCCGAAGGCAGCGCAGCGGCAAAGAACGATCCCGGTTACATCTACCGGCTACCCGTCGATACCTTTGTTTCGTTCCAGGCCGGGTATACTCCGCTCCTGATCCAAAGCATCCTCATTGGTTACCTGGGTGCGGGCCCAGCCAAGGTAGTCTTCTGGTTCCTTAGCTTCGGAATCTGGCTCCTACTGGCCCTGCTCTTTATCTTTCTGATCTTCCGGGGACGCGCCCGGCACGCCGGCGGTCTTCTCCTGCTTCTGGCGCTGGTGCTGGCCGCGTTGTTGATCGTTACCGGCGCGGGCGGTGGCGGCGGAATGATGGTGGGCGCGATGATGATGGCAGCAACAAACCTGATGAGTTACACGAGCGTCTGGCTCTGGCTGATCGTCCTGGGGTTGGCTGCGGCGGGGATCCTCCTTCTGTTGACGCGCAATGAACTGAAATGGCTGACGAAGTTTATCTTCATTGTCTCCGCCATCGTTGTGCTGGTCGCCGGCATCCTGGCGAACAAATTCCTGACTGGGAACCTCAAGGACGTGCCGCTGCCCCTGGCCATCCTCCCAAACAGTTGGTTCACGGCTGATTATAAGGGAATCAACGTCGGCCCGATCCCTCGAGGCACGCCGGTGAACCTGCTGATGAGCATTGATCCGGACAAGCGCGCCCAGGTTGCTCCCGCGGTGATCGCCCTTCTCAAGGCGAGCGTTCAAATTCAAAAACAGCACCTCGTCGGGGAAGAGGCTTACGCCGTGATAGCGAAACAGGCGGGTCCGGCTCTGATCGCAGCCAGCAAGTGCCCCGATTTTGTGCTCGATCACGGCCATTACTTCGGAGACGTCCTCGATCCTGATCCGGCAAAGAACGATGAGACCAAGGAGGCGCTCATCGCGTTTTTGAAGACGCTTTAAGCCACGAACCGCCGATGAGCGCCGAACCCTCCGATTTCTCCGCGACCGCGGAACCAGAGGACGACAAGCTTGAGCAGCGGCTGGCCGACCATCACGCCACGGACAAGGAACAATCGGCGTTTGATTACATCATTGTCGGCTCGGGAGCGGGGGGCGGACCGCTCGCAGCCCGGCTGACCTATGCCGGGAAGAGGGTCCTGGTCATCGAGGCCGGACCCGATCCGGCAAAAACCCGGTCGGTCGCCTACCCACAGGCAAAGGTCGGGGAAGTGACCCAGGTTCCGGGTTACTACGGTGCAGCCTCGGAAGACGCGGAGATGAGCTGGATGTTCTCCGTCCGCCATCACGACGATACAGAGCGACAGAAGAAGGACGCCAAGTACAACCAACGGCCGATCGATCCCAATGATCCCAGCCGGGAGTTAGATAAAAAATATCTGGACCCGCATCCAGGCAACAAAGGCAAGCAGGGCATTTTCTATCCGCGCAGCTCTGGCATCGGCGGCTGCACCGCGCATCACGCGATGATCACTATCGCCCCAAACGACGGGGAATGGGACCACATCGCGGAGCTTACCGGCGATAATTCCTGGCGGTCCGGTCCGATGCGCGGCTACTTCGCCAAGTTCGAGAATTGCCAGTACCTGGCGGTCTACGATCAGTTTTTCCAGAAGCTGCTGGGCCTCCTTTACAGAGGTTATCGATGGCTGGTTCTCTTCTTCGATCCACGCGCGGTTCTGGATAAGGGTGGGCACGGGTTCAAAGGCTGGGCCCCGACCAATCTCATCGATCCGTTCCTGGTTTCGACGATAGCCGAGCAGGATCGGCCGTTCTTTCGCGTCATTGTTCAGGCGGCGCTGGCGGTGTTGCACGGCAACAATCGCCTGATCTCATTTATCAAACACGCGTTGGTCCGGGCGAGAATCGTCCAGGCCATAGACTTTAACGACGTTAATACCCGCCGAGCCAGTCCCGAGGGCGTGTTCCTTATTCCAATTGGTATCGAAGGAACCGCGGCCGGCGGCGACGATAAGGGCCAGCCGGGAAAAGGCCGGCGCTTTGGTGTCCGTGAATTTCTGCTGGGTGCTCAACGCCGGCATCCGGACCGCCTCGTGATCCGGAGCGGCGCTCATGTCACGCGCGTTCTTTTCGAGCAAGAAAAGCCCAATGAGGCCCCGCGCGCTATCGGGGTAGAATGCGCGGTCGCCGGTCACCTTTACGAAGCGAGCCCCATTCAAAACAAACGCCCACCGGACGAGCGCGTATGCTATTTCGCAAAGCAAGAAGGGGGCGAAGTAATCCTTTGTGGCGGCGCCTTTAATACCCCGCAGTTGCTCATGCTTAGCGGTATCGGCGACGCTAAACATCTGGCTCAACTTGGGATCAAGGGATTATACGGCGCCGAGGATGACGGATCCGGACGCTATAAAGCCGGTGAAAAGTCTATTCACGAAGTGATCAATCTCCCCGGCGTCGGCCGCAATCTCCAGGACCGCTATGAAGTCACCGTTGTCAGCGAGCTTAATAAACCGCTCGCTACTCTGAAGACTATTAGCTTTTTGCCGGGCGATCCCAAAGACGATGGCAGGACCCAATGGTTCAAGGATCGGACCGGCCTGTACGCCACGAACGGCGGAACGCTGGCAGTCATTCGCCGGTCAAAATTGGCCAAGGAAGCTGGTGAACGCGATCCCGACCTATTCACCTTCGGAGCGCCGGCGGCCTTTCGCGGATATTACTGGAATTGGTCGCGCGAGCTTTTCAAAGCGACTCTTGGCGCGGACGAGGAAAAGCACAACATCTGGACCTGGGTCATCCTCAAGGCTTACACCAGCAATCATGACGGCACCGTTCGACTGCGCTCGGCTAACCCTTTCGCCATGCCGGAGATTTGCTTCGATGCATTCAATGAAAAGGCAGCGGCGGCAGCTCCGCTGATAGCGGCGAAGATCGCCGAGTTCGAGGCTGCGGGCCAGCCGGTGCCGGTCGCTCTTGAGGAAGAGAAGCGAGAGAATGAGGCGCGCCTCGAGCATAGCAAACGCGACCTCGCCGCGCTGGTAGATGCGGTCGCCTTTATGCGCGAGGTAAATGCGCGCAACCGCGACCAATTCGTCCGGGAAATTCAGCCCGGCATCGATCTCCCCGATAACTCGGCCGAGATGGAGGAATGGTGCAGGACCCAGGCGTGGGGCCACCACGCTTCCTGCACGTGCCGGATAGGCTCCGATAAATGGAGGGCTGATCCCGTTCGCCTTGAGGACAAAGAGGCCGTTATCGACAGCAGGTTCCAGGTTCACGGCGTCAAGAACCTCCGAATCGTCGATGCATCGGTTTTCCCGAGGATCCCAGGTTACTTCATTCTCGCGCCCATCTTCATGGTCAGCGAAAAGGCGGCGGACACCTTGCTCGAAGAGGCTGAGATTGACGTGTATCCGGCGAAATTTGAAGCGGCCGAAGTCGCCGCCATTCGGAAACGTCGCGAGGTAGCGTTGCACGCGACCCTGAGTCGCGCGGCAAAGAAGAAGGAACAGTCTGTAGTTGTGGCTGATGGCAATGCAGCTAACGCCAGCGCGAGCGGCCAGCGCCCAGACAGCGACAAGTTACCCATCGATACTGTGGGTCTTGCTCTATCCGGCGGCGGAATCCGGAGTGCAACGTTTGGCCTGGGAGTGCTCCAAAGCCTTTCCGAGCGCGGCCGGCTGCGCGACATCGACTTCGTTTCGAGCGTCTCGGGTGGCGGATTCACCGGCAGCTTTCTCGGGCGGCTCTTTACTCGCCCATCAGTGGGCGCGGCGGCCGACCCGGTCGGCCGGGTCCAGTCGATCCTGAGGAACAGCCGTTCGGAGCCGCTCTGGTGGCTGCGGACGCAGGCAAACTACATCTTTGCCACCGGAGCCGAGGACGCGAGGCTCAATCTCTCCACTCTTTGGCGAAATATTCTTAGTCTGTACCTCGTCCTGGGAATGCTTCTCTTTGCTACCTTTGGACTTCTGGCGTGGTTGCCGCTGACCAGCGGTCCGGTGATTAGCCGCTGGGGATCAATCCGGCTGTGGGAAACGGTGGCGCCGTTGTTTGTTCACCCGTCCTTTCGAGGGCTGGAATTGTCACCCTGGTGGTGGTTGCCGCTGGTCGCTTTCGGCGTCGGAGTGATTCCAGCTACGCTTGGTTTTTGGCTCGCGCCCAATATTGGGTCCTATCGGCGTTACCCTGTCTTCTCGCTCATGGGCTGGCTGGTTCTGGTTGCGGGAGCGGCGGCCGCGTTACAGTTTCCGTTCGTTGCCCGCCTCGCGTCCGGCGCGCTCATTATCCTTTTGCTCGCGTGGGTGTGGCAGGAAGTCGCCCGATGGGGCGCGATTCAAAATCCCGGGACAATCGCGGCCGCGCAAAAGGTAGGCTCCATCGTTCGCAGTCGCCTCGCCCGCGGATTGGGAGAAGCCCTGATTATTTTCGCGTTTCTTCTTGGCTGGGTTGTCCTCGATACCATCGCGATTCGATACGCCCAAGGGCCTGTCGCGAAAGCGTCAGCTGCAATCATGGTCGCCTTGGCACCGGCTCTTCCAATCTTGCGCTGGATTGCGATGAAGGCGCTCGCCCAGATTTCGGCCGGCGGTGGCAAGGGCGTGTCCTTCGTTTTTCTCGCGAACCTTATCGGGCTTCCGCTCGCGCTCTTTTTCCTCTTCCTTTTGGACGTCCTCGCGCATCGAGTTTTCATAGCCGCTCCCGCCAGTGGCATCTGGCTGGTCGTGATCGCCGGGCTCTTTTCCGCGGTCCTGGGACGCGCTTTCGATTTCCTAAACCTTTCCTCCCTTCGCGCCACCTACGCGGCGAGATTATCCCGCACCTTCCTTGGAGCTTCGAACGAAGAACGGATCTATGGATCGCCGACCACCGAAGGCCGTGACGTTTCGCAGGCCAATCCGGAGGATGACGTTCCATACGATAAATATCATCCGGAGCGGCAGGGCGGCCCGATCCACCTCATCAACGTCTGTGTCAACGAAACGGTTGACGCAACGTCCGAGCGCGAAATCCGGGAACGCAAGGGCCTGCCAATGTGCGTCACTCCGCACGGGGTCACGGTCGGGCGAAAATATTTCGCCGAATGGGTTGCACCTGACTCCCTTCCCCGCTGGCAAAAATGGCGACGGCGGCGGGACGGCTACGATGCCTCCGACGATGAGCCGGCGACAAAGAGAAGACGCACCGCCCTACAGGCATTGCCAATCTCGAATGACCCGAACGCGTTTCATGTTCTGAAATCGACGGAGACCGACAGCGCTGAAGTCGAGAACCTGTCGCTGGCCGCCTGGACGTCGATTTCGGGCGCGGCCTTCTCGACCGGCGTCGGCCGTAAGACCAGGCTATCGCAAGCGCTTTTCATGGGACTGGTCAACGTCCGGCTTGGATACTGGTGGGACTCCGGCATCCTGGAATCCGAACGCCCCGGCCGGTATCCGCCTTCTTTTTGGCGCAGGCTCAAGCGTTTTCCCTCGAAGCTCTTTGGCGCTCAAAGCATGTTACTCTCTGAATACCGGGGCCGGTTCCGCGGACCGTCGCAGTGGTTCTGGTATCTCAGCGACGGCGGGCACTTTGATGTTACCGGTCTTTACGAATTAATAAGGCGCCGCGTCCCTTTCATTATCCTGTGTGACGGCGGGGAAGACCCGAGCTATGACTGGGGCGATCTCGCTCTGGCCACTCAGCAAGTTCGAGAAGATTTCGGCGCCGAGCTTGTCTGGTTGGACTTCGAAAACGCCACTGCCCGGGCGGATGTGGCGGAAAAGAAAGCGTATGAGGCCCGGGTCGCGCAAGCCCTGGCTAATCCGAAACAAGGAGGCAAAGGGAAAGGGGTCGCAGAGAAGATTGAGGACCGATGGGAGGGAATTCTAAACGAGTATCCAGACAAAAGCCTCAACCCGCCTGAATTGGTCAGGGCCTGGGTAAACCCGGACACCCTGGGAGCGATAGGAAGCATTAAGCGGCGCGGCAAATATCACGCCGTCTTGGGCCGGGTGACGTATGCCAACTCAAACGACATTTCGTGGGTGCTTCTCCTAAAACCGAGCCTTAGCGACGACCTGACGCAAGACATTCTGAACTACGCAACCACCAACGAAAAGTTCCCGCAGGATCCCACCCTTGATCAGGTGTTCGACGACATTCAATGGGAAAGCTACCGCGCCCTCGGCCAGCAGATTGGTAGTCACGTTTTCTTCTAAGTATTCCGCTCTGTCCCAAATGCCCTTCGCCTTATGAGAAATACTTCACTCGCTCGTCTCGTCGCTGCCGCCATTGTTTTGTCGGCCACTGCTGCCCGGCTCCTGGGATCCGATCACGCCGATCCCATGAGTCTCAATGTGCTTGCCCTCCAGCCCGACCAGGAAGCGAATATCACGGACCTGCACGCGTTCGTGATCGATAAGAGCGGACAAGAGATCAGCGAGCAGAGCCGCCTCGGGGAAGGGGATCGCCTTGTCATCAGTCTTTGCGTCCGGCGGGCCTTGCAACCCAACCAGATCAAGCTGCTCAACCTGGAGGGTTACAAATTTCGGGTCCATATCGATTTGGATCCGCAGGTGCGGTTCTTCGCCGAGGATGGAACGCCGGAAGGCGCGGCTTATACGAAACAGCTGGATGAGCGGAACAAAGCCGTCGCTGCAAAAGAGGCGGCCTTGGATGAAGCAACGAAAAGCAAAGACGCCGCGCGAATCGATCTGGCCAAGAAGGAGCTGCAGGCCGCCAACAGCATTCGCGGAGCGCTCATAAGCGCCCACGAAAGCGATCATTCCATGCAGGCACTTTACGGCGGGATCATCATGCAACCCGATGCCATCGCCGACGATGCGATCCTGGAATTTGAGTTAAGACTGAAGGACAGAAATGGCGAGAACTCAGAGACGGAGTTTGCCAGTGATCCCCGCATCACCGGTATTCCGGGCCCAATCCACATTGTGAAACCCGGTCAAGAAGGTGAGATGCAGAATGCTCCAAAGGACACGATCCATATCGAGACCAACATCTTTGACGACCCTTTTATCTTTCCCCGCTTTTTCCGGCGCAACGTCGTCGGAATCGTGACCACCATTCCGCTGGCTTCGATTCGACAGCAGAGAGGCCGCGGGCCCATCCTTCTCTGGGCCACGACGCATCGCAATGGGCAGATTGACCACGTCGGTCGTTCGCTCCGGACGCAGCTGCCGCGCTTTGGCTATCTAAATCCCTATCATCCGCGCGATCATGTAAGGAAAATCAATGAAGTCCATGACCGGCCGACCGTCATGGATGACGTTCTTGCCACTTTCCTCTCCCCGCTCGAAGCGCACCGGCATTACGATTCGGTGCCGGATGTAATGGTTTACGATCTGCGTAAGCCCGCGAAATTTCCCAACGGCCGCGCTCTCACCGACGACGTCGCTCAAACGCTGGCGGCGGCGGGAGAAACCCTGCTGGTCGAGCTTGCTTATGCCGAGTCCAAACAGTTTCCGCGAGCGACCACCAACGATAAGCCCTTCCGACCGACGTTTCCTTTTCTCGCGCCGCGCTGGACGAACGACGAGATAGCTCTTAATTCCGCCCCTGGCTCGACTGCGGGAACGCTTGTCATTCCGCGTGCCGCCGAAGCCAGCGCGATTGCCGCCCCCAACTTCAAGATCTCGACCTGGCGCACCCTTTGGAGGATCGAGACCATTGCGCTGGTCGTGGTCGCGGCGGTCCTGCTCTTCGCGGTTCGCACCTGGGGCGCGCGCTTGCTGATCGCGATTCTGGCGGCGCTCGCGCTTCGTTACCTCTATTTCGTCCATGCCGATCCGATTGCTGCCGGGATGGCTGGTGCGATGGAGCAGCCGAACCAGAAGCTGATGAGGCTGATAGCCGGCGGGGCCTTCATTCTTGGCTTCCTTCTCGCGCTCGCCTTTAACTGGGGACGGCGAACCTGTGTGGTATGGCCGGCGACGCCGGCTGTTTATCCGAAGGGAAAGCAGGAGGTTACGCCCGACGACGCAAAGGCATCCAGCTTCGCCGAGATCGACGCCGCTTTGTTTGATCCCACTCGGAACGGGCAATATTACCGGACCTGGCGCGGACCAGGGGACCCAGCGTTGCCGATCTACAAGCAGACCTTCACGAGCCTCACTCGCGGTCTGATTGTCCGGTTCTGGAGAGATTTCGCCATGCTCAGTGCTGCAAAACGCACGCTCCGCTCGCGCGGTGATCTGCGCTGGGGCCCTGATGGCAAAGGCTTCCGCCGTCTCGTTCACGGAATGGGCATTTGTCTCAAAGGGAAGTGGGAGATCGACCCCAAGTGGGCGGGCGCCGCCTACACTGGTTATTTTGCCCCAGGCAAGGTTGGGCGGGTGATCGCCCGTTACTCGTTAGGGGGGAATGATCCGCGCAACGGACGTTTTCGCTCATTGGGCCTCGTCGGCAAGATTTTTCCCGAACACGATTACGCCGAAGGAATAACCGGTCGCGCTAATTTCATAACCCAGGAGGACCTCGGGGGCGCCTTCACCAATTCGGTGCTCGAAGTCGACCTGACTAATTCGCCGCCGGTGACCCTCTTGAAGCGCGGCTACGGACTCTTCTCTTTCCTTGTCGTTATCCTTGCTCTGCTGAGGGCGGACAAACAGCCCGCCGAGCGGCAGCTGTATGAAGTGGCCGAGCTGGGAGAGCCTCCGGGCGCTCTGACGTCCTGTCCGCGTTTCATGCGTTTGAAACTGGTTGACGCCAAGCCCGAACCACAGCCTAACGAGCTTGATTTTCGCGATGAAATCCTGGGTCTGATGTATGAGCGCGACAGCTCTCAAAAGAAGAATGATCTCGTGTTTGCCATTGAAGTCTCGGACGAGGGCCGGCGCACCTGGCTCATGCGGGTGAAAGACCAAAAGTGGTCCCGCATCGGCACGCTCACGTTTACCGAAGCAGTGGCTTCCTATAACGGCGACTTCGTAATTCATTTTCATCATCCGGTCTGGCGAACGGATCGAAATGATCCGCGCAGCGTCGCGCGCTCCGACTTGAGTAAAGCGGGTCGCAGTTAAACCGTTTATGCTTCTGGCCGGCAAGAGAACGACAGGCGTTGTCTTTCTACTCCTCGCGCTCGCCGGCTGTCGATCCACTGAGCTACGCCTGACCACGGAGCAGGAGCAGATCAGGAGGGAGTTGGCGGTCATCTCCCCGCGCGATGACTCCCTCGCGAAAGACAGCCCGATCATCGACATCCACACCCACACTTTCAACGCGCGCTACCTGCCCTTGCGCAATGTCTTGCTCGGCAAACGAGATGCCGCACCGCCTCTTACCTGGCTTATTTCAGATTCATGCGCGGCCACCCTGGCCCATGCCTTGATCGAACGAACGGAGCTGTCGCCAGTCCCCGGCAGCGACGGCGCGGCCCGGATGGAGTCCGCCTCGCAGGCGCAGGAACACCGCGACAACGGGTGGATCTGCGGAATTTTTCTCAAGCTTCTCGATAAAGCTGCCGCCTCCGGAGCCTGGCGCAAAGGCATGTCTCCCCGGGATCAACTCGCGGCGCTCGATGCTGTCGCCGACCGAATGAATTTCCAGGAAAAGGCCGCAGTGATGATGGCGACTCGCATGATGGGCATGGACAACCACGTGGACATGAGCCCGAACGGCCTTCGCGGCGCGGTCCGATTCCTTTGGTTCCTGACTCAGAACGATGCCGACCAGACCCGTCTCTTTGCCTTGCAATATAAAGGCGCGCCGATGCGGGGGACGCCGCTCATGGTGTCCCATATGATGGATCTCGCTCCGGTCTACGATCAGGAGCCGAGTGGAAACGAGCTTCTCGATTTTGCCAAAGACCAGATTCGTCGCGTCGAACTGTTTCATAAACGTCCAAACTCAAACATGATTTACTTTGTCGCTTATGCTCCCTACCGCGACTATTGGAGAGGCGGGCACGCAGGCGATGCCCTGGAATTGGTTCGCTCAGCTATCGAGAATCATGGGGCCTGGGGAGTAAAAGTTTATCCGCCCTCCGGTTATCGCCCCGCTGGGAACAGCATCGAACCAAGACCTACCGGAATTCGATCGCAGGCCGCGGCTCAACAGTGGGACGCGCGCTATGGGCCTTTGTCGGGCGACAAGAATCACGCGCTCGATGAGAAGCTCGAGAAACTCCTCCTCTGGTGCATCGAGAAAGATGTTCCGGTGTTCGTCCATTCCGGCACAGGCGAATTCGAAGCGCGCAAAGGCTACGGCTTCCACAATTCCAATCCTTCGTTCTGGCGGCAATTTCTGGACAACCATCCGGCTCCCGATGGCTCGCCGTGCCGGCTCCGATTATGTCTCGGTCACGCGGGAGGCGGTGATTACTGGTTTGGCGGCAAGAACGCCGTGAGCTGGGGCAGCGACACCTACGAGATGTGCCGAAGATTTCCGAATGTTTATTGTGAGATTACGACCCACGCCGAGTTAGTAGCTCCAAACAGCCAGGCGTTCTTCGTCGATCGCCTCGCGAAATCGTTTGACGATTCACAACGCGACGCGAGCGGCAAACCTTACCCATTTTCTTTTGCCAAAAAGCTTATTTACGGCACCGACTGGTATCTGCCCGATGCGTCAGAGCGGCAAACGGTGCTGGTCGCAACCGAGCAGGCTTTTCTCCATAAGAAACTCCGACGCCATTACAAAGACTATTTTTTCGGGAATGCCCTTCGCTATCTCAATGCCGGAACACGGTTGAACCGCAGCAACGCCTCGACTGCGGTGGAAGAACGCCTGGAGGAAGCGCTCGCTCTCTCGGCGGACTGACTCTGGTGCTAAAGTGTTTTCAGGAACTCGATCAGCGCCAGCTTTTCTTCATCCGGCAGGGTGGCGCCGAAAAGATGTCCCCGGTCTTCGACCAGGTCCGGACATTTGCTGAGCTGGAACAACATCGGCGCGAGCTCGCGCTTCATGAGTAATCGCGTTGCTTCGGCGTCGAGTTTCTGATCGCGGATTTCGCGGAGCACCTGTCGGATCTTGCGTGCCAGCTCGGCCAGGGCCGCCGGGTCTGCCTGAGGGTCTATGTTGGCGAGCAGGTTGATTGGAGTTCCCTTAGGAATTGGACCAAGGCGGAAAACGCCATCGGGGTCGACTTCTGTTCCGAGGAGTTTGCGAAGATTCTCCGGAACCAGCTCGCCGGGCACTTCGAGGCAGGACACGGCGCTGGTGCGCCAAATCGAGTCGCGGTTGAGCCGCTTCTCCGGCCAGAGCAATTTTTCGATCGCGTCCTGGAAAGCTTCCATTCGCCCTTTCACCGATGGGTCGCCATTGAACCGGCCTATTGAATTGTTATGAAGAAAAGGCGCGGTGGCCCAAACGGAGGCCAGGGAGGGCGTTCGGTAGGAACCCCGTCCTCTGCCGGAGACAGGGAAGGGTTCTTCCTGTTCGGTGTACGGGTTCCAAACCTGGATCGGGTCAGTGGGCTTCTGATCTTTATACGTATCCGATGAAAACCATTGCCAGATATGACCGCCGGTCGCGTTTGTGGCCAGGGCGCGCGCCGCGTTTGTCTTGATCTGAGTTAGGGGATGACGTTCCTCATCGGAGAGGAAGTTGTCTTTCCAAAACGCGGCGTTGTCGGTTTGAGCGACGAACCAGGCGTCCGGGTCGGTGCCGGCAGGCGGTTGCTTGCTGGAATGACAGCGTGCGCAATGAAGTGCGAAAACCGTTCGGCCGCGATTGAGCACGGTCTGATCACGGGTGATATACTCCGTCCCGCCCGGAGCGTCGGCGAGATGCGCCGGCTGCAGGCGACCGAAGAACTTCTCCAGATTTGGGACCATCGCTTCGGTCGCGCGCCATTGCGGCGACTCCTGTTGGGCGCGTTCGATGCTGAACGGTTTTTGCGGGGTTAGACCGTAAAGCAATTGATGCTGTTGGAGCCAATGCTGATAAAAGAGCCCGGTATTAACGAAAACCCGAAGCACGGCTCCCGCGAACCCAACTGAGTCGGCGCCATCTTTCAGGATACGCGGCACCTTCATTTGCGGTTGCGTTCCCGCCAGCAGCAAGGTTTCGCCAGAGAGAGTTTCTTCGTGACCTATCCGGAACCTTTCGTGAACAAGAAAGATTGGATTGATCGCATTTGGATTGTTGATGTTGTCCGTCGCCAGCCGCGAGGTGTCGGACGTGCCGCGGGGCTGTGCATTCAGCATCTCCCAAAAAAAAGAGCCTGGCCTCGCGCCCGAGGCGAAGACCCGGCCCTCCTGGAGATATTGATTGCCGATAACTGACGCGAGGTTTTTCCAATCCGGCTTTTCTGGATCGGCGGGAGGACTCAGCGGATTAGGCGCAACGTGACAGGCGCTACAGCTTACTCCGACGCGGTAAGGCCGGATGAGTCCCGGCTCCGCCGCGTAGACTGGATCGTTGTAGTAACGGTCACCGTCCCAGTTAGCGACGGCCGCGCCCCCGAAAGCAGGATTAGGAAAAATGCGAAAGCCCAGAACCCCGGAGGAACGTCCATAGACCTTTGGGTCCAGGGCGGGCGAAGAATCGGCGACGAGCTCGTCGAGCCATATTTTGTAGCAATCGCTCGTGGTTGCCTGCCGGTATCCCGGCTCGTTGATCAGCCCCAGATCTTTGAAACGCGAGCCGCGTTTTCGAGAGTCGAGAGTCCTGAGGAGATCCACCGTTCCCCTGCTTTTGACTGCCATCTCATCCCAGAAAGCGTCGTTACCGGCTGTCCAAACATGCCAGGCGTTACGGCCTTTGATTTCGTCTGCGGTCAGCTCGATCCCGCCATCCATGTCCCGGAACAAATCGGGACCCGCGCCAACGTCGACCGGAGCCGTCCTGGAATCAGATTTGGAAGGGTGGTCGCACGCCCCAGGCAACGACAGGATGCACGCTACGATCGTCGCGCTCCGGCAGAATCGGAACAGTCGTCTCATGTAACCCAACGCAAGGCTGCGACGAGATAAGCCGCGCCGGCCAGGAAAATCGCCGCCGAGCCAAGCCGCAACGTCCATTGATGAACCGGTCCCGGCACGGGGCCGGATTCGCCGGCACGCCGGGTTAGCTTCATCACGGCGAATAAAGGGAGCGCCACGATTTGATGGCCAAGCTCGACGCCCACACTGAAGGCGATGATCGCCGTGGCGACCGCGGTGGTTTGCATGCCTTCCATCGCGGAGAGCAAGCCTCCGGCAAATCCAAGGCCATGGAAGAGCCCGAAGCCAAAGGCAATCATCAAGCGCAGGCGTCCGCGGCTCTGGCTGGGAGCGGCGAGGTTTTGCAGCGCGACGAACACGATGCTGGCCGCGATCATCGGTTCTACGATGCGATTGGACAGGCGGACGACATCGAGCACCGAGAGGGTAAGCGTCAAGCTATGGGCCAGGGTGAACGCAGTAATGACCTTGACCAAATCCCAAAGCGTAGTCACCGCGAGGACGAGCCCGGCCACGAAGAGCAGATGGTCATATCCGCTAAGAATGTGGTGAATACCGTGCCGGACAAACGCAAGAGTGGTGTTTTCATTGGCGCCTGGTCCAGCTCCGCCTGCGGAGCAGTTGAAACTAAGGGGCTCACGCGAAGTAAAGAGGACGCCGTCGCGCGGTGGATAGGCGTTTGGGATTCGAACGACATAAGTTGCTTCCCAGGGATTCCCCGGCGCGAAGGAGAATTCGTTCAGGACATGCTGCTTCAAGGTAACGGAGCGTGGCGGGCGGAGGTGGGGAGGTATTTCAAAACTTAGATCGTATCTTATCTGTTCCGTTTCCTTGGCCGGCGCGATAGCATCGACCTTTCCGGTAAGTGACAGTCCGTCGACCACGACCTCGAGGTGGTTCAAAAGATAATCGCCATGGCGAGTCCACACCTCATTCAGGCTTGCTGCGCTCTTGTCGTGCCCGAGAGTGTCGGCCACGAATGCTTCCTCAGACGAAACGTTGGCCACTATCCGGAGGTGGTCGGCGGCGGTCACGATTTCCATCGAGCCTTGCGCGACCGGGTGCCCGGCCGCGGTCACGAGCGAACATTCAAGAAGGACGATGAAATAAAGGAGGGACCGGCTCATTCCCGATGAACATGAAACGTGTTGTAGCGGGGATTAACCGCTAAAGCTTCCTGTAACTTCAGTCTGCCTGCGGACAGATCGCCCACTCGCATCAGGATAGTTCCTGCGTGATAAAGGATGCCTGGATCGCTCGGGTTGAGGCTAAGGATTCGCAGGATCACATCGCGGGCCTCTCCAACAGATCCTGTTTTGTAGAGCGCCCAGGCCAGCGTATCGTAAGCACTTATTGTGTGGCGGAACGTCAGGTCGCGGCGGGCCCACTCCACGGCGTGCTCGGGTTCGTTCAAGCTGTCACTGTAAAGGATCGCGAGATGATGGAAGCAGGTCGCTTCGCCTTTTTCCACTGACACGAGGTAGGCCGAGAGAGCTTTGTTATGCCAGGAAGCGGCTGCCTCTTTTTTTCCGGAGGAAAGATAAAGATCGCCGAGCGCCTGCATGAGCTCAGGACGCCGCGTCTGTTCAATCAACGAAGTGTAGAGCGCAACCGCCTCATTGAACCGGCCCTCGGCCCCGCGTAATTCCGCCTGGTGGTCCAGAGCCGGATAATATTGCGGGCGCGCGTTGAGGGCCGCGTCATAATATTCGCCCGCCTTTGCCCAATCTCCGGATCGAAAGGCGAGCGCACCCAGTTGCACATTGGCCCAGGCCCCCACGTCGCCCTCCGCATCCTTGCCCGCTTCCAGGATTTTCCGATAGCGCGCGGCTGCCTCCGAGTTGCGGCCTCGAAACAAAGCGAGCTGCGCCAGCCGCGGTTCGATCAGAAAAAGGTTAGCCGGATCGCGCCCGGCCATTTTGAGCCAGCTTGATTCGGCCGCCGCGTCCTCGCCGAGATTGAAGAATGCATCACCGAGCAGTCCAAGCGCGTCCGCGCTCTCCGGGTCCAAACGGCCCAGATATTCCGCACTCTGCCTGGCTTCCTGGAACCGATGGAGCGCCAGTTCTATCCGGGTGCGCAAGAGCAGGGCGGACCAGTTTGATTCCGCGGGAACCGCCCTAAGTGATTGCACGACCGCCTGCTCGGCGCGCTCGAGGTTGGCCAGGTCGCCGCTCGAAACGGCGAGGGCGAGACGCGCGTCGGCGATTCGATTCCACGCGGCATGATCCTGCGGATTCTGTTTCGCGCGCGCCTCGAGTGCTTCCATCGTGGTTCGCGTCCGCGCGGCAATTCCGGGCCGCGCTTGCGGCGCCATGCCGAGAAGCACGACCACACAAATCCGAAGCGGACCAACGGCAGCCATCGCTGATCTCGCCCGCTTAAGTGTCGCGCGTCGGCTTGAGGAGACGGAGCAACGCAAAGGATAGAAGGAAATGAGCGAAGAAAACGCGGGCCCAAAAGACCAGATTCGCGAGCCATTTCGGGTTGTAATCCTGGCCGAGAATCGCGTCTAAAGCGATCGTCACACCGATAAGACTCGCGAACACCACCAGCAGATGCTCGGGTTTCACGTAAATCGCGCCGCAGATCAGACCGAAGCCACCGGTGAAAAGCCATAGCCACGGCCAGGCGTTCCAGCCGCGCGCCCGCAACCAGGCGCAAATCAATGTAATCACGATACCGACATAAAACACGCGTTTGCCTTCAGGGATCATCGGGGTTCTCCAAGGGTTTAGTTATTGAGCCATCGCGTTATCACCAGGGATCGGCGAGGTAGGGGAATTCAGTGAGGAAAGGTTTGTCGTTCTTGAGCGGGTTAGGCGGAGTCTTGGGTTCGATTGGCGCGGCATCCCACAAGGCTTGGTCGCTCAAGGTCTCGAGCGTGTATTTCTTGCCAGTCGCGTCCGGACTCATGTCGAGGAACAACCCAAGGAACCGGGTCGCGACCTGGTCTTCGAGGCGGCGGCCAAAAGGCCAGGTGCCTGTAGTATCCATGTCGATGGGGCAGACGTTGGGGACGAATATCTCGAAGGAACGTTTCAGTGGGATCGCCTTGTGGTTCTTGTTCCAGGTGTCGTCCGGCATGTTCAATTCCTGGAACAGTGTCTTCTTCACGCGTTTGAAAGCATCGAGCAGATGCGCGCTGTCGTAGATCTTATGGACCGAGATGGGCGAGTTATCGTGATCGAACGAGGTGCGTAACCCGAGGGCGGAGATGGAGGGCCCGAATCCCCAGCCGAGATGAGCGAGGCGTCGAACAAAGGAAGGTCCGAGAGAAAAATTGTTAGCGCCGACCTGTTTTTCGTCGGCGCGTTCGTTCAAAGCCGCGTCGGCGAAAGGCTGGCCGTCCGTATCGACGAGCTTGTATTGGCGCAGCTCATCATCGGACGCGGTCGGAACAATATCCGCGATCTGTTGCGAACGCAGCTTCGCTCCTATGCCGGCGGCGCCCGCGCCGAGCAGAAGCACAATTCCCAGAGCGACGAGGGGCTTCGACACTTGGTTGGCGGGTGGCCGTCGCCGCAACCCCAGGACAAGAAAAATCACGGCGAGGACAACAAGCGCCGCCGGAATCAGCCATGGATGTTTCCCGATTAGCCCAGTGCCGCCGCGCTCGTCGGGGATCATCGGAATTTTCCCGGACGCTTTCTGGACCCAGCTTTCGCCCCAGGCGTTGACGATCCGGTCTTCATTGGGCGACTTCGTGAGGAATGCGAGCGGCAGCTCGAGGATGACCGCGTTCACATTGCCGCCCGCGCGGTTGTCCTTGCCGCTGTAAACGAAACGGTAGTTCCCTTTCTCGTCCTTCTTGTAACGCGTGCCCTTCCAGGTGTAAGGACCCGGTGGCAGGTCTTTCTTCACGGTGTAGCCCAGCTCCGGGTTGGCCGGATCGAAGTTGAAGAGGTCGTTCCCTTCCAGCTCGATGAGCGTTTTGGGGATGGGTAGCTCGCGGTTTTCGACCGGCATAGTGACCGGCACGTGATAGAACTGCGGCGCGTAATTGATCGAACGAAAGAACCCCGGGAGATCGTTGAAAAAGGCGTCGTCCCGTCCGCCCACAAAAACCTTGATCTTATGGCCGCCAGGCGCTTCGACTGTTTCGCTCGTATTGAGCGCCACCGTTGCGGTGAAACTAGCGCCTGGAAACCGCAGGAACTCGATCTTCGCCCGATTCTCCGCGCCCACCGTCACCCGGACCTCGGATGGTTTCAGCCCGAGGTATTTGTCCTTGATGGCATCGAAGTACTTTAGGATCGCCTCGACACCGGCGTCCTCTTTCATGGGGGGAGCGACGCGTGGATTCGGAGAAATGAGGATCCGATAGAGAAGGTCCGGATCGAAGACTCCGGTCGCGGGGACCGAGGCAAAAGTCAGGGCGATGACAACCTTCTCGCCGCCGCCGGTGTCGTCGCTCGGAAAACCGTAGAGGTCGTAAAGATCGGCCGGGCTCGCCTCGATCTGCGCGAAGATGGAATTGATCGCATTCGGATCATTGTGATCGGCGGCCAGCGCGACCGAACGGAGAATCGGCATTACTGCGAGAAAAAGGAGGATCACTCTCCCTCGGGGGAACCACCGTCGCATATGCGCGATCACATTCCCTTTCGTCTCGTCTGTCAAGAGCGGCATGCGTAGTCGATCGATTTTCTTCTTGCCTTCGTCGCCCTGCCTTGGGCACGATGCGATTCAAAGGCTGACCCAAGGGGCCCTCATGCTCCCACCGTAACGAACCCCGGAAACAGCGTTGCCCGCTTCTCTTCCTATGAACGCATCCTCATCGCCTTTCGGCGGGCGTTTCTCGATCGCAATAGTCTCGACTTGTTTTCTCTGGCTCTCAGCCGTCGCTCCCGCGAACGCCAGCCGCACAGACTTTCTAGCTCGACGCTATGCCCAACTCTAAACGCGAGCTTTACCAGGAATATCCGGAGCCTGGCGAGCGGGACACGATTAACGCGATCATCGATCTGTTAATAGGACATCTAAAAATTCAATATCGCGGCCTGCCCAAGCTACGGGATACTCACACCAAATCGAACGGCCTGGTCAAAGGCAGGTTCCACGTCCTGCCGAATTTACCTGACGAATTACGCGTCGGCTTGTTCCGTGAGTCCCGGAGCTATGATTGCTGGATCCGTTTTTCTAATTCGGATTCGTTTATCTCGAACGACAAAGCGAAGGATTTTCGTGGCATTTCCCTCAAACTTTTTGAAGTCGAGGGAGAGAAGCTTCAGCCCGATGAGCGTGGCACTTTCGATTTCGTCCTTCTCGGCCATGAGGTTTTTTTCGCCAAACATCCGCGCGATTTCCTGGCCTTTTTCCGATTGCTCTTCCGTTTCAAAAAGCCGCTGGGGCCGTTGCTTTACCTTCTGACGCGCTGGCGGCAGGCCTATAATATTTTCTCTGGCCGCAAGGTGTTTGGTAATCCACTCGAGATTTCCTGGTTTAGCGCCGTTCCCTACCGTTTTGGGAATCGTGCGGTCAAATACCGAATCCCGAAGAGCAAACCACTCACGCCGCCCGACAAGAATGATCCCGACTACCTGCGTCGGCGCCTGGCTGTTTCCCTTCAGGAGCGGGATTGGACGCTCGACTTCGAAATCCAATTTCAACTTGATCCTTATCGGCACCCGATCGAGTCGGCTCTTGTCCCATGGAACGATTCCCCATTTTACAAGGTCGCCGAAATCCACCTTCCTCGACAGGAGTTCAACACTTCCGCTCAGCTCCGATTCGACGAGAACCTGACTTACAACCCCTGGCATTGCACAGCGGAGCACCAACCTCTGGGAGGAATCAACCGCGCCCGCCGCGACGTCTATCACGCTCTACAGGAATTTCGCCTGTCCGAGAACGAACAAAGACGTATTGATGTCCTGACTTCCACTCCTCGCGACCTTGAATGACCTTCGCTCGCTGCAGTTTTGCTGATGGCCTCCAGCGATTAATTCTTCTTCACCGACACGAATCTGCTTGTTGCGCAGGCCCCGGCTGGCGCCTACGGACCGATCGCCAAGACCGTTTCCACCGACCCGGACGAATACCGCGTGACCAGCCTGCGGCTACGGCGAATCCCGTGGCATACGCAGCTTGCGACGCCATCCTTTGCGTGCAGCGAATTCCCAGCACTTCGCTTGTTAACATCTATTCCGCTAGGGGAAACCGAAACTGACTTTCCAAGCGCCAGCGGACAAGGTCGCGAATGCGCGTGGCGATCCGGAGAAAATCGGCGGGCTCCGAGGTGCCGGAGTCTTCGACGTTGCCGACCGGGTCGAGCCGTTGCAGCTTCCAGGTGGCGGCTGGGAAGCGGAGCGCGAGTTCCCGGCATTGCTGGTCGGTCATGCAATAAATGGCATCGGCGCGCTCGACAATTTCCTGGGTGACTTCGCGCGAAACGTGGGGTTGAGGCGCGCACCCGAGCTCGCGCAACGCGCTGATCGCTTTGGCCGCCATCGGACGGCTCGTCGAAACGGAAAGCCCGGCACTCAGCGCTTCAAATTTTCGTTTTTCTTCGCCGGGCTGGAGATTCAAGAGGCGCGCGACCTCGCTGTTGCAGATCGCCTGTGCCACGGGCGAGCGGCTGGTGTTTTCGCCGCAGACGAAGAGATACACGCGCTGGAGCAAGCGCAGGCTGAAGGGGGTCACGGGGACGGCCGTTTCCAAGTCGTCCGAGGGATAGGGGCCCGGGACAATGGCAGGCGCGGGCTCGCGTCCGGCGCGTCCAGTGCGCACGAATTCCTGCACCGCGATCTCGGCGGGGTCGCGCAATACTTTTGCGGCCGGCCCAATTTCAAAAATGCGGGCGCCGGAATGCCGGCGAAACATGAACGCGGCGAAATCGGCCAGACGTTCGGCGAGATGAACTTCGTGCGTCACGATCACAATCAGTCGGGCGCGCGCCTGGACGCGAATGATTTCCTCCACCTGCTTTCTCTTGAGCGGATCGAGTGCCGAGGTGGGTTCATCCATTAGGAGCACGTCCGGCTGCAAAGCGATGGCGCGTGCGATAGCGAGGCGTTGCGCCTGGCCGCCGGAAAGTTTCCAGGCGGCAAGATCGAGGCTGGCCAGCTCCCAGGTAAGTCCCACTTGCTCGAGCGCTTCTTCGGCCAGCCGGCGAATTGCGCTGCGTTTCAAGGTGGTGGCATGCTTGAGAGCAAACTCGACATTGGCGAGCACCGACCCTGCGAGCATGCGCGGTTTTTGATGAATGAAACCGATGCGACGAGCGAGGTGCTGTTTCGAGAAGGTGGACCCGAAAACGGTCTGGCCATTGAAAAGGACGTCGCCGGAGCGGCTCCACCCATCGCGGCCATGCTCGATCAGGCGCTGGGTAGCGCGAAGCAGCGAGCTCTTGCCGACCCCCGAAGGACCAAGCAGAGCGACTACACCAGGTCCTTGCAACTCCAGGTCGATGCCATCCAGGATCTGAGTCTTGCCCACGGAAAGGCGGAGGTTTCGGTAGCTAAGAGTAATCACTGGGCGTAGCGCTCCTCCCGTGTGAGCATGGTGATGGCTGATTGAATCACGAGGGTGATGATGAATAAGACCGCGGCCGCTGAATAGGCGGCATTTTGACCGCCGGGCACTGTGCCGAGGAGATGGAAGACAAAGACCGAAAGCGTGGCGCCGGAGTCGAAGAGCGATGAGGGCAATTGCATCGCTACGCCAGCAGTAAAGAGCAATGCCGCCGCATCACCGCATCCGCGCCCGGCCGCGAGGGCCAGCGGAGCTGTCAGACCGGGAAGCGCGACCGGCACTACCTGACGCCACGCCGTCTGCCAGCTACCTACACCGAGCGCGGCGCATTGTTCGCGCACTTCATCCTCCACCATTTCCAAGCCAGTGATGAAGCCGGTCGACATGATCGGTGCGAGCAGACAAGCCAGAGTGAGAACGCCGGAAAGAAGTGAAAAACCGAAGCCGCAATATCCTCCAAAGAAGGCAGCTCCAAAAAGTCCCCAGACAATCCGTGGCACGCCGACGCCGATGTCGAGAGCCAAGCGAACGATTTTGCGCAGGGCGGCGGGCGCGGCCAATTCGGTGTAGGCGACCGCCAAAGGCAAGCTAACCAAAGCCGCCAGCAAAGTTCCGAGCCCGACGATGATTCCGGTGTTCACGAGCATCGGTCCGATGCCGCCGGAGCGACCAAGGTTTCGTGGCGCCTCAAACAAATAGCCGGCGTGCAGGCCGGGCGCGCCGCGATACAAGAGATCGCACCCCATCCAAACCACCAAAGCCGTCAGGAGCACGGTAGCGATGATCCCCGGTATCTTAATCATATTCCGGCCTTGCGTTGCGCGGCCCGGCCAAAAATGCTCAGCGTGCTGATGGCGATGAGAACGATGCAGGCAAGGAGGTAAAGGGCATCGCGATGCAAGCCCGCCGCACTATCGAGCTCGACGATTAAAGTAGTGGTTAACGTAGCTATCGGCCGGGTGAGGTTGGGCCAGGAGACAACGTTCCCGGCCACCATGCTGACGGCCACTGCTTCGCCGAGTGCGCGGCTCGTTCCCAAAACCACCGCGCCCAGAATGCCCCAGCGCGCATGATGAAAGGCGACACGTGATACGATTGCTTCACCTACGCCCAGGGCGCGGCTGGCTTCCAGCAAATCGGCGGGCACGAGACGAAGCGCCGCGCCAGACAAAAGAGTGATCGTTGGAGCGATCATCAAGGCGAGCACGAGCGAGGCGGAGATCCAGGAGTTGCCAAAGAGCGGCACGACCCACGTCATCGCCCAAAGACCGATTACGACCGAAGGAATACCGCCCAGGAGGCCGATCGCTGCGTTCGCGGCCGCTCGCACTCTTGCTCCGGAATAGAGCGAGAGATAACCTGCCGCTGAAAGAGCCACCGGAACGGCCAGGCACAACGCGAGTGCGCTGACTGCCAACGTGCCGAGAAAGAGCCGCGCCATGCCATACTGGCTTTGTTCAGGCAGCCATTCCGTGGTTGCCAACTCCCGGGGTCCGATCTGCGCGGCCGCGTTAGCTGCATTCCAAAAAAGAAAAATTATCAGCAAAAAAATGGCGAGAACCGGCAACATGCCGAGCCCAATCGCGACCATCCAAAACCAACGCGTTTTATTCCAACGGAACATAATTTCCCTGCCGAATGATTGTCTTGCCCTCCGCGCTGCGCAGAAAATCCAGCAGGACGCGGCTGCCGCCCTTCGGCTCTCCCTTTGAGATGAGATAGAGTGGGTGGAAGAGGGGATAGGTCTTGTTCGTAACGTTCTCCATTACCGGCTCGACGCGATTGAACCTGACTAGACGCACGGGCAGACCAGCTTCGGCTGCCTTAATCACTTCGCCCAGGCTCACGTAACCAATGGCGTTCGTGGTATTGGCGATCACGCGAATCACCTGAGCGTTGTCGCCCGCAGTCACGTCTGTGAACCTCGTCATCTCGTTCGGCGTCAGGCCAGTGAACTTCATGAACACCTCGCGAGTGGCGTGTCCCTCGGCTTTGTGAACCACGACGATGTTGGCATTCTGTCCGCCAACGTCGGACCAATTCGTGATTTGCTTGCGATAAATTCGCCGCAGAATGTCGGTCGTTAGGTCGGCGACGTGATTGGAAGCATGCACGACGATGCCCACACCATCGTAAGCAATCGGAAACGCAATGACCCGCGCCCTTTCCTCCGGGGTAAGCTCACGCGCCATCGCTCCCAGGCTGTTGCGCCCCGCGATACAATCTTCGAATCCGCGCGTGCTCCCGCCTCCTTGCGCCATCACGTCCAGACCCTTCGTTCGGCGCAACTCTTCCGCCGCCATCTGGACGATGGGGTAAAGCGTGCTTGCTCCGGTCACGACGATCTGCTCCGTCTGCCGCCGGTGGCATCCGCTAGTGAACAAAATGGCGGAGGCGAAAAATCCTGCCCAGAGAAATGACGAGTGCCTTTTTATCATGACTCGCGGCTCACAAAATGGGGATTGGTGCTAAGGCTGGCGACGACAAGGCGCATGCGATCCGGGAAGAGTCAGCGGCCGCGATGTCCGGTGCGCGCAGGTGTCGCGATCAGCCCCCGAAGCAACCAGAGTCTTCTCACGATCCCGACTATGATTGCGGGGAGCCATGTGCCGCCCAGTTTTTCACCAATTGGAGCTTCGACTTCGAAAGGTCGCGTGTCACCGGCATATGGCGCGGATCTGTTCGCGTGAAGCTCATATACCTGAGAATTACTTCGATGTTCGCCCGCACCGCTTCGTAGTCGCCGAGCGCGATCCCAATTTTGTCGCGCATGACTGGATAGAGCACGTCATACTGGTTCAAGACCGCTTCGACATCGCCATCCCACGTGGGAGAAGCGAAATTGGCCGCCACCTTTGACCAATCCGTATAAATCATGCCGCTGATGAAACTCGACGGATTCTGAAATGCATTCGGAATGGGGAAGTCGGTCAGGTCATAGTCGATGGCGTACACTTGCCCATCAATTTTCAAACTCCGCCGTGGATATCCCGGATCGCCGGCGATAATTGGAAGCTCGGCCCAACCGTCGGCGCCGGTGAGAATCGAACCGGGAATGTTGAGCGCGGCCATGCCGCCTTTCGGCTTGCCCAGTAGTCGGCTTGTCAGACCGATCTCCAGTCCGGCCGGCGGGGTCCTGCCAAATTGGGTCGCGCGCACGCGCATATTGATCGCGTCGCCCGGGTCCAGGCGGAAAACGAAGTTGTCCGCGCGCAGGAGCCAGCCGTCAGGATTCTCACTCAGGAGGATCTCCGTCGCCTCGCCCTGGGCGTCGATGCGCACAATCCCCAGCGGCGCGTTTTCAAGCGAGGACCGCATTGTGGGATTGAAGGGCACTGAGGCAAGACCGGAATTCGCTGGATAGTTCACATAGTCGATCGGCTGGGTGAAAACGAAATCCGTTAAGGCAACGTTTGACGCCGCGGCCATCGCCTCCGGAGAACCGCCTTTTTGGGCCACCAGGTCGTCGCTGGGGGGAGTCAGAGCCACCGGGTTGAGGATGGCGAGACGCAGGTCACCCTGGCTCGGGTCGATGCTCCCATTCGGGAGGGTGGGCATGCTGTTTCCCAGATCGAGATGGATCGCGTCTTCACCCACCTGGCACGGAGCGAAGTTCAACGCGCCATTCCCGAAAGGCACGAGCGACCGGCCGGAAATGAAATGGTCGGGCTCGCCCGCGATTGCGGGGCCCACCGCTCCGACAATTCGGCCGAAGGTGAACGCGGATGGTTCATTGGCAGGCGTTGGTCCCTGCGCAGGATTGTACCAGTTGTACAGGTCCACGTTGAACTTGATCGAGAGCGCGGCGAGGCTGAGTTCCTTCATCCTTCGCAGTAGGGGCGACGTGGGATTGCCGCCCCATTCGATGCCTTCGAGAATCGAATGATAGGATGCGCTCAGGTAAGGCGAGCCGCCTTGCGGAGCCGGCGGGGGCGCGACTTGCCGACGCTGCCAGAGATCGGTGAAGGCGGCGACCTTAAACGTGCCCACGAAGGAGTTCGGATCGCCTGCAGTCCCCAATTGCAATCTCATCCCCCAGACCTCCGAGACCATCTGCTGGTTCGGATCGAGATCCACCAGCTTTCCCGGGACCGGCTTGTCCGTGCTCACAAATGACAGCCCAAGAATCGGGTCGCCAGCCGATGCCGCTCCCTCGAGCAAGGCCGAGCGCACGGTACAATTCTGCACTCGAAAAAATGCATTCCCTTCCGGATTCCAACTCTGCTGTGTTTGGCTCGTCGCCTCCTTGCCGAAGTTAGCCGGCGTGTTGTTGATGGTGGAAGGCGCCGCTTGAAAAGAGCCGGCAAAGGTGAACCGCGTGGGGTTTAGATAGCTCATGGATTTTGATGGGGTTGAAGAGGGTAACTGCGAAAGAAGCGTAGAGAACGGAGGTCAGGAGCGCCATGCAAAAGTGGTGCGCTTCATTCGCCGTCGCCTAGTTCGCGAGCTCACTGATAACGCATTAACTCGCGCACCACGCGGGCAGGTTCGGGGGTTACGTAACGGGAGTAGGCGCCGAGCTCCCGCGACGAGGAGGTGGTTTTGGTTAGCCTTTTTTTCCTTGCGGGATACCCCACAGATCTAAGCCCGCAAATTTGCCAGGCCCAAATTCCCGCCACATCCGTTGGCAATCCTCGGCGAACCAGGAGGGAGCGTCCGGCTCGACGTAGGTCCGCCATGCGGAATAGGGTTCCCACCATCCCCTGGCTACCGGCACAGTTACGATGCCGGTTTCGTCCAGGTCACGGTCGTAGTTGGCATTAAGCCGTTCCGCCGGGATATCGCCGAATCGCACGGTCTCAATCATTTTGTACCAGGCCACCTTCGCCTGGAGCCGGGCCCATCCACACGCCACAAAATGCATTACGCCTCGGTTGGGGTCTTCCAGGCAGAAGTCGCGTTTCTGGCCCGGCAGGATGGGCGCGCGCGTGTGAATATCGTACCCCGGCCGTTTCTGCCCCGGTTCGTATCGCACCGCTGGATGATCTCGAAATCCGTAAACGGTTCTGTTGCTACACCAGTATGCATTGCCATCGCGACGATACCGATCCAAAGAGCGCCACATCGGAAACCAGGGCAAGGTGATGCAATCGCCGGCGTCCAGGGAGGAAAGCTTCGACCGAATCTCCGGCAGGAGGTTGCCGGTCAGAAGCTCGTCCGCATCGATGACCCAGAAATGAGTGCCGCCCAGCAGCCGCCCTTCTTCGAGGAGGCCTTGCCGAATCGAAGCTTCCCGCCAGACCGGGTCCTCCCGGCGGCGGTAGTGAATGCGGCCCGGGTATTCCTGGGCCACCTCATGGATTATGCCACGCGTTCGATCGGTCGAGGCGTGATCGAGGATAATCATTTCGTCCACAATCAAGGTGGCTGCGCGAAGAGTCAGCCCCACGATCCAGTCTTCGTTCCGCGCTGTCATCAAGCCGATCACCTTCATCCGCGGCTCCTTCTTTCTGGATGCAGATGGTGCGCCCGCGGACAAGGCTTGAGCCATCCGAGGGCCCGGCAAATACTCATTTAGCGATGACAGCCTCAGACCTCAGATACATTTTCTGGAGCCGCACGTAGAGACAGTCCCAAGGGTAGTCGCCCTCTTTCTCACGGCCGGCGTGACGCCACATCTCGTTCCAAAGATGGATGGACGCAGAGCGTTCGCCCAAATTCAAAGGCCGCCCGGTTTGCAAAACCTGCTCCCAATCGCAGTAGCTCAACGGACAGAAAACCTCCGGAGGATAGAGGTATTTCTGGAGGGAGAAGGAAGAAATCAGCTCGGCCACAAGCCTGGGACCAGTCTCGCCCCATTTCAGCGTGGCAGGATTTTGAGATTCACAGAATTTCCACGCGTGCGCCATCGCTTCACTTCCCGCGGGGCATTTAAGCACGGCCGACGCGGCGACCGGTCCGCTGGGGATCATCTCGGAGGCGAAGACATAAGGCGCCGGGCAGTCGAAAGGACGAAGACAAACGACGTCCGTGTCGACCCACCATCCCCCTCGCTCCAGGAGCAGTTTGTATCTGAAGAAATTCGAAAAGCCCGCGTATGATTTGAAGTCCGCATACTGGAAGATGCGCGAAGCAGGAAGAATTTCGTTGGCATCGCGAGCAATGGCGCCCTCCGGCAAATTCTCGACCGGCTCGTACACGTAAAGCTCATAGGAGTGCCCGTGGTAGAGGAAGGAGCGAATCGACAAGAGCTCCATCGTCGATAGACGTTTCCCAATCCAAAGACTTTGGATCATCGCATTACGAATTTGGGTTGAGGAGAAAATGTTCGGCCGAATCCCGAAGCGCTCTTGCATGCTGCTTGATCCGGCCTACCTCTGAGGCGTCGGGATAAAAGCGTTTCAACAGATTATCAATCAGAGTCCGATCCCCGCCCTTGCCACCGCGTTCCTGGGAGTACGCCACCCAGAGCCGATCGCTCGTTAGCCCCGCCTTGAGAAACTCCGGGGAGAAATTATCCCGCAAAGAAATATTGCGTGCCATTTCGGCAGCGGTTTTGCGCACGGCGAAGTTGCGGGCTCGTCTCAACCCGCCGACTCCAACTGCCCGGACTTGCGGCGTCACCCGATAAATCTGGGACAGGGCAAAGAGGCTGCTGTTCCGTTTCGGCCGGCCTTCGCTGCCCTGGACGAATTTCTGATCAAGGAGCATACCCTTGAGCAAACGCTCCGGTGAGAAATCGTTCAGGCGCGGGTCAGGGAGATGAAGGTCGTCCTGGTCCATGAAACGCAATCCAACGTGCCAGCGGGAGTTTACCCACGCGGAACGAATGCCGATGTTTCGGGAGACGAACGATTCACCGTTCGAATAACCTTTTACCGCGACCAAAGTTCCCCAAAAGCGGCCCAGCTCGCGCAAAAGATCCAGGTAGATTCGGTCGGCTCGGCGGCGATTCTTCGCAAAAACTTCGCTTAAGTACCGACCATACGCTCGGGGTCGAATCCGGGGACGCAAAAAGTCACCCAAAATTTCCTCGAATAACTGATCGCCGAACTCGTGAGCGCCAGGCGGATCAGCGGATTTTCGCAACGAAACGCCGAAATAGTGTTTGGCTCCATCCGGAGAAAGATATCGCGCGAGTCGATCAAGACGAAAACAGGACGTATTCGATTGCACCGCCTGGCCTGGCCACGTCTGGATGAGGAAGTTTATCGTGCGTCCCAGTTCTCCCGGCAGACTCGACACTCCAAAATCGTCGGCCTCAAAAGCAGCGCGGACGCACTGTTGAAGGGCGGCGCGCATTCTCTCAAACCGATCGCCCACCAGTTCGGGTGAACCGAGGAACTCAACGAGCGAACGCTCGCCTTGACCGGTGGGCAGGGCATGGATCGATTTCACACATTGCGTAATCGTGATGGCTGGCGCCTTACCGTGCACGATCCGATAGATATGGCTGAAGCGCGCGGCGGCTCGAGCCTCGAACCGCAGGTGCCAACCCAGACTTACTCCCTGGAGACGGTGCGACGGGGGAACCATTTCGCCATTCCGTGAAAACTTAACCGAGAGCGGTAAAGAGGTGGGCGTTCCGGTGCGCTTGATCTCAAACTCCATCAAGCTCCCCGGCGGTTTGACGACTACGACCACCGTGCCGGGCGGGTTGGCCACGAGCGAGCCAATTGCCCTGCTGGTCTCGTCCGAAACCCAGTAGACAGACGCCGGATTACAGAGCAATTCGAGAATTCGGGCCTCGTATCGCGGCATTGTTTCCCGGGCCTGCCTGGCTTCAGCGCGGATTAGATCGGCGTCGTGAGTAAACGGCATCTCCTCGCCCTTAGTCACGCGAAGGCAACCAAGCACCCGGCCGACGACCTCATTCGGGGAGAAAAGATAGCGCGCCAGGAAAATGCGATGTTCCGCCTGGGCGAGGTGTTGCCACCGTTCCAAGGTTGAACCGCCGGGACGATCGAGCAATCCGGGTGGGTGCATGAGTCTTCGCCGCCAGGAGCGCACAAAACTCCTAACGTCGCGAGTGCTAAACCCCTCGCGCAAGACCTCGCGCCGGAGCGGTTCGTCGATGCCTTTGCGCCGTTTAAGCCCCAGACGAACGAACCACAGATCGTGCTCTTCGATGGCTTTTGACTGGAGGAGAAGCAACTGTCGCTGCAACATCAAGGCGGCTGCGCGCCGCATTTCCCACGAATGCTCCAGTCCGCCTCGGGCGATACGCATCAACGTTAAACTGGCCGCCTGATCGTAGGATCGAGACAAAGAGCAAGCGCGGAGCAATTCCCCTGGCTCCTGGCAATCTTCCAAACGAGGCACCATTCCAATCAGCCGATCGTCACGACCACTGATTAGCCTTCGCCCTGCCCATCTTCCACGGCCCTGACGCCGTCAGTTCCAGGCGGCTTTCTGCACGGGGTGAGGAAACGATGCGGAAAGCAAAATGCATCGCTCTCGCGGGCCCCGTCTCCCGTTAGCGTTTGCTTCCGGAGCTTTTACCGCCAGGAGACTTGCTGCCGCCCGATTTACTGAGGCCGGATTTACTGCCGCCGGATTTACTGAGGCGACTGGTTTTTGCTCCACCGGATTTGCCACCACTCTTGACGCCGCCGGACTTTGAATACGCTTCGGGTTCTGAGGATTTAGCCATAATGATTTACGCGATTGGGTTTAAATCGCATCATGAGATTCTGCCTTTTCGCGGCCTGCGTCAATAAGCAATCCCGTGGAATTCCTGCTAAAACGCTAACGCACATCACACTCGATCCATTGTGCAGTCGGCGCGAGGCCACCCTTTTCGAGATCGACTCCGACGATGTGGGCGCCAGTGGTGCCCACACGCCTATCCGCACCGAAGCTCACCGGAGGCATCTGAGTGAGGCCAAAGTTATTGAGTTGTTCGCAACGCATCACCAGGTTTTCACGCGTTACCTCCCGCCCCGCCTTTCTCAACGCTTCGCCGAGCAATTGCACAGCGCTTAAGGTGAGGTGACGGGTGGCGGCGTCTCCCTCCGTAAAATGGTAGCGCTCCGCGAGCCGAATAAATTCCGCATGACCCTGGGGCGACTGGTCATCCGGAAGGATGGGAAACGAGAGAAAGAGACGCGCCGTGAATCCTTTGGGAGCCTGATAGATGGCGGGCCCGGCCAGAGCGCTTGGCGCCAGCACTAAAGGATAAATTTTCTCGTGGTCCGCCGAGACGAGGAACTCCTGCAATCCTGCGCCGGGGGCGAGCCAAATAACCGCAGCCGGGTTCGCCTCTCGCAAATAGGAATTCCAATCGCCGATTTGCCCAAGGTCAGCGACCCCGAGTCCGATCGCAGGCGCCGGGATCAATTCCTTCTTCAACTCCGCGATGAGTGTATCGTTAGGTCGATCGTTAACCACAAGAATTGAGGGTTTCGTCGTCGCATCGAGGCGTGTCCTCGCAAACCGGACCAGCGCGGCGCCTTGCCCCTCTATGCCCGAGACGAGGTGGAATACATAACGAGCTTTTCGGGGGAACCATCCGGTTGAAAGAGTGATGGGTTGAATCACCGGAATCCGATGTCTTTGGATTACGTCCGCGGCCGCCTCCTCGTCGCCGGCAATGTACGGCTCCAAGAGCGCAAAAGGCTGCTCGCGCGCGATGAATTCATCCAAAGCCGCGGCGCCGGCCCCGAGCGGTGCGGAAACAAAACAACCCAGAAGCTTTCGCCCATAGACGCCTCCAGCGAGATTGATCTCATCAAATGCCGCGGTGAGCGTCTCCCGCACGGCGCGACTCATTGCGCCATGGATCGACTCCGGGGGGAGCACTATTCCCACCGTGACCGAATCATCTTTCACTCCCGGATCGTGTTGATGGTCCAACTCCTTCAGGTAGGCGACGAGATCTGAGGCCTGTTCATGAGAGAGTCGGTAGCGAGGCATGGTCGAACTCAACCGGTTGCCGTTGGCATCAAGGCCGCGCGTCATCGCGCGGATGAGGAGCCGCTCGGTATAGGGAGCTCGTTCACGGCCTCCCGGCATCAGCACAGGGTATGGCTTGGTCAGCTCGCTCCAGCGGATGTTAGACGGATAAATTCCTCCCTCCGGCTTCCCCCGGCCGTCGTTGTTGTGACAACTGATACATTTTAGGATAGCGGCGGGGACCTCGGTGTTTTGCGGGCCTGTGGCGCACTTGATCTGAGCGCCATCGGCCGCTACACCATTTTCGTAAATCTCCCTGCCTCGCGCCGCTGCCTCCGGCTCCGAACTTTCGGCCACGGCAGGCGCTGGACGAGCGAGAAGCGCGACCGCGAGCAGGCCGATCTCAACCCACTTTCGCAAGCGTCTTGCCCTCTTGGGTGGTCCAGGTTGCCGGGCTCTTCACGGGGCGTCTGCCAGGACGCTTTCCACCGCCGCGGCGATCTCCTCGGACGCGCCGATGCCCAAGACCTTTTTCCAGAGCCCGGTGGTTTCATTTCCTACAATGAACACATTGGAATGGCCCTCCCTCATTTCAGTCGCGAACCCGAGCTTTTGAAGCGCCAAATCCACCGACTGCTTGTCTCCGGTTAAAAAATCCCATCCTTCTTTTGCCTCCAAACCCCTGGCGTATTTGCGGAGGACGGCAGGGGTGTCCGTTTCCGGATCGACCGAGATGGAGATAAAATGCGGTTTTGGGCCGGGCCGCTCGGCGAACCTTTCCTGCAGGCTGTGAAACATCGGCATGGTGACTTTACACACGCTCGTGCAACTGGAAAAAAAGGAACCAATCACCACGACTTTCCCCCGGAGAAGATCACTGTATAACCGCAGTCTCTTTCCATCCTGATTGGTGAGCTCGACATCGGTGAAATAACGCTGCGCCGGCGTATTCCCGATGGGGAGAGTAGTCGAGCCAGAGGTAGAGACGGAACGGGGCGCAGCCCCGCCAGCTTTATTTACCTCTTCTCGCAAAAGCGCGGCGATCCTGACGGGAGGCACCTCCAGAGCATTCACGCGCTGCCAGCTTCCCGTGCGGTCGTTCACAATCAGCAGGAACGGGGAATGACTCTGAATATTCGGAACGTAGACCTCGAGTTTCTTAAGTAATTGGGTTACCGAATCCTTGCCGCCGGTGAGCAAGGTCCAGCCCGGGGCGGCGTCAAAGCGCTCTCCCCATGCCCGCAATTTCTCCGGCGTATCCGTGGTCGGGTCGATACTGATCGAGATGAGACCCGCATCGCGGCCCAAGACAGGGCCAAGCTCTTTTTGCAATTGGCCCAGGTGGATTCCAATCGTGTTGCAGATGGTTGGGCAGGTCGTGAAGATGAAGCTGATGGCCACGACCCGGCCCTTCACCAGGTCCGAATAAAGGTGCAGCTTTTCGCCGTTTTGGTTGACCAGCTCGGTGTCCGGCACTTCTGTGCGGCGAGGAGCCTGCGTTTCCGGTTCCGGCGGCGCCGCCGGTAAAGGAAGGGCCAGAGAGACAAGGAAGACACCGGCGAGCAGCCGGTGCCGGACCGAAAATGTGAAAGCGTGTCGATGCATGAGCGGTTGCACGTTATTTTTCCACCACTTCGAAGGTAAACTGCTGTCCATTATTCAAAGGGACCGCATCGCGGCCTTGCAAGAGTTGCACATAATAAACTCCGACGCGCGGAGGATTGAAAGCGACGCTGTAGATCCCTTGGGCGGTCTCTTGCGGTGCCAGCCGCTTCTGCCAGACGCCGGGCGCGAGAAAGGTGACCACCGTGAGATTTTCCAGTTTCGACTTAGGCAGCTTGCTCAATTCGTCCGCGATTTTGAAATCGATCCCCACCTGCTGACCCACCTTCACCACCCGGCTTTCCATGCCGGCGAGCGCGACCAGCTTGTTCCCTTTGCGCTGGCGCTCCAACTCCTCGTTAGGCGCGACCTCGAGTTGAAAACCTTTCAAAATTCGCGGCGTGGAGAGAGCAAAGACGATTTCATAGCTGCCAGCCTCACCCAACCGAAGGACCGTCTCGTAAACTCCGGGCTGGGCCCGCTCGCGGAGGCTGCGATCGACCGGCAGAACTGCTCGGGGATAGTGGCCGTAATTGCTGAACTCGCCTTTGGCCGCCGCCATTCCCTCCTCATAATAATACACGGCTTTGTCCTGCTCGTTGGCCACCAGCACGGCGGCCGATCCAGGCGCCTGGACAAGCGTCGCTGCCAGGCTCGGATACCGCGCTTTGGCCGGCGCAGTCTGACCTCCGTCGAAATCAACGGCCGAGAGCGCTTTGCCGGAGACGCCGATGCCGTCGAGAGGGATCATGAGAACGATCGGGGTTTGACGATGCCGGATATAGGCGAGGCGATCGGAAAAACCAATCTGGAACGGCTCCTTTTCCATGTCTCCGGTCTGCACGATCCGATTGGACGCCGAATCAATGATATGGAGAAGATTCTTCTTCGGGTTCACCACAAAACCGAAACGACCGTTGGGCGGAAACTTGATCTGGCCCAATCCGGGCTCGGCCTTGATCGTCGCGACCACGGCTCTGCGGCGCACATCAACCGCCACAATCTGACCGGAATCCTCATCCGTGGCATACACCGCTCCCGACTTCGCGCAGTAATCGAGGCCCGCGGGATGTTTTCCCACCGGGATATCGCAGACCTTCTTAAGGCTCGGCACATCGATCCCGGAAAGCGTCCCGCTGGCGCGATTCAGGACGAAGGCTGAACGGCTGTCTTCGCTAAAAACAATTTCGGATGGGCCGTTACCCGTCGCAATGTGCCCCTTGATGGACCGGTCGTCCGTCGCAATGATCGTGACCCCGCGATCGGGGGCTTCGGAGCCCGATCCCAGATCGGAAGCCCAGAGATAGTGCTGATCGGGTTGCAAGGCCAGGCGGCCCGGCTGGGGGCCGGTCGGGAGATCGGCGACCACGCTCCAGGTCGTGGTATCCACTACCGCCACCGCCCCGGCCTCGGGCATCGAAACATACAGGTTTCGCTGATCCGAGGATAGCACCCAATCCTCCCCCCTGCTTTTCAGGCGGACATAACTCACCAGCTTACTCCCGCCGAAGCCAAAGAGCGGATCGACGACAGAGATGGTGTTGTCCTCATTCATCGCGAGGACGTAGTAAACGTTGAGGTCGGCATAGGCCTTCCCAAAAGTACCGCCCTGGCGGAAGGCTTGCGTCTTGGCGTGCGTCGCTTGGGCCGAAATTTTTCCGCCCGGCGGAAGACGGTCCACCCAGGCGGCCGGCTCGGCGCCGCGAACGGGGGTGCCGCCGGCCACCTCGGAGAGTTTGAATTGCACGATGGCATCGTCGCCTTCCCGCAGGACGGCGGACTTTGCCGCCGCGACGGGTGTGACTCGGAACTCCACCGCGATGCCCTCTTCAATGAAGCGCTGTCCATCCGACTCGGTGGCTGGCGCAGCTGCATCCTTCGCGGCTCCCACATCCGGGAGGACCATTGAGAATCCAACTGTCAGAGCGGCCACAAACCGGCACGCGCGCGCAGGAAAACACCGCTCACGCTCGGCAGGGTGCAGCGGAGCGGCCATGCTTATTTCTTCTTCTCCACCCGGAAGATACCCCAGGCGCCGCTAAAGCGTCCCATGAAATTATAGTAGAGATAATCGCCCGGCACCTTGTCCGGTCCTCCCGCGGAATCGATAAGAATATTCAGCGCCTTGTGGGGGACGAGGATGTCGGCGGCCAGCACATTGGACTGCGGATTGTCTCCCAAGGTGGCGGACGAGTTGATCCAAGGTTCCTGTTGCCAGGAATGTCCATGGATCTCGAACATCGTGCTGATGCCAGCCGAATCGCCGCCCGGTTGGAGGACGCGGAATCGGACGGGATCGCCTGCAGTGGCGGTAAAGATCGGTGTCTTCGGTGCTCCGATGGGCGGCCCTGAGGGCAGAGGATTCGGCAAAGAGTTTGAAAGGACCTGGTAATAAGGTGTCGAGGCCGGCGTAGGCGAAGGGTTGCCCAGGCGGAAACCAAGGTCCTCGGAACGATTGTTAACCGCGTACGTGGCTTTCGCCTTGTTCCCAGGCTTATTACTGTCGGTAATATTCGCCTGCTCAATCAGGACGAAGTCGTGGAACAAGAGCTTCTCCTTCTTGTTTGCATCGACGATTCTTGCTTGTTCGGTCACGTAGTCCTTGGGATCCCAATAGGAGTCCGCCGGCTCCACGATCAGCGCCCCAAGCAATCCGACTCCATCCTGATTCAAAGGCGCGGCCGGGCAAAGGTTGGTCGCGCCCAGTTCTCGCGGGTGCGGGCTGTTCAAGCTCTTGCCATCCTCGCTTTGGCTCAAGTCGCCGGCATACCACAAATAGGTGAGCGGGAGCGGGGCGTCGGTCTTGGCTTTGGGAGCAGCCGGCGCAATCGTTTGGACCCGATTAAATCCTACATTCATGCCGTCCGACACACTCACATCGTAACCGAGGAGCTGGGAGTGCAGACCGATCGTCACCGGTGAAGCCGCCGGAGAGGCGGTCGGCGAAGCAGCCGGATTGCCTGTGTTGTTCGTCAGGCTTACTCCCACCCATTGGCCCGCTTTAACCCGCAAGATGAAAGGCGCCCCGGGTTTTGTGGTGACGTCGGTGCCATCGGCCTTCGTTACCCGGACAAGCTTGTCGCCCTTCTTTTCCCAAATTCGGGAGACCGTGTATACGATGCCATTGTTGTTCTGAATCTTTGGGCCCCGATCGTTATAAGTGATGGGGGCATTCTGCGCCACCACCTCGAATTCGACGTCGGGCGGTGGAGGAGGCACGACAGAGAGCGGGAGCTTGGCGGGCGGGGTTGGAGCAGCGGCCGCGAACTGGCCGTGGTCGAGTTCATAAGGACGGCGATTCGCCTCCGGCGGCAGGCGAAGAAGGCTCGGAAGCGGCCTGCGGGTGAATTCGAAATCTCCGATGTTCCCCGTCGATGTTGGCGGGATGTCGTATGACCTGATAATGCCCCACACCCCGTTATTAATTCCGGTGCTCCCGCTGCTCGGCGCGTAGAGATAATCAGCGAAAGGCCGTTCGGCAGTAGTGGACGCTGGAGGCAGCTCGAACTGAAACTCGAAGTGCTCCGAGATGCCCATTTCCTGGCCGTTCTTGAAGCCAGAATTCTTGGCCATCATCTCACCCAGCCATTTCACCCCGTTGATCGTGAAAGAGTGCGGCTGCGTATGCGCGCCGACCAGAGCGCGCACCTGGACCTTGTCGCCCTGATAGCCCCGCATGAGGGGGGTATAAGGATCAAGCGGTGAAAGATTGCCTTCGTTCACCGTGGCAGTTTTTTGGGTCCCTGGACTGGGCTGTGGAAACAGTTTGGGAAGTGCGGCGAAATCTCTCCAGGGTCCGTTGATGTCACCGAGCTTTTCCGGCCGCGCAAAAAGGGATGGCACTGTGCCGTCCGGCGACGCGACTTTCACGTCGGGCTTGTACTGATTCCAGGGCGGCGGGCGGTCGATAGAAGCAAAGGCGAAGGCCATGTCAGTCTGATTGGGCTGCGTCCCACTGGCCACCCGACCGACCGGCGTGGGTGACGGCAAGTTCGATGTCAGGCTAAGTGGTTCGCTTCGGTAATTAACCGAATAGGTTCCACCCCCCGAGCTAACGATTTCCGGTTGCAGTGGGGGGGTATTATTAGGATTGATCGCAAAGCGCCCATCCGACCATGTGGTTCCATGCAGGAACGTTAGTTGGAGCTGCTCGCCATTCTGACCATTGCTTACTGTTGCCAGGCTAAAAGCGGGGTCTTTCGCGTCTGCCCCGCCGTAACGATAGAGGGATTGTGGCGTATCATCGAGGATACCTATTTGGCCCGGCATTCCCGGCGGTAAGGTAACGAACTTTGCCTGATTGGTAAGAGTGATCCCATTCTCTTTCAGGGTCTTGATCATGGTCGGAGGAACAGGCGTATTCGGTTGCGGTAAAGGCGTTGGAAACGTGATCGGGGTGGCGAATTCGTCCGGCTTGAGATCCTTCATTAGCCTGAGTTTTTTCGGGCTGTCTTTGGTATAGGCCAACTGGAGATCCTGGAATTCGACCGCGAATTCACGATAACTCTGAGCGAGATTTTGCGGCTCGATCATCGCTTCCCAGCTCGTGGGCCCGCCATCGCTCCGGTTCACCGGGTCGTAGAGGAGATCGCCCGTCACCGGGTCGCGCCAGGTCGATTTTTCAGGCTCGACCAGAAAGCCGGCGTAGAGACCCGCCTGCTGGTGAGTGGAAGGACCAAAGTGATCATGCGTGAAAACGGTGCGCACGGTGCGGTCGATTCCCTGTTCGTTGAGCAGCGGGTCGGTCGAGAAACGCTGAATGGTGGTCATGGCGCCATTCCAATTCTGTCCCGCCGGCGGATGCAACCGCTGTTCCACGGGAACGCGCTTTTCATCGGGAATATCACCCTGGGTCATCTGCTTTTGGAGATACCCGCCTTCCCACTCGGTGGGGACTGGCTTGGTGGCGACGAACTTGGTCCAATCAATCGCCGGCACGTAGTTCTCGCCCGGCTTTGGCAGCGTCATTTCAAACAGACTGTATTCGGCTCCCGCCTTCGTTGCGAAAGGGCGGGTAATGGCGTGGATCCGCCCGCGGACGTCGTCTGGACTGATGGTGCCATCCTCGTAATTGAATCCGTTGACGGCGCCATCGGACGCGAGGACATCGAACTTCACCAGGTGAATGTGCTGCCCGATAATGTCCGTCGGCGTGCGCACCTGAAAGTCATCCAGCTCATAGTATTCCGGGACCAGATTCGTGTGCCAGTATTCGACGGTCTCGCCGCTGTTGGCGCGGAAGAAGAAAGGCTGGGCCGGCCGCTTTTCATCGAAGGTGGGCTTTACGTCCTCCCACAGCGTGATGAAGCGTTGCTGCGGGTAATGCCAGCCGGCTTTGTTGAAGACCACGTCTTTTTGGATCACGGCCGCGCGGTACTTGCGCAGGCTTCGCACGGCGTTTCCCTGGTCGTCCACGCCGGGATCGGCAAAGGGCGCGCCGCTCACGGGAGCCAAACCGTTATGAATGAAATTGCCCTGCCTGCCATCGGGCTGGACGGTTTTCACGGTCCGCGTCCGATGTGCTTCCATTGCCGCCTTTTCGATCGGCGTGCCGTCCTCGGGGATGCGGTAAGCCACGATGGCACCATCGACTGGTTTCTCGTGGTCGTCGTAGCGGATGTAGTCTTTCGTGAAATCCCAGGGGCTGTGAAATTCGCGCACCACCTGGCCGCCGAGCACCTGGTGGCGCGGCAGCCCGCCATCGATGTATTTTTTTGTGCCGTCCGGATTCAAATCCGGAACTCCATTTTTTTCTTCCCAGCCCATGTCCAAGGGCGGATGGGGCGGGCGATGTCCGGCAACGCCGGGGACAAAGAAGGGGAATCCGGGATTAGAGAAGATCGGCTTGCCATCCTTGTCGAGAACCGGCTTCCCGCCCTCCTGCTTCGGTTCGACCTCGGTCATTCGGCCCATGGTGAGATTCTTACCTCCGCTGTTTTGCCCGGGCGCCGGCTTATCCAAAAAGGGCACCCAGCTTTTCAAATCGGGAAGCGTCGCGGCGCCGCCTGCCGGGGTTGCCGGAAGATCCGGAATCTTCGTTACCCGCACCCGGGGAGGAATGGGCGGCATCGCCAGCGTTGGAAGAGGAACGATCGCCGGGATAGGCGTGCCGGTCTCGATTTCCGCGTCCGGCAAAGCACGGACCCATTGGGCCGGATCTACCTTCCCGTCCGGCTTTCGCACATCCATCACCCGCCTGCTCGGATCCAGGGGCGTCCCTTCCTCGAAGACATCGTGAACCCGCCAGAGCGACCACATGCCCTGGGCAAAGTGGGGATAGAAATGGCAATGGAAAATGGAATCGCCCACCGTCTGGTTGCGATTGCCGCTGCCGTTGTAGGTAATCTCGAGGGTAAACGCAGCGCCCGGAACCAGGAGCTGGCTGTCGAGGTAAGAGCTTTCGTCGGAATTGGGAGTGCGCGGCCACTGGTGAGCGTGGAGGTGATGGACATGCGGAGCGAGTAGGCCGGCGTTGTAAATCCGCATCTTCACGTGGTCTCGCATGTAGCTATGATAAACGTTTGATGGATCATCGGCGTACAACGCCTGCGTCGCCCTCGTGCCGCCGGAATTAGCCGGCCGATCCACCAGCATGGCCGGGTCGCCAACGGCCCACGAACTGAGAAAGAACTCCTCGAATTTTAGATCGGTCCCGTCCTGATTTACTCCTTCTGGACCAACCCCCAGCCGATTGGCGAGGATCTCGGCGCCGATTGCGGCGGAGCCATAATTGATACAGAAACCGTCGTTTCCGGTGCCAAGCATGTTACTGAGTGGACCGCTTCCCTGCTCGGGAAACGCCTGGTTCAAACCCAAGGCAATGTTGTGATAAGCGAGGGCGAACTCGCGATAGGGCAGGGGGCGAGCGGGTAAGTTCGGAATCAGAAACGCGCTCGGAGTCTCCTGCATGTTCCCGAATCCTTCCGCCTGAGGACCGGTGATGATCGCAGTGAGATCGCTGTGAAAGAGCTGCAACTCCACTTCGAGAAAGCGGAGGGTAAGGTCTTTTTGATTCCCCTGGATGATGACCGCGGTGTTCGGCCGCGCTGTGGCGTCCGGCTTCTGTTTCAGATTCATCCCGGTCAGCAGCCAGATATAACCGTTGCTATCGTCGGTCGGAAACGGCTTGGTCGCGTCCAGGGTTCCGTCAAAGTAACCTCGCTGCGGACCGACCCGCGTGAGATTAGGCAGGGAGGAGGTGATGCCCCAGTCATTAAGGACTGGCCAGAGCTCACGCGGCACCGCTCCCGTATCCAGTTGGGTAATCGCATGTTTGTAAAGTTGGGGATTATCAGCGAGTTGAAAAAACTCGGCGCCTTCTTTGACGCCGCGGGCTGGATCCGCGCGTTGGGCCTTCAGGGTTAATTTCGTGCCATCGGGATTCCTCTTCACCTCGGGATAGAGCATCTGGAGCACGGGCCAGCGCGATGGACGGGAGTGCATTGCGGAATCGGCCGGAGCCGGGCTCGCACCGGCGGCGGGACTCGAATACCCGATCCCGTAATCAATCAAAGGGTGCCCGGTATCGCGGGAGAAGATTTTGCCCTGCGGTCGGACACTGCCTTCCTTTTGTTTCTTGAGAACATCTGCCTCCGAGGTCTTGGCGGCCTGACTCATCGGTGCAAAAGAGCCATCCGGAGCGCGCTCGAGATACTCCGGCTTCCTGGTAGCCTCGATCTTCTCCTGCGACACAGCACCATGGAACTGCTTCACCACTTCGGGATCACCGATCACCACCTCCACGTTCTTGACAACGAAATCATGGAGCCGTGTTCGGTAGGTGGTTAGAAACCAGTGCTGCTCCTTGCCTTGCTCGTCGTCGGGCGCGCGGTGAAGCAACATGTTTGCAGGGAGGTTGTGGGAATAATAGGTGGCGTCGTTCAGATCGGTGCGCAGGACCTGGCTGCGGTAATACTCGGCGTTCGGAGGCTGGACGATGACGCAGCCGAAAAGGCCGTTGTTGGCTTCATTCAAGGCCGTGGGGTTCGCCGCGCTATAGAGAACGAAGACTCCCTCGGCATCGACGAAGTAACGGTAAACCCGGCTTGTAACTCGTTGAGGCGCGGCTGTCCCGGCGGGCGTCGGCGTTGGCATCGAGCCTGCATTCGCAGCGAAACTATTATTGTTCTGGCCTACCCAGGAGCTGTCGGAGTCGATGCCTTTGTCCTCATCTGGGTTTTTGGCAAGGCTTAGCCCCATCACGTGGCAGCCGGCGAATTGGCCGGTTGTCTGATTCGTCAACAAATTAGTGAAGCGGATCTCCAGGATGTCACCGACGTTGGCCCGCAGGACCAGGGGGCGCGCGCGCTTGTAATCCTTCCGCTGGACGTTTCCGGCATACCCGATCAGGTTGGGATTCTCGCTGTAACCGGGCAGTGGTCCCTTGGGGTCGATTCGCTCCACGTCCTTCCGCAGAGCGAACATTTCTCCAGCGGTCATGTTTGCGCCGAGGCGATTCAGCATGAAGGGCTGATCGAAGGCCACTACCTCAGCAATGACGACACGGCCGCTCGGCTTCACCTTGGCCTTCGTCTCGTCGTCCGCGTTCGTAAGGCGGCTGGGAAGAAGCAAAAGCGAGATGGAAAGGAGCGCGAGTAGGAGTCTTTTGAGGGTCTTCATGAACGGGGTTTTTTGAGGGTTCAGTGGATCTTCTAAATCTGGGATTTAACCGCCTGTGAGAACTCTTCCGATCTGAAGAACCGCCGAGTTTTTCAGCCGAAACAGTTTCTTTTGTCGCTGATGATGAGGCCGGCGCTTCGCGGCGGGCAAACACCAAGTGTTATCTGGGAGCGACATCTCCCGGATTTTTTTTGGCGCCGAACTCACCCGCGGGATTGCTACGTTCGACTGTCGAGCCCACCATGATGTAACCGTGATGAGTCATCCCCCGAGCGTGAAATCTCCACCACTTCGTTTCGAAACGCTGACTGATCTCGGCGCGGCTCAGCAAATCGTTCCCGCCTGGAACGAACTGCTCGATCGCTCCCGCTGTAACCCCGCCTTTAGCGCGCCGATTTGGTTTCTGGGGGCGTGCCAGGTGCAGCCTGAATTTCTGCCCTGGCTCGTTCTGGCCTGGCGCGGCGACAGTCTGGCGGGTGTTTTGCCCCTCGCCGTCAAGCTAGACACCCGGGAAGCGATTTTCCCGAATGCGATGAGCAATTATAACGACGTCATCGTGGCGGACGGCGACCTGACGACCGCCGCCGGGTTGCTGGAACACGCTCTGTCGGAGCGTGAGGAATTTCGCCGGCTCGAACTGAAATACGTCCGGCAGGATTCGAATTTAATCGCGGCCCTTCGGATCCTGGAGGGCCGGTCCGAATTGACAGCGTGCGGCCTTCCCGGTCCGGAATATTCCTACATCTCGCTCCCCGCGACCCGCGCTGAGTACGTGGCCGCCCGGAGCCGTGCCTTCCGCAAGGGGACGGGCCGGGCAATGCGAAAGGCGGCCGCGAACGGTCTGGGAATGCAGGAGCTGACGCCCGCCGGTTTTCCGCCGGAACGTTTACCCGGGCTCTTTCTCGACCTCAATATCAGCCGGTTCGGCGAGAAAAGTACATTCCGTCGTGTGGCGCAAAACGCTTCGTTTTGCAGGTTGGCCTTGCCGGTCCTCTTCGCCGAGCGCCGGCTCCACGTGTTCGCGATTTGGAAGGACGAACGCATTCTTGCCCTCGACCTGTGCTTTCGCGGCGAACGCAGCCTGTGCACCTGGAACGGCGGATATCCGCCGGAGGCGGAATGCTGGTCGCCGGGCCGGCTCCTTTTGCTGGCGGGAATTGAGCGCGCCTGCGAGCTCGGTTTGGAAGAATATGACTTGCTCCGCGGAAACCAGGAATGGAAAGGCAGATGGGCGAACCGGGCGCGCCGGTTGAGCACGATCGTGCGGGAGGGATAAACATTGAGACGATCATTTGGTGGAACGGGGCCCGCCGGGTGAGTTGCGCTTATCGAGGAGACTTTGCGGGAGCGTTCCGGTTACCGCGGGCGACAACAGCTGCCAGGTCCAGAACATCGCCGCACCACGAGTCCAGCCGCGGCGTCGCTGCAAGCGCGGCGATGTCGTGCCGGCGGTCGAACATTTCTCTTCGCTCGCGATACAGGCTGGCGACGTTTGCCGCCAGTTCGGCGGGGCATTCACCCAAACGTATGAATTCAGGGGCCCGTGCCGCAAAGTGGGGAGCCCAGCCAACGGGTGTAGTCACGACCGGCACACCCGTCGCCAAGGCCTCGAAAAGCGGCAGGGGTCCTGCCTCGGTGATGCTGGTGATAAGCAGGCAATCCATTTTCGCATACAGCTGAGGATAGGTTTCGATCGGGTAATCCGCGCGCTCGTAAAGGGCACACTCAATCCCCAAACCCGCCATCTCCGCCGCCAGACTGTCGAGATTTTTTCCGACAAGCACGACCCGAAAAAAAAGCCCCTCGGCGACCAGACGGTCAGCGATTTCCGGAACCCACTCGGGACGTTTGCGCCAATGATCGCGCCCGACCCAACCCAGATGAAACCTTTCCTGGAGAACGGTGCGCGGTTGAAAGATTTCGAGCGCGCCCAGGGGACGTTCGAGCACGGGCACTCCTTCAAGAGTAATTCCCGCGTCCCGGAGAATGCGGCGTTGCTCCGGATGGCAGAGGGCCAGAGCCCCCGCGGACCGCACCGCGGCGCGATCGCCGCCGGGAAGGTAGTGCCCATCCTGCTCAAAGAGATCGTGGAGGCAGACGACGCTGCGGGAGAGATCGGGTGAGCGAACCGCTTCGCGCGTGCGAATGAAGACCCAGGCGTCAGCTCCACGCTCGGGCCGGTCCGACACTGTGACGCGGAGCCCGGGAACGCGCGTGGCGGCAAAGCGCTTTTTGATGTCGCCGAAAAGCCATTCTTCTCCCTCGGCGCAGACGTTTACTGAGATCATGGCGCTCAGCGCACTCGATGAGCGGGCCGACGGACGCCGCGATCCACTCCCACTTTCTTCCTCAGATATTCGAGTAGTCGCGCCCTTGAATTCCCCATGGCCGGCCCGGTGAGGGGGTAGGCATGCCGGTGGTAATAAAAGTAGATAAACTTGTCAGCCTCTTGCCGCTGCGCTGGCGAGTATTCACGCACATAGGCGAGAGCTGCGTCCAACCCGCCGGGACTGGCGCGAAAGGTCGCCCAGCGATAGTCGCACCGGCCCAGGGTTACCACCGGCTTTCCGTGGATCAGGGCCTCGAAGCCCACGCCGGAAGTCAGAACGACTACGCCGACAGCCCCGGCGATCAGCGCGTGAATATTCTCGTCGACGATCGAGACATAGCGCCCTTCCGCAGCCCGGGCCCGAACGGCCTCCGCGACGTCAGGCGCCTCTCGTCCCGGATGCAGCTTGAACACCACCCGAATGCGCGCGCTATCCGCCCAGTCCGAGAGAAGATTCACGTACTCAACGACGCTTAAGGGTGAGTGAAGCGTCACCGCGTCGTCGGTCGGCAGTTGTAAGGGCGCGAGCAGATACGGACCGAGCGAGGAATCGATGGTGCGCACGGGGGGCTGCCGATGTTTTGAGCTGCCCGATGCCAGAAATTCCCGGCATAACTGAGCGCAGAACCGCCGCGCAGCCGCGGGATCGATCTCGCTGAGATCAGGCGGCGCCTGGAGACCGGAGTGCTCCGGTCCCCACCCGAGATGATCGATGGTAAAGAGGTTCTGGGCGTGCATCTCTTTGTAAAAAAGATCGCCGTCCGGCAGTTGCTCACGGGATTTGTGCGGGTAGATGCGAAAATCGAAGCCCGCCGGTCCTGGGGAGGGTTCCCGGGGAAATTCCAGCTCAGTCACCTGATGTCCCAATTGGACCAGCGAAGCCTTCAGGATGGTTTCGAATCGTCGCCAGCGCTCGACCGGCGGACAGGAAAATAATTGTCGAAGCAATACCTTCATCTCAATTCAGCCACTAGTCCGCGCTGGCCGGCGCCGAGCATCATGACTACGCGGTCTCCACGCGGTTACCTTTGTTCATCTTACTCGAGGCCGGGACCAGCTCCGAACGTGCAGGGTCCATCATTGGGGTCGCCTGTTCCCGCCGGCGCACGAGCGGGATAACGTCGCGGCAAAAAATCCGCATTTCCTCCAGCTTCGGCCATCCATGCAAAATAAATTGAGAGATCCCGGCTTCCTTGAAGTCATGGATCTCATCCGCGACCTCGTCAGGTGTTCCGACCATCACGATACCAGTGGCGCCGAGCGTCCGAACGGCCCCGGCCCAAAGTCTTGGCGTTAACCACTCCGTCTCGCCGAGATCAAACGTCCGGCGCATCGAGCTGGCATCGGACGCTTTGACAAAAACAGCCTCGCTTCGCCGGCGGCGTTCGATGGCCGGTCCTTCGACGAGACTTCGGGCCGCATCGAGGGCTTCCTGGCGCGTCGGCCGGACAATGCAGGAGAGCCGCAGGCCTATCTCGATTCCGCTCTGGCGCACGGCCGCCGCATCCTCCGCCACGTTTTCCGGAGTGTCGGCAAAACGAAGCCAGCAATCGGCGAACCCGCAAGCCGCCTCGCGAGCACTCGCAGATCCGCCGCCGACGTAGATTTCCGGCGCGCGTCGATCGGTCGCCACGAATGGCGTTTTCAAGTGGCCGTCCGCGATACGATAATGCCGGCCGAGGAAATTCACCGCCTCATCTCCGGACCAAAAGCGGGCGCAGATGGTTAGATATTCCTTCATGCGCTCGTAGCGCGCGTCGTGGGCCAGATTATCGCCGTAGGTGAGCTGCTCGGCGGGAGAATGTCCGGCCACCATATTAAGGGTGATCCGACCTGGAGCGAGGGTGGAGAATGTGTTGACCTGCTGCGCGAAAAGCGTTGGAGACATGAGCCCGGGCCGGTGGGCGACCATAAACTTGAGACGCTCAGTCGAGGCCGCCAGAGCCATCGCCAGCACCATCGGCTCGGGCTTGCGGCTACTAACATCCACCAGGACGGAGTCGATTCCGTTTTGCTCTGCCTCGCGGCAAAAGGCGATTTGCGCGGCTATTTCAGGCAGGGCGGTGGCGGCATTGAAACGCTCCGGGGCGATCGCGCCCTCCAGATCGCCGCCTTGGAGCAGCCGCCAATGGAATCGCAGCGGCTTCGTCATATTGCCACGTCCAATTGCGCGCCTTCCTCCTCGCCCAGACAGATAAAGGCGTGCGCTTCGCTGGTTTGGACAAACTCCGTAAAGCGCAAGCCGGGATTGGCCCGGCGAAATTCTCCCCAGGCCCGGCGTTCCCCCCGGTCCGGGTCCCCATAAAAACAAAACCAGTCGTCGAAGACGACGACCGTTCCCGGGCGGAGGAACGGTTTGGCAAACGCCAGCACCGGCACGGTCGAGCTATACAGATCGCAATCGACAAAAATCACAGCGGCTTTTCGCGGAAGCAACGATTCGGCCAGCGCCGGGGTAAGGCTTTCGTCGTAAAAGCCCCTTATCGTCCGGAGACGCTCCCGGGGCATCCCCACTTCGCTGGTGATGGCGAGGAACTCTTCTTCGCTCGTTGCCAGCGCGCCAGCTGTCCAGGCCGGCGACCGGTCGATTTCCGGAATTTCCGGCAGCCCGGCAAAAGAGTCGAAGCCGACATAAGTCCAATTGAAAAGCGCGCCAGTGAATTCCCAGGCCAGACGCATGGTTCGCCCCTTGTGGCAGCCGAATTCGAAATAATAACCGTCAGTTACAGAATTGAGGTAGCAGAAGCGAGCGATCGAAAGGAACAGATACTCACGCTGCCAATCGCGAAACATTTCGTGGCTGAGCTTCATGCGGAAGGCGAGCTCGCTGCGGCTGGTTCGCATCTCTCCGATGCGCGAACCCGGGGGAGAATTTCTTGTCCGAAGAAAACCATTTCCTCCAAATCAGGCCAGCCAGTGAAGAGGAACTGGGTGACTCCGATCGCCTTGTATGCCAAAAGCGAAGCGGCGATTTCTTCCGCCGATCCGACCAAGGCAATCGCCGGAGCACCGAGGACTTTTACAGCTCCGGTCCAGAGAGTAGACGTGGCCCACTCGGTGGAACATTCACGCGCGAGGGCGTAGGTGGTTTGAAAAGCAGCCGCGTCCGTTTGGCGCTCGAACTTGCGCTGGGTGTGGCAAGCCGTTTCGTCGAACCGGTCGACGAGATCGTGGGCCGCGCGGATCGCCTCGCTTCGGGTCGGCCGCGCGACGAGCGAGACGAGGAGACCTACTTCCGTCCCGGTTCGCACGACCGGTGCGATGGCAGGCGCCAGGGTCTCCGGCGGCTCGGCAAAGCGCCATAGGCAATCGGCGTGGCGGATCGCCAGGGCCGCGCTCTGCTCCGAGTTGCCGCCTAGATAAATCTCCGGCCGGCGCTCTCCATTAAGGCTGAAAGGCGTCGGGAGCCGCCCCCCCTTCACTTGGTAATAGCGGCCGGTAGAGTTGACCTCCGCACTGTTCGAATCCCAAAATGCCCGGCAGACGGTGAGAAATTCATCCAGCCGGTCATAACGTTCTTCGCGCGGCAGCCAGTCGCCGTAATATTGAAGTTCACGCGGCGTATGGCCCCCGACGATGTTGATATGCACGCGGCCATCAACAAGGAGCGAGAGGGTGTTGATTTGTTGAACGAAGGCCGCGGGCGAGATCAATCCCGGCCGGCAGGCAATCATGAACTTCACGCGCTCGGTTTTTTGGCCGAGGCAAATTGAGAGCAGGATCGGATCGGGCCGCGCGAAACCGATTGCCATCAGGAGCGAATCGATCCCGTTTTCATCCGCGCACTGGCAGAGCTCCAACTGCGCCTCGAACGGCAATTGGCCCGACTGCGCTTTCGCGGACGTTGCTCGCCGAAAAGGTGTGCCCGCCTGTGAGAGGCTCCAGTGGAACCGAAGCGGTTTTGGTGAGACCGCCGATGCCGCGTCCGGTGGCGGTGTGAGTGCAATCATCGTCGCACCGCCTCCTGCCGGTAGAAGAACTCACGCTTGAAGTAGTTCGAGCGCGAACTCGCGTCTTTAAATCTGTGATAAGACGCAATAATGATCAGTCCCTTGTTCTCGTTTCCCGCGAGGGTAATCTCAGCGAAGTCGAAGACATAACGCGCGATAAAGGCCAGGCCTCGTGGAGAGGATACATCGTAAGCGTGCGGGGTTACTTCCGCCTCCCCCCAATCTCCGGGATAGCCCGATCCGGAAGCACGCACGTAAAAGCGCT